>CANBNK010000031.1 GCA_947371015.1 Acetobacteraceae bacterium | reverse complement strand
TGGCTGGCAGAACTGCACGGCAAGCCAGGAAGGTGCCGACGACGTTTACCTCCAGCACCCGCTTCCATTCCTCGACGTCGAGTTCCTCGAACGGCTTCGGCGTCAGGCTGGTGTAGATGCCGGCATTGTTGACCAGGATGTCGAGGCCGCCGAACTGCGCTTCCGCCGCCGCAGCCATTGCTGCCGTTGCGGCTTCGCTGGCGACATCGGCAACCACGCCAGCCGCCTGCAACCCCTGCGCCCGCAGCTGTTCGGCCGCTTCCGTCGCGCCGCGCAGGTCGGCGATCAGCACCTGGGCGCCGCGCCGCGCCAGGCCCTCGGCCAGCGCATAGCCAATGCCCGCCGCGCCGCCGGTGACGACGGCGACGCGCCCATGCAATGCCCCTGGTTCAGTTGCGGCCAATCCCACTTCACGTCCCTCGGTGGGCGCGGACCTTGCAAGGCCGGTGCCAAGGGGGTACGGCGGCGGCGCCGACGGCGGCCGAGGACGCTACCGCCCAGTGCATGGGCAGCCGTGCCGCCGATCTGGCGCAGAAATGTGCGTGCAGCCACATGTTGTCGGCGCCATGCTGCGCGCCCCACACTCGCCGGCCGTGGCACGCGGCTTGCGACCATGCCGGCACGACCGAACCCCGGGAGACCCCGATGCCCGATGCGAAGCCCTTCGACACCATCCTGCGCGGCGGCCGCGTGATCGATCCGGCCCAGGGCCTGGATGGCATCATGGATGTCGCGGTCAGCGATGGCCGCATCGCCGCCATCGGCAGCGCCATACCGGGCCCGGCGACGCAGGTGGTGGATTGCAGCGGCAAGTTGGTGCTGCCGGGCATGATCGACACCCACGCGCATGTCTATCAGTACGTCTCCGGCCGCTTCGGCCTGAACCCGGACATGGTCGGCGTGCATTCCGGCGTCACCACGCTGGTGGACCAGGGCGGCCCCTCGGTGCTGACCTTCCCGGGGTTTCGTGAGTACATCGCCAAGCCAAGCGCGAGCCGCGTGCTGGCCTTCATCTCCGCCTACATGGTCGGCGGGCTGGAGGGGCACTACTACCCGGAACTCTACGGCCCCGACTGCATCGCCGTGGAGGACACCATCCGCTCCGGCCAGGAGAACGGCGACCTGGTGCGTGGCGTCAAGGGCCATGCGGAAATCGCCGGCTTCGCCCGCTGGGGCATCGAGGCCATGCGCAAGGCCAGCGCCATCGCCCGCGGGCTGGACCGGCCGTTGTACATCCATTTCGGCCAGCTCTGGCCGATGCCGGGCGACGGCCGCACCTATGACGCCGACCTGATCCTGCCGCAGATGCTGGAGATCATGCGCCCCGGCGACGTGCTGGCGCACCCCTTCACCCGCCACCCCGGCGGCTTCGTGGACCGCCACGGCGCGCTGCACCCGGTGGTGCGGGAAGCGCTGGCTGCGGGGCTGAAGACCGATGTCGGCCATGGCAGCCACTTCAGCTTCAACATGGCGCGTCGCGTGCTGGATACCGGCGTGGTGCCGGACACGCTGGGCGCTGACATGCATGGCTACAACACCACGGTGCCGAAGCCGCAGGGCACCCCGAGCGCGCATCCGGATGACGCCGAGAACCACCTGTTTGCCGGCAAGCAGAACTTCTCCTTGGCCAGTGCGATGACCAGCATGTTGGCGCTGGGCCTGACGCTGGAGCAGGTGGTGCCGATGGTCACCAGCAACTGCGCCGCCATGCTGAAGATGCAGGGTGAGATCGGTACGCTGAAGGTCGGCGTGGAAGCCGATATCTCCGTGCTGAACGACGACCGTGGCCGCTTCCGGCTGGAGGACAACGAAGGCACCGTGGTGACCGCCGAGCGCTTCCTCAGCCCGGCCTTCTGCCTGCGCGCCGGCGTTCGCTTCGACGCCAATGCGGTGATCCTGCCGCAGCCGGTGCTGGCTGAGGCGGCGTGACTCCCACCCCATCCAAGGGCGTCGGCGCCAGCCTGCGCCGCAAGGAAGACGCGCGCTTCCTGCATGGCCGCGGCCGCTATGTCGGTGATATCCGCCCGGCCGGCACGCTGGAGGTGGCCTTCCTGCGCAGCCCAGTGGCGCATGCCCGGCTGCTGGGCGTGCAGAAGCCGGATGGCGGCCTGGTCTTTACCGCCGCAGACCTGCCTGGGATCGCGCCGATCCGCGCCAATTCCGCGCTGCCGGGCTTCCGCGCCTCCGACCAGCCAGCGCTGGCGCAGGGCAAGCTGCGCCATGTCGGCGAGCTCATCGCCGCCTGCGTTGCCCCGTCCCGCGCCGAAGCCGAGGACCTCGCCGCCGCCTGCCTGCTGGACTACGAGGCGCTGCCGGTCATCGCCGATATGCTCGCCGCCCGCGCCCCCGGCGCTGCGCTGATACACGAGCATTGGCCCGACAACGCCTTCCTGGAAACCCGCCGCGACGAGGACCTTTCCGACCTGGATGCCTGCGCTGCCGCCAAGGTGCATCGCCGGCTGCGCACCGCGCGCCAGCACATGGCGCCGCTGGAAGGCCGTGGCGTACTGGCGGAGTGGGACCCGCGGCTGGAACAGCTGATTGTCACCACGGCGGCGCAGATGCCGCATGTCACCAAGACCGGTCTGGCGGAATGCCTGGGGCTGGACGAGGGCCAGGTGCGCGTGGTGGCGCCGGATGTCGGCGGTGGCTTCGGCTACAAGGGCATCCTGCTGGCCGAAGAACTGGTCTGCGCCGCGCTGGCCATGCGCCTCGGCCGCCCGGTGCGCTGGATTGAGGATCGGCTGGAACAACTGACCGCCAACGCCAATTGCCGGGAACACTACTACGACGTGACCGCCTGGGCGGATGAGCAAGGAAAACTGCTGGGCGTGGAGGTGGATGCCACCGTGGATGCCGGCGCCTATTCGCTCTACCCGTTCAGCGCTTGCCTGGAAGCAGCGCAGATCGGCAGCATCTTCCCGGGCCCCTACACGCTGCCGCGCTTCCGCTTCCGCACTGTCTCGGCCTGCACCAACAAACCGCCGATCCTGCCCTACCGGGGCGTGGCCCGCACTGGCGTGTGCTACGCCATGGAAACCACGTTGGACGCGCTGGCCCGCCAGCTGAAGCTGCCGCCGGAAGCGGTGCGCCAGGCTAACCTGGTGCCGCCCGACGCGATGCCGTATCGCAACCTGGTCGGCAAGGTGTTTGACAGTGGCGACTACCCCGAGGCGCTGCGCCGCGCCGTCGCCGCCGTGGATGTCGCGGCGGTCCGCGCGCGGCAGGCGGCCGGCGAGGCGGTCGGCTTCGGCCTTTCGGTGTTCTGCGAGCAGGGCGCCCACGGCACCAGTGTCTATCACGGCTGGGGCATTCCCTTCGTGCCCGGCTTCGAGCAGGCGCAGGCCCGCTTCACCCCCGATGGCGTGCTGGAACTGCGCGTCGGCCTGCACAGCCACGGCCAGGGACTGGAAACCACGCTGGCCCAGGTGGCACATGAAATCCTGGGCGTGGACCCCGCCCGCGTGCGGCTGGTGCATGGCGACACGGCGCTGACGCCCTACAGCACGGGCACCTGGGGCAGCCGCGCCATGGTGATGGCCGGTGGCGCGGTGGCCGAAGCCTGTCGCCAACTTGGCGAACGCGCATTGGCCATCGGCGCCGCGCTGCTGCAGACGGACCGTGCTTCGGTGCGGCTGGTCGCGGGGCAGGTGGTCGCCGGGGATGCCGCCGTCTCGCTGGACCAGGTCGCCCGCACCTGGTTCCGCAGCCCGCAGAACCTGCCGACCGATGTGGACCGTGGCGGGCTGGAAGTGACCGCCGGCTATCGGCCGGACCCTGACACCGGTACCCACAGCTACGCCGCCCACGCCGTGGTGGCCAAGGTCTGCACCGAGACCGGCATGGTGACGCTGGAGCAATACGTCATCGTGGAAGACGGCGGGGTGCTGGTGAACCCGATGATCGTGGATGGCCAGGTGCTGGGCGGCGTCGCCCAGGGCATCGGCACTGCGCTGTATGAGGAAATGCCCTTCGACACCGAGGGCCAGCCGCTGGCGGGCACGCTGGCCGACTACCTGCTGCCGGGGGCGACGGAAGTGCCGGATATCCGGATCGACCACATGGAAACCCCCAGCCCCTGGACCCGCTTCGGCCAGAAGGGCCTGGGCGAAAGCGGCGCCATCGGCCCGCCAGCCGCCATCGTCAACGCCATCAATGACGCGCTGGCGCCGCTGGGCGCCGAGGTGCTGGACCTACCCGCCACGCCCGCCCGCGTGCTCGCAGCCTTGACCAAGGCGGGCCGCGCATGAAGCCCGCGCCCTTCGACTACGCCCGCCCCGCCGACTGGCCCGCCGCCTTGGCGCTGCTGGCCGCGGGTGCCCGCCCGGTGGCTGGCGGCCAATCGCTCGGCCCCATGCTGAACCTGCGCCTGGCGCTGCCGGAACGTGTGGCCGACCTGCGCCACCTGCCTGACTATGCCGGCGTTTCCATGCAGGGCGAGACGGTGCGGATTGGCGCCGGCACCACCCACGCCGCCATCGAGGATGGCGTGGTGCCGGGCCGCCTGGGCGAGATCCTGGCCGGCGTCGCCCGGCGCATCGCGTATCGGCCGGTGCGCAACCGCGGCACCATCGGCGGCAGCTTCGCCCACGCCGACCCGGCGGCCGATTGGGTCGCGGTGCTGCCGGCCTTGCCGGGCCACGCCATCGCGCTGGGGCCGCAGGGCGAACGCCGCATCCCGCTCGCTGAGTTCGTGCTGGGCGTGTTCGAAACCGCGCTGCGCAGCGACGAGTTGCTCCGCGCCCTCGAACTCCCCGCGCTGCCGGCGGCCACCCGCTTCGGCCACTGGAAGTTCTGCCGGAAGCCCGGTGAGTTCTCCAAGGCCACCGCCTGCGTGCTGGCGCTGCCTGGTGCCGTGCCCACGGCGGTGCTGGCGGCGCTGGATGCCGCGCCGCTGGTCATCGCCGACGCCAGCGCCCTGCTGGCGGACCCCACCGCCGAGGCCGCGCGCATCACCGCCACGCTGGCGCTGGACGACCCCTGGCGCGCCGCCCTGGCCCGCACCGCTTTGCGCCACGCCGCCGAGGCCGTCCGATGAGCATCACCCTGGCCGTCAACGGCGCCCTGGCTACCGTTGCCGCCGAACCGCGCACCCACCTGGCTGACCTGCTGCGCGGCGAGCTGCTGCTGACCGGCACGCATCTGGGCTGCGAGCACGGCGTCTGCGGCGCCTGCACGGTGGAGGTGGACGGCGCCCCGGCGCGCTCCTGCCTGATCCACGCCGGGGCCTGTGGGGGCGCCAGCGTGCGCACCATCGAAGGCTTCGCCGAGGACGCCGTGATGGCCGCGCTGCGCGAAAGCTTCAGCGCCGAACATGCCTTGCAATGTGGGTATTGCACGCCGGGCATGCTGGTGGTGGCGCGCGATATCGTGCTGCGGCTGCCGGATGCCGATGAGGCCCGGGTGCGCGAGGAACTCGCCGGCAACCTCTGCCGCTGCACCGGCTATCGCGGCATCGTCCGCGCCATCCTCGGCGTGCTGGCGGCCCGCCGCGCGGCTGCCTGAGGTTTGCCGCTACCGGACCTTGGGGCTGTGGTGCCTTCAACGCACCTTCGGCGCGCTGGCGCCAAGCGCGGCGTGGCGGTCCACCAGGCGCTTCAGCATGCGCAGCAGCGCCGCCCGTTCGCGCGGCGCCAGCGGTGCCACAAGCCGGTCATGCGCCCGCAGCGCGCTGGGCTGCATCGCAGCCAGCACGTCCTCGCCATCCGGCGTCAATTGCAGCCGGCGGGTGCGGCGGTCCATGCCGGCGGCCACGCGCAACAGCCGCGCCGCGACCAGCCGCTTGATCACATCCGCCGTGGTGAACCGGTCCAGCCGCAGCGCGGCCGCCGCGCCGCCCTGGTCCAGCCCGGGCGAAGCGGCGACCAGGCTCAGCAGGCTGTATTGCACCGGGGTGACGCCGAAGATGGCGCATTCCTCGGCGAACATCGCCGAATGGATCTGGTGCAGGCGGCGGACCAGCACGCCAGGGCGTTCCAGCAGCAGTGCCGCCAGATCCTCCCCCGTCAGGTGCCGATGTTCATGTGCGTCGGGCATGCCGGCTGCAAAGCAAGTCCGATACCACCCAGCCACCCCACCGCTTGACGAGGCCGCGATGACCCTGCCACCCCCGATGCTGTTCCACACCCTGGACAATGGCCCCGACCGCGTGGCGCCGTTCAGCCATGCCGTCTCGGTTGGCCCCTGGGCCTTCATCACCGGGCAGATGCCCTGCGACCCCATCGACAACACCCTGCCGCTTCCGGACGGCGTGGTGGCACAGACCCATGCCGTGATGGCGAACCTGAAGCTGGTGCTGGCGGGCCTCGGCTGCGACTTTTCCATGGTGGCGCAGGCCCGCGTCTTCCTCACCGAATTCCAGCGCGACTACGAAGCGATGAACGCCACCTACGCGACCTACTTTGCCCCGGGCCGACTGCCGGCGCGCACCTGCATCGGCACCACCGGCCTGGCGCGCGATGCATTGGTTGAGATCGACCTGCTGGTCTATCGGCCCGAGGGCATCGCCCCCACTGGCGGCTGACGGTCCCGGGCGTTGCGTCGGAGGGGGTGACGCCCTCGCCCAAACATCCGCTGGCACGGCACTTGCCAAGTCCCTCCGCAGCACCGCCCGCCTCGGGCGCCTGACGCCGGGAGCTTCCGCATGAGCCGCACCCCCTTCACCCGCCGCGCCGCCCTTGGCCTGCTGGCGGCGCCCGCCCTGGTGCCCGCCTTTGGCCGTGCCCAGACGCTGAAGAAGGTCTCCTTCACCCTGCCCTGGGTGCCGGAAGGGCCGAACCTGATCGCCTATGTCGCCAAGGCGAATGGCTACTGGGCCGAGGAAGGCCTGGACGTGGAGATCGCCCGCGGCACCGGCTCCACCGTCGCGGCGCAGGCCATCGGCGCCGGCCGGTTCGACTATGGCATCGCCGCCGCCTCGGCCGGGCTGCAGCAGGCCGCCAAGGGCCTGCCGATCGTGCAGGTGGCCACCATGTCCTACGACGTGATGATGGGCATGGTGGTGCTGGCCGACAGCCCCATCCACAAGCCGGCCGACATCATGGGCCGCAAGCTGGCCTCCACCGCTGCCTCCGGCGACTACCCGTTCTGGGGCGCCTATGCCCATGCCGCGGGCATCGATGAGAGCAAGGTCCAGCACTCCACCGTGGACAACAACGTCCGCCAGCGCCTGCTGACGGAAAAGCAGGTCGATGGCATCACCGGCTTCGCCACCTCCATGCTGCCCGTTTACGTGGCGCAGGGCGTGAACGTGCGGACCTTCCTGTACAGCCAGGTCGGCATCGTCTTCTACGGCAACACCATCATGACGCAGAAGGACCGCGCCGCCAGCGACCCGCGGACGACGCAGGGCATCGTGAACGGCCTGATGAAGGCGCAGAAGTACACGCTGCTGAACCCGGACGAGGCGCTGAAGATCTTCGGCCGCTTGGTACCCGAAGCCGCGCTGTCCCGTACCGCGCAGGAACAGGCCCGCGTCGGCCTGGGCATGGCCCGCATGGGCGCCACGCCGGCCAAGGCCTTCGCCCATCCGCTCGGCTGGACCGACCCGGCCGACGCCACCGTCATGGTCGATAGCACCATGCGCTACCTGACCGTGGCCGGCGACACCAAGCCCGACGCCGCCACCGCCTTCAGCAACCAGTTCATCGGCCCGGTGACGATGACCGCTGCCGAGTGGCAGCGCGCCGCACAGCTGGCCGCCGAGTTCCGTACGCTGTTCGGTTGATGCCCGAAGCACCCACCCTGATCGCGGAGGCCATCCGCTTCGACGCGGTGGGGAAGACCTTCCCCACCCGCCCGGTGCCGCTGCGCGCGGTGGAAAGCGTCAGCTTCGCGGTGCGGCGCGGCGAGTTCGTCGCCATCCTCGGCCCTTCCGGCTGCGGCAAGTCCACGCTGCTGATGATGGCGGCTGGTTTGGAGACCGCGACCGAGGGCCGGTTGGAGCGCGGCGGCGTGGAGCTGGTCGGTCCGCACCGGCAGACCGGGGTGATGTTCCAGGACGCCACGCTGCTGCCCTGGCTTTCTGTGCTGGACAACGTGATCTTCCCGGCGACCATCCGCCGCATCCCCCGCGCCAAGGTGCTGGAGGTCGCGCTGCGGCTGATCGAGACCGTCGGCCTCAAGGGCTTCGAGAACAGCCGCCCGCACGAACTCTCCGGTGGCATGCGGCAACGCGCCGCGATCTGCCGTGCGCTGGTGCTGGACCCCGACCTGATCCTGATGGACGAACCCTTCTCCGCGCTGGATGCGATCACCCGCGACGAGATGGGCGACGTGCTGCTGGACCTGTGGCAGCACACCCAGAAAAGCGCGATCTTCGTCACGCATTCCATCCGCGAAGCCGTGCTGCTGGCCGACCGCGTGCTGGTGATGAGCCGCCGCCCCGCGACCGTCGCGGAAGAACTGGTGGTGCCCTTCCCACGCCCGCGCACCCCGGCGCTGGCGGACAGCGCCGAGTTCGCCGCCGTGGTCGCTCATCTGCGCGGCGTCATCGCGCGGAACATGGCGGCGTGAGCAGCACCACGCTGGCGGTAGCGCCACGCTTGCCCTGGCTGCCGCTGCTGGTCGGCGCCCTGGTGCTGCTGGCGTGGGACCTGGTGGTGCGCTGGGCCAGCGTGCCACAGGTGTTGCTGCCCTCTCCGGGCAGTGTCGCCGCCAGCCTGTGGCAGGCCGCGCCCGCGCTGGCCCGCCATGCCCTGGCCACGGGTGGTGCCGCCTGTGGCGCCTTCCTGGTCGCGATGCTGGCCGGCATGGTGCTGGCCGCCGCGATGATGCTCTCGCCGCTGCTGAACCGGCTGCTGTACCCGAATCTGCTGCTGTTCCAGTTGCTGCCGAAGGTTGCGTTGGGCCCGCTTTTCGTGGTCTGGCTCGGCATCGGGCTGCCCTCGCTGTTCGCCTTCGCGGTCTTCGTCAGCGTGTTTCCCGTCGCGGTCGGCGCCTTGGCCGGGCTGCGCGCGGCGGACCCCAACCAGCTGCGCATGTGCCGCGCTGCCGGTGGCAGCTCCTGGCAGGCGTTCTGGCATGTGCGGCTGCCGACCTCGATGCCCTATGTCTTCGCCGGCGCGAAAGTGGCGGCGACCATGGCCTTCACCGGTGCGACGGTGGGCGAGTTCATTTCCGCCAATGCTGGCCTGGGCTACATGGTGATGCAGGCGCAGGCGCGGTCCGATACGCCGTTGATCTTCGCCGCCCTTGCGGTGCTGTGCGTGCTGGGCGCGGCGCTGTACGGCGCGGTCGGCCTGGTCGAGGATGCCGCGCGCCGCCGCTGGGGTACCCGCCGATGAAGGCCGCGCTGACCTCCACGCTGGCGGTGCTGGCGATGCTGCTGGGCTGGGAGGCACTGGTGCGCTTCCTGCCGGTCTCGCCGGACCTTCTGGCGCCGCCGAGCGCCGTGCTGGAGGCGCTGGGGCGCCACCCGGAGATCCTGCTCGACCAGGGCCTCTCAACCGCGCGGGAAACCGCGCTGGGCTTCCTGCTGGCCTGCGTCATTGGCGCCGGCCTGGGCGCGGCACTCAGCAGTGCGGCGCTGCTGCGGCGTGTGGCCATGCCTTGGGTGCTGGCGTTGCAGATCGTGCCGAAGATGGCGTTGGCGCCATTGTTCGTGGTGTGGCTCGGCGTCGGCGCGCCGTGCCGGCTGGCCTTCGCGGTTTTCATCGCCTTCTTCCCGGTGCTGATCGGCACCATCGCTGGCCTCGCCGGCACCGATAGCGGCGCGCTGCGGTTGTGCCGCGTGCTCGGCGCCAACTGGTGGCAGACGGTGCTGCGGGTGCGGCTGCCCTATGCCGTGCCGCAGTTGCTGGCGGGCATGAAGACGGCCGCGACCATGGCGCTGCTGGGCGTGGTGATCGGTGAGTTCGTCACCGCGCAGCAGGGTCTCGGCTATGTCGTGATGTTCGCGGCCTCGCTGGGCGAAACCGCGCTGGTGCTGGCGGCGATCACGCTGCTCTGCGGCATTGGCGTGGTGCTGTATGGGCTGGTGCTGCTGGCGGAACTGGCCTTCGCGCGCTGGTACGGCGCACCGATGCCGGCGGGGGAATTCGGTTAAACCAGCACCGGGTAGCCCAGCGTCTCGGCCTCGATGGTATAGCCCAGTTGCACCTGGTAGGCGGCGGGATCGGGTGCGACGATATCCGCCAGCAGCAGCCCCGCGCGCGCCGCAGCCCAGCGCGGCTCGCGCGCCACTGCCATCAGCGCGGCCTGCAACAGTAAAACCTTGTCGTCTGGTGTTGTGATGCTGGTGACGAAGGGAATGGATGGGCTGGGTGGCGTCACCGCCAATACCCGCGTGCGCGCCGCCAGTTCCGGCCGATGCCGACAGAAGAACGCGTAGGTCACGCAATCCACGCAGGTGGCGTCCACCTCGCCCTTCGCCACGCGCTCGATGTTGCCGGGCTGGCTATGCGTCTCGGTGATGGAGCCGAAGAACGGCGCCCGCGCGCCCAGCCCGGCCAGCGCCCGCCGCGGCAGGTTCATGCCGGAATTGGAATGCACGCTGTTGAAGGCGAAGGCGCAGCCCCCCAGGTCTTCCAGCGTGGCAAAGCTACTGTCCCGATGCACCACGAAGACGCCGGCATGCGCCGGCCCCACGCAATGCGGCGCGCTGTACACTGGCATGCCCAACAACCGTGCCTGCCCGGCATAAATGGTTTGCAACGGCCAGCCGCAGACCTGGGTGAACAGCGTCTCCGCTTCGATGCAGCCCGGCACCGGCGCGCGGTCGAATTCCGGCGCTTCGGGCAGGCCGTCCAGCCCGCGCAACCCCAGCTCCGTCCGCATGGCCTGCCAGAAGGCGGTGTTCGCACCGCGCATCTCCGGCAGGTTGTACATTGGCAAACTGACGCGCATGCGCGCTGGCGGCAAACTGACCCGCATGGCGTTCAGGGCACTGCGGCTTGCAGCGCCAGCAACTCCGGGTCGTTGTATTGCGGCCGTAGCGGCTTCGGTGCGGAGAGCATGGTCTGCACCTGGCAATCGACATCGCCAGTGTTGAACAGCTCATGCTGCAAGCCAACCGGCAACTGCACCAGGTCCCATTTGCCCAGGTGCAACTCCGTCACCTCGTCGCCCTCGTAGCACTTCACCAGGCATTGCCCGTCGAGGATGAAGAACACCTCCTCGGTCTCGTGGCAGTGCATCGGGATCATGTTGCCGACCGGCACAGTCTGGATCGACATGGTGAAGGCCGTCGCCGGAATGCTGCCGCGCAGGTCACCCGGGTCGGTGGAGCCGCTGGCGCCGAGGTAGCGCCGCTGGATGCGAGCGAATTTAGGGTCCTTCGCGGTTTCGAAGCCGAAGACGGTCCAATCGGCACGACGCTCCTCGAAGCGCGCGGTGCGGGCGGCGAGTTTGTCGGAAAGGCTCATCAGCGGCGTCCCATCGGCAGGTCGGAAGAACGGGTAATCCCCCGCGGGCGCTCATCCGGCGCCATCAGGTCGGAAAGCAGCATGCAGTCGGGGATGATCGGCTCGCCATCCATGACCACCAACTCGGGCAGCAGGCGGGACGCAACGGTCAGCTCCTGCTTCCAGGTATCGGTGAAGGTCCAGCTGCCCGGCACGTCCCTTAGCACCGTGATATTGGCCCGCGCACCGACACCCAGGTGGCCGATGGAGCTGTCCCGCAGCGTGCGGGCCGGCGTCGCGGTCAGCGCGCGGATCGCCTCCACCAGCGGCATGCCGAGCGCCACCACCTTGTTCAGCCCCCCCAGCAGCGAATAGTTCAGGATGGAGAAGTCGTGGTAGCTGCCGAAATCGGCGTGCACGTCGCTGCCCAGCGTATCCGGATATAATCCCTTCGCCATCATCTTGCGGGCGATGTCGAAGGCGAAGTTGATGCCGTGTCCGAGGTCGAACAGCGCGCCCTTTTCACGCGCGGCGAAGATCCACTCGGGCACCTCCTCATGGCGCGCCATGATGCCGTCGGGCATGCAGGAATACACATGCGCCAGCGTATCGCCCGGCTTCAGGTAGGGCACGATCTGCGCCATCACGGCGTTGGGCTGCGGCCGGTTGGCTTCATTCACCGGGAACAGCTCCCCGGTGTGGATGTATAGCGGCAGGTCGCCTTGGCGCCCGGCCTCCACCGCCTTCAGCAGCACCTCGATTCCCCAGTGGGACTGGCTGCCGCTTTCGCAGTGGCACTTGATGCCGCGCACCAGGCGCGGATGCTCGGCGGCAATGGCCAGCAACGCGGGCACGTCCACCATGCCCGGGTTGTGCAGCGTGGTGCCCTGCATGCCGCCCTGCAATGCCCCCGCCAGGTTGATGGAGGTGAAGGCGCGCACATCGGTCTTCGCGGGGTCGGCGATGAAGGCCTTGAAGCCGCCCAGCGTCCAGGCCCCGGTGCTGCCCTGGTCCACGATTGTCGTCGCACCCGAATGGACGCCCGCCGCATCCGGCGGCAGGCCGAAATTGGTCACCCACTCATAGCAATGCACGTGCATGTCGATGAAGCCGGGTGCGACGATGGCGCCCGCCAGGTCGATGACGCGCCGCGCCTTCACCTCGGCGCCGATGGTGTGGATGCGCCCGGCATCCACGCCCACATCGGCTACACGTTCCACGCCATTAGCAGGGTCGATCACGCGCGCGCCGCGCAGCAACAGGTCGATCATCGCCATCACGCCACCCAGGCACGGGCCTGCGCGGCGACGGCCTCGCGGTCCCAGTTGTTGATGGCCGCGATGAACTCGCTGGTGAAGGCCGCGCTGCCGTCAAAACCGGCGGGCAGGTCGTTGGAGGCCTGCAACTGCTGCGTCACACGGGTCCACTGCGCCGGCGTACTGGCGCCGTAGGGCGTGCCCGGCGCCACCGCGAAGCTGCTGAAGCGCGAGAGGAACACGCGCTTGGCTTCCTCCATCACCTTGGCCGGATCGCCGCCCTGCGGCTTGGTCGCGGGATAGACCTTCCAGTGGATCTGGATGGCCGCTTCCGGATTGGTCAGCCCGAAATGGGCCGCCTTAGCGATGGCGCGGCACATCTTCACCGCCATCTCCGGCTTGGTGCGCAGCATCTCCTCCCGCCCGATTACGCAGTTGCCGACGAGTTCGCTGAAGAAGCTCGGGCGGAACTCGGTGAACTCCATGCCGCGGTTTTCCAACCCGGCCACAGCGGTGTCCCAGCTCAGCCAGCCCGCGATATCGCCACGCCGCAGCGCCAGCAGCGCCGGGGCGCCGGTGCCGGTGGCGACCATGGTCAGGTCGGTGGTCATGTTCACCCCCGCCTCATGCAGGGTGGAGGCGGCGTAGGGGTTCGGCCCCATGACGGGAATGCCGACCGTCTTGCCCTTCAGCTGCGCCAGGCTGGTCAAGCCTCCCGCCTTCGGTACCACCACCCGGCCGATCGGCTGGCGGGCATGGATATAGGCACCCTTCAACGGCATGCCCCGATGCCGCGCCACCAGCAGCTCATCCGGCGCGATGGTGATGAAATCGATGTTCCCCGCGGAGATCAGCTGCAGCCCCGCGGTGTTGCCGGCAATGCCGAAGACATCCACTTCCAGCCCTTCCTGCGCCCAGTAGCCCAGCGCCTTCGGCAGCGAAGAATGCGCCGCGTGGCCGGTGGAGATATCCGTCGTGGTCGGGCCAAAACTCGTCTTGATCAGTGTCTGGCCGATGGCGGGTGCGGCCAGGGGGGCAACCAGCATGGCGGCGCCGGAAGCCAGCAAGGTGCGGCGGTTCATCATGGGCGGCTCAACTCCTGTTTCGGTTCCCAGAACAGCAGGCGGCGGCGCAGCCCCTGCACCAGCGCGTAGCCGGCGACGCCGATGGCGCCGAGCGTCAGCAAAATGGCGAAGACCTGCGGGATGTTCATCCGCGCATTGGCCTGCACGATCAGGTAGCCGAGGCCCGCGCTGGCGCCGACGAACTCACCGACGATGGCGCCGGTCATGCAGAACACCACGGCGATCGACAGGCCGGAGAAAATGTGGGGCAGCGCATCCGGTAGTTTTGCCAGCGCGAAGCAGCGGAACGGCCCGGCGCCCAACGCGCGCAGCACGTCCAGCCGGCCCTGGTCGGTGGCGCGCATGCCTGCGAGAGTCGTCACCAGCATCGGGAAGAAGGAGATGATCGCGGCAACCGCGACCTTCGATGATGAGCCGAAGCCGAACCACACCACCAGCAGCGGCGCCAGGGCGATCTTCGGCATGGTCTGCACCATGACCAGGTAGGGATAGACCGCGCGCTCCACCAACCGCACCTCGGCGATCAGCGTGCCCATCACCAGCCCGGCGGTGACCGCAATGGCGAAGCCGCTCGCCGCCTCCCCCAGCGTCACCAGCCCATGCTGGATGAACAGCCCGCTGCTGAGCCCCTGCGCCAGCGCCAGGCCGATATTGGACGGCGCCGGCAGCACGTATTGGCTCACCAGGCCAAGGCTCACCACCGCCTGCCACAGCCCGAGCACCACGACGAGGACCAGAGGCGTCAGTGCCAGTTCCGGCCGCGCCCGCAACCAGGCGGGCAGCCGTGGCAGTGGCGCGGCAGGCAGCTTCAACTCAGGCGCGGTGATGTCGCTCATGGCCAGGCTCCGTCAATGGGCGATGCTGGGCAAGGCAGAGGCGGTGACGCTATCCAGCAGCCGGCGGATGCGCAGCACCGTGGCGGCAAAGCCGGGGTCGGCGATGATGTCGAGGCCGCGCGGCCGCGGCAGTTCCACCGGGATGACTTCGACGATGCGGCCGGGGCGGGACGACATCACCAGCACCCGGTCGCTGAGGAAGACGGCTTCCGCGATGGAGTGGGTGATGAGGAAGACGGTCTTCTTCGACCTGGCGGCGATGGCGGCCAGCTCCACGTTCATCGTGTCCCGCGTCATCGCGTCCAGCGCGCCGAAGGGCTCGTCCAGCAGCAGCACCGCGGGGTCATGGATCAGCGCGCGGGCGATGGCGACGCGCTGGCGCATGCCGCCGGAAAGCTCGCCGGGCAGCTTCCGCTCGAAGCCCTCCAGCCCGACCATGGTCAGCAGTTCCTGCGCGCGCAGCTTGGCCTGCTTGCGGTTCAGCCCCAGCACCTCCGCCGGCAGCAGCACATTGGCCAGGGCGGTGCGCCAGGGCATCAGGTTGGCGTCCTGGAACACCACGCCGACCTCGCGGCTCGGCCCGTGCAGCGCCTTGCCGCTGACGCTGACATCCCCGGTGTAGTCGGCGATCAAACCAGCCAAAATCCGCAGCACCGTGGTCTTGCCGCAGCCGGAGGGCCCGACCAGGGAGACGAACTCACCCTGGGCAATATCCAGGCTGATGCGGGAGAGCGCCTGCACGCGCTCCCCCTTCGCGGTCGGATAGACTTTTGTCAGTTCGCGGACCGAGATGAGCGGCGTAGCGTCGCGCGGCCGACTCAGACCTGCGGGCTGCGCCACCTGGCCATCGGGCGCGGTCACGGCGACGCGTTGCCGATCACGCGGTCGAGAATCCACAGGTCATAGTCATGCACCAGCTTGTCCTGCGGGGTGAAGCAGCCGGCTCGATTATAGGCGGACAGCGCGCCCAACTGCTGGCGTTCGGCGGCGATCACATCCTCATCGCGGACGATGTCGCTGTACTTCAGGTACAGGTCCAGGGTCTCCTGGAAGTCCGGCAGCGCGGCGGTGCTCTTCGGCACCATGGTGGAGGTGAACAGCCGGCAGGCGCCGGGGCCTTCGGGGATGATCTCCGTACAACTTACCATGTCGATGGCGAAGCCGATCATCGCGTTGCTGTGGACGTAGGGGAAGAAGGTGCCGATCTTCAGCGCCTCCGGCAGATCCAGCTCCGGCAGCTTCTTCTGGCCTTCGGGGGTGCCGCGGCTACCCGTAAAGTAGGTGTAATGCATCAGGTAGTTGCCGACATGCACGCTGGGGTCGTGGAAGTCGCGCTTGCTGACGCGCTTCTTGTTCAGCGTGGTCTGGTGCACGAAGGGCACGTGGTAGCCGTCGCTCCAATTCTCGGCGTAGAACTTCCAGTTCGCCTTCACCGGGAATTCACGCCGCGCCACGCAGACCATCTCCTCGGTCTTCCAGGGCGCCACGCGCTGGGTCAGGTCGCCCAGGTAGTCTGTCAGGGCCTGGGCGCTGGCGTCGAAGTTGATCCACATCAGCCCGCACCAGATCTCCAGCCGGATCTGCACCAGGCCGTGCTCGGCCTTCTGGAAGTGCTCTTCTTCCACGATCAGCGGCGTGCCGACCAGCGCGCCTTCGAAGTCGAAGGCCCAGGCGTGGTAGGGGCACTTCATCGTATGGGCGCAGGTGCCTTCGCCTTCGAGGATCGCGGAGCCGCGGTGCGAGCAGCTGTTGATGAAGGCGCGCACCACCTTGTCCTTGCCGCGCACGATGATCAGCGGCACGTCGGCGAAGGTGAGCGTTATGTAGCTGCCGACATCGGGCACCCGGCTTTCATGGCCCAGGCAATTCCAGAACTTCTTGAAGATGGTTTCCTTCTCGCGGGCATACCATTTCTCCGACGTGTAGCACCACGGCGGCAGCGTCTCGGCCGAATAGAAGGGCCGGCGCACGCCGGTGTAGTGCCGCGGGTCGAACAGGTCGGCCGGCTCGGCCATGTCGCGCATGATGTGGTTCATCGGAACACCCCCTCTTGTCGGTTCATGCAGTCGGTGGCCCGGCCTGCGGCCCGGCCCAGAACAGCAGACGCTGCCGCAGCGCGGTGACGCCGAAATGCAGCAGCATGCCCACGCCCGCGAGCAGCCCGAGGATCGAGAAGACCCGAGCCGTCTCCAGGTTCTCGTTGGCTGCCAATATCAGCGTGCCGAGCCCGGCCTTGGCGCCGACGAATTCACCGACAATGGCGCCCAGCAGCACGAAGACCACGGCGACGTTGATGCCGGAGAAGATGAAGGGTAGCGCGCTGGGCAGCCGCACCAGGCGGAACAGTTGCGCCCGGCTGGCGCCCAGGCTGTGCAGCACGTCCAGCCGCCCCGGCTCGCAGGCCCGCAGGCCGAGGATGGTGCTGACCAGCACGGGGAAGAACGCAATGGCCGCCGCCAGCACCACCTTGGACCAGATGCCATAGCCGAACCACACGATGACCAGCGGCGCCATGGCTATCTTCGGCATCGCCTCGAACGCGATCAGGAAAGGGTTCAGCGTGCGCTCCACCAACGGCGAGGCGGAGATCAGCGCACCGACGCCAACGCCGGCGAAGATGGCGATGACGAAGCCGAGCATTGCCTGCAGCAATGTGACGCCGAGATGCTGCGGATAAATCCCGCTGCTGAAGCCGAGACGGAATTGGTCGGCGATCTCGCTCGGCGCCGGCAGCATCATCGGGTCCAGCCCGCCCCAGCGGGCGCCCGCTTCCCAGCCGCCCAGCACCAGCGCGCCGAAGGCCAGCGGCGGCCAGAGCGCGGCGAACCAGCGCGCCATAGCGCGCCGCAACCTCAGTCGGCGCGCGTCACGCGACATTGGTTCCGCGCGCTTCACGCGACATCCCGCGCCGCTTCCTTCAGCCCCGGTGGCCGCCGGGCATTGCTGCCCATGAACTTGCGCCAGGCGATCACGCCCAGGTCGCTCTTGGACAGCCGCTCCGGCCCCGGGATCACCGCTTCCAGCAGCACTTTGTCCTGGTCGGAGAAGATGCGGTCATGCGCCCAGCCGCGCCACAGGTAGTAGTGCAACCGATCGAACCACTCCACCAGCTTGCCGGTGCGGCGGAAGTTGTTGATGTTGAAGCAGCGCGTGGTGTTCTCGTCGATCGGCACCGCCAACTGCACCAGCGCGTATTCGCCATGCAGCCGGCCCACCAGCACCATGCCCGGCAGCCAGACTTCGGACTGGTTGGGGATGCCGTAGACCTTGTGCGCCTTGCTGTTCTCGAAGCCGCGGATGTTCCCGCGTCCGCGCGGCTTCATGAAGCGCCACCACTCATTGTTCGGGAAGCGGCCGAGCCCCGGAAACTCCGCGCTGGTCACGCCGCCGATGCGCTTGAACGCCATGCCGCGGCCATTGGGCAGCGGCTTCGGCTCGATGGTCAGATTGAACGGCAGCTGCGGCTGGAAGAACAGCTCCGGCGACTTGCGGTGCACGTACTGTGCATGCTGGTCATTGCCCCAGTTATCCACCAGCCAACGCCAGTTGCAGGCGTAGTCGGTGTACATCGGCATGGAAAAGAAGGTCTGCTGATCGGCGATCCACTCGGGGATGTCTTCCTCCAGCCGGGAAGGCTCGGTCTCGCCACCCCATAGCCAGATCATGCCGGCATGCTCGCGGATCGGGTAGTGGCGGATCGTCACCTTGCGGGTGATCGGCGCCTCCGGCCCATCCATGATGGCGGCGACCAGCTTGCCGTTGGCGCCGTCGAAGGTCCAACCGTGATAGGGGCAGCTGATGGTGCCGGTGCCCTTGTAGAGGCATTCGCCGAGCGACAGCTTGACGCCGCGATGCGGGCAGCGGTCATCCAGCGCGTAGAGCTTGCCCGCGTCCCGATAGATGACGATGTCACGTCCCAGCAGGCGGACGCCCTTCGGCTTGGCCTTCAACTCCCGGCTGGTGACGATGGGGTACCAATACTCCGCGAAGCCGAGCTTCGGGATGTTGTGCGCGCGGTAGGGCAACTCGCCCGGGTCTTGTTCACGCTCGACCTGTGCCATCCGGGGGCCTGCTCCTGTGTCGGCCAGATGGGGCGACGAAGCATGAGTCGTGCCAACGGCTTGCGCGCCTGAATTCAGGGGGGGCGACCATCGAACCGCAGGGGTGGCGCCTATTTTGGCGTCACGTCGCGCGTACAATAGGCGTGGTAGACCTTGCGCCAGCAGCTCCGCCGCCAGATTGGGCGGCGGGGTCAGGACCAGGATGACGACAACCGGGCCGCGACCCGGTTCGGGCGGCAGGGGGCTTGCGCGCCGCCACCGCAAATGCGACTGACTCGCATTATCGATGGAGGACTCGGTGATGCTACGGAGAGTGGAACGTGGTTTGCGGATTGCCCTGACCGGCAGCGCCATCACCGGCAGTGCCCTGGCCCTGCTGCCCGGGGTGGCCCGAGCCCAGCCGGCACCGGCCGAACCCCAACTGCAACTGCCGCAGCTCCAGGTCACCGGGGATGCCGTCTCCGATGGCTACCAGGCCCTGCGCAGCACCAGCGCCACGCGCACCGACACCCCGCTGCGCGATGTCCCGCAAAGCATCACCGTCATCCCGCAGCAAGCCATCCGCGACCTGTCGATGCAGAGCATGCAGGACGTGCTGCGCTACGTCCCCGGCACTGGCTACAGCCAGGGCGAGAACAACCGCGACAACCCCGTGTTGCGCGGCCAGAACACCAATGCCAGCCTGTTCGTGGACGGCGTGCGCGACGACGCACAGTATTTCCGCGACCTCTACAACATCGATCGGGTCGAGACCCTGCTCGGCCCCAGCGCCATGATCTTCGGCCGCGGCGGTGCCGGCGGCGTGGTCAACCGCGTCTCCCGCCAGGCGGACTGGACCCCGCTGCGGGAGTTGCGGGTGCAGGGCGGGAGCTACGGTGATGCGCGCATCTCCGGCGACGCGAACCAGCCGCTGAACGACAACGCTGCCTTTCGCATGATGGGCATGTTCGAGAACGCCGATAGCTTCCGCAACAGCGTGCATCTGCGCCGCTACGGCCTGAACCCGACCTTGACGCTGCGCGATGGCAACGCCACCACGGTGCGCCTCAGCTATGAAAACTTCCGCGATGAACGCACCGCCGATCGCGGTATCCCCTCCCTGACCGGCCGCCCGGTGCCGACCGGCGCCGGCACCTTCTTCGGCGACCCGCGGCTCAGCACGCTGCACGCCAACGTCAATGCGGTGAACGCCTTCGTCGAGCACAACTTCCAGAACAACCTGACGCTGCGCAACCAGTTCCGCTTCGCCACCTACGACAAGCAGTACCAGAACGTCTATGCCAGCGGCGCCGTCAACAATGGCACAGTGCCGCTCAGCGCCTACAACAACGCGCAGCGGCGCGACAACTTCTACAACCAGACCGACCTGATCGGCCGCGTCCAGACCGGCTCGTTCAGCCACCAGCTGCTGGCGGGCATGGAGCTTGGCCGCCAGGTGACCGACAATGTCCGCAACACCGGCTACTTCACCGCGCTCGGCGCCAATATCACCAGCATCAACGCCGCGGTCTTCGCCCCCAGCATCAACCAGCCAATGGTGTTCCGCCCCGGTGCCACCGACGCCAACAACCACGGCGTGGCGGACACTTTTGCGTTGTACCTGCAAGACCAGGTGCAGCTGCTGCCGCAGCTCCAACTCATCGCCGGCATCCGCTACGAAAACTTCAACACCAACTTCCTCAACAACCGCACCGGTACCCGCTTCCTGATCAGCGACAGCGTATTCTCGCCGCGCGTCGGCCTAGTATACAAGCCGGCCGAGCCGCTCTCGCTCTACGTCAGCACCAGCACCTCCTACCTGCCCCGTGCCGGCGAGCAGCTGGCCTCGCTCACCCTCAGCAACGCGGCGCTGAAGCCCGAGCAGTTCACCAACCACGAAGTCGGCGCCAAGTGGGACATCCGGCCCGACCTCTCGATGACCGCGGCGCTGTACCAGCTGAACCGCACCAACATCGCGGTGACGGACCCGACCAACGCCGCCCGCTCCATCCTGATCGACGGCACCCGCACCCGTGGCTTCGAACTCGGCATCCGCGGTCGCATCACCGAGGCGTGGAGTATGATGGGCGGCTACACCTATGCCGAGAGCGAGCTGCTGGTCGACCAATCGGCGACGATCAAAAAGGGCAATACTGCGCCCTTCGTATCCCGCAACGTCGTCTCGCTGTGGAACCGCTACGACTTCACGCCGCAGTTCGGCAGTTACATCCCCAAGCTGGGCCTTGGGCTTGGCATCATCCACCAATCCGCCTACTTCGCCGCAGCGGACAATGCGGTGCGCATCCCCAGCTTCACCCGGCTGGATGCGGCCGCTTTCTGGGACATCACCCCGCAATACCGGGCGCAGGTGAATGTCGAGAACCTCAATCGCGCCCGCTACTACCCGGTGGCGGACAACAACAACAACATTTCGCCCGGCGCCCCGTTTGCCGTGCGGGCCGCGCTGACCGTGCGGTTCTGAAAGCAAGCCCGATGCGCCAGTCCCTCGCCGCCGCTCTTCTTACGCTGCTTGCCGCGCCGGCCTTGGGTCAGCCAGCCTTGCCACCACCGGACCTCTCCGCCTGGGGCATGGTCGGTCATGCCGACCTGGTGGTGAAGGCGGTGCTCGCCGGGTTGTTCCTCGCCTCCATCTTGTGCTGGACCGTGGCGCTGGCCAAGGCCTGGGAGCTGCGCGGCGCCCATGCCAAGGCCCGCGCCTCGCTTGCGTTGCTGGCGCAATCCCACACGTTGGAGGAAGCCCGCCACCGCCTGGCCGCGCTGGGCGGCCCCTGCGCCGCGTTGGCCGCCGCTGCGGCGCAGGAAGTGGCGCGCACGCCCGAAGGCGCCGACCGCGCCGGCATCAAGGAACGCACCGGTTGGCAGCTGGAACGCATCGTTGCCGGCGCCGGCCGCACCATGGCGCGCGGCACGGGCATGCTGGCCACCATCGGCGCGACGGCGCCCTTCGTCGGGCTGTTCGGCACGGTGTGGGGCATCATGAACAGCTTTGTCGGCATCGCTCGCAGCCAGACCACCAACCTGGCTGTCGTCGCGCCCGGCATCGCGGAGGCGTTGCTGGCCACCGCCATCGGCCTGGTTGCCGCCATTCCCGCCGTGGTGCTCTACAACGCCTGCGCCCGCGCCATCACCGGCCACAAGGCACAGCTGGCCGACGCCGCGGCCGAGACCATGCGCCTGCTCTCCCGCGACCTGGACCGCGGCCACGTCACGCGGCTGTGCGTGGTCGGGGAATAGCGCCATGGCCATGCGCTTCGATAATGGTGACGAACTGGGCGAGGTGCACGAGATCAACGTCACCCCCTTCATCGACGTGATGCTGGTGCTGCTGATCATCTTCATGGTCGCTGCCCCCCTGGCCACGGTGGATGTGCCGGTGGACCTGCCCGCCAGCACCGCCACGATGCAGCCACGCCCGGACAAGCCCGTGTTCCTGACCGTGCAGGCCGACTTTTCCCTGCGGCTGAACGAAGCCCCAGTGGCGCGCGAAGCCCTGCCCGCCGCGCTGGACCAGGCGCTGGGTGGCGACCATGACCAGCGCGTCTTCCTGCGCGCCGATCAGGTGGTGCCCTATGGCGAGCTGATGGCGGTGATGAACCTGCTGCGCGGCGCCGGCTGGCTCAAGGTGGCGCTGGTCGGGCTGGATGCGGGCCAGCGGCCGTGAGCCTGGCCGTGAGTGGCTCGGAGACGCGGCGCTGGTCGTGCAGCCTGGCGCTGATGCTGGCACTGCACGGTGCAGCGCTGCTGGTGCTGCTGCGCCTGCCATCCCAGCCGGCGGCGGCGCCGCCAGAACCCTCGATAATGCTGGAACTGGAACCGCTACCCGCGCCCGCGGCCCCGCCGGCCGAAGCCGCGCCGTCCGCGCACGAACCGCTCCCGCCCGAGCCTCCCCGGCCGGAACCGCTGCCGCCACCCGAGGTGGTGCTCCCCGCCCCGCCACCGCCACCGCCACCGCCGGTACGCCGCCCACCGCCGCCACGCCCGCGCCCGGTGCAGCCCGCCCCAGCGGCGTCGGCGCCCACAGCGGCCGTGGCTTCCCCGCCCGCCCTGGCCCCACCCGCCCCCGCCCCGGTGGCTGCCGCGCCGCCCGGCAACCCCGCGGTCATCGCCAGCTGGCAGGGCCAGTTGCTGGCGCGGCTGCAACGCTACAAGCGCTACCCCGAAACCGCCCGCTACCGGCGCGAGGAAGGCGTGGCCCAGCTGGGCTTCACCATGGACCGGGAAGGCCATGTGCTCACCGCCGTCATCCTGCGCAGCTCCGGCTCAGCGGCGTTGGATGCCGAGGCGCTCGCCCTGGTGTACCGCGCCGAACCCCTGCCGCCACCGCCGGCCGACATGGCGGGGGCGCGGCTCAACCTGTCGGTGCCGCTGAATTTTTCGCTCAGCGGGCGCTAGCCACGGCGCTGCGCAATCCAGTGTCTTGCATCGCCGTCCGGGCGTCGGCGGTGGGGATTGCGGTGCAACGCCCGATCACGCCCACACTCACCCTGCGGCGCAGCATCAAATAGCGCTGGCGCGCCCCGCCGTTTCGCGCCAGCCTTTCGGTCACACGACCACGAACATCCGGAGGAAAAGGGTTCATGACGACACGCAGAAACCTGTTCGGCGCGGCGGCGGGCGTTGCCTTCTGTGGCTGCGGCCTGCTGAAGGAAGCGCATGCCCAAGGCGCGGCGCCGCGTCGCCAGGCCGTCTCGGTCGGCGGCAAGCGGGTCAAGACCATCGACGTTCACGCCCACTGCATCTTCCCGGAAGCCGCGGCGCTGCAGGGCATGACGCGGGACAACATCTACGCCGGCCCGCCCGGCAGCCGCGAAGCGCCGATCGACAGCATCCAGGAACGCTTCGCCGCCATGGACCGCCAGAAGGTGGACATGGAAGTGCTCTCGGTGAACCCGCATTGGTACGGCGTGCCGCGCGACACCGCCGCCAAGGTGGTTGAGAAGACCAATGAGAGCATGGCCGCGCTCTGCGCCGCGCATCCCGACCGCTTCGCTGGTTTCGCCGGCCTGACCATGCAGGACCCGCAACTGGCCGTGCAGGAAATGGAAAAGGCCATCCGCCAGCAGGGCCTCAAGGGCATTGCGGTGGGCGCCGAGGTTGGCGCCAAGGAACTGTCGGACCCCAGCTTCAACATCGTCTGGCAGAAGGCGGATGAACTCGGCGCCGTGGTCTTCGTCCACCCGCAGGGTGTGCCGCAGCTGAACGCCCGGCTGCGCGGCAATGGCTACCTGACCAACGTCATCGGCAACCCGCTGGGCACCACCATCGCCCTGGCGCACATGATCTTCGAGGGCGTGTTCGACCGCGCTCCTGGCCTGAAGGTCATCGGGGCGCATGGCGGTGGCTTCCTGACCCACTACGCCGACCGCTTCGACCATGGCTGCCGGCTGAACGCGGCGGGCTGCGACAGCTCGATCACGCTGAAGAAGAAGCCGACCGAGTATCTGAAGCAGATCTGGTTCGACAGCCTGGTCTTCACCCCGGAAGCCATCCGTCACCAGCAGGCCGTCACCGGCGCCATGCAGATGGTCATGGGCAGCGACTGGCCCTACCCCTGGGTCTTCGACCCCGTTGACCACATCCTGGCGTCGAACTCCCTGAACGACGCGCAGAAGCGCGCGGTGCTGGGCGAGACGGCGGCGAAGCTGCTGAAGATCACCACGTGACGTAGCGCACGCGAAGGCTTTGCCTTCGTGTGCCTCTCAGTCGCGTCGTGCGAAGGCACGCATTTGCGTGATGCGGGCCGCCTCCGCGGCCCTTGGCTACGCGGCCCGCGCTTTGCGGGCCGCTGCATACGTGCCGGGGCGCCAAGCCCCGGCTGCTATTCTGGCCGGATATTGCCGCGCTGGACCACCTCGGCCCACTTCACCGCATCGGTGCGGATCAGCGCGGCGAAGTCGGCGCGGCTGCCGCCCACCGGCTCCATGCCCTGTTCGGTGATGACCCGCACCACCTCCGGCTCATGCAGCGCGGCGGCGGCGGCGGCGTGCAGTTTCACCAATACCGCTTCCGGCACCGCGCCAGCGGTCACCAGCCCATGCCAATTGCTGGTCTCGATCTCGCCCAGGCCACTTTCCGCCAGCGTCGGCACCTCTGGCAGGAAGGGTAGCCGCTGCGGGCTGCCCACCGCGATGATCCTCAGCGTCCCGGCGCGGTGATGCGGCAGGAAGACGGGCATGTCGGACAGGCCGCTATCCACTTCGGCCGCCAGCAGCGCGATGCCCACCGGCCCGCCGCCGCGATAGGGCACATGCACCAGCCGCACCCCGGCCATCTGCGCGATCAACTCTCCGGTCAAATGCGGCATGCTGCCCGCGCCGGAGGAGCCGAAGGTGATGCTGCCCGGCCGCGCCTTCGCCGCCGCCACCAGGTCGCCCAGGCTGCGGAACGGCGAGCGCGCCGGCACCACCACCGGCACCTGCACATTCATCGCCAGGGTTATCGGCGCCAGGTCGCGCCCGGCCTCGAACGGCCGCGGCTGCATCAGGCTCGGCCCGATCACGATGGCACCAGTGGTGCCGAGCGCCACGGTATAGCCATCCGCCGGCGCCTTGGCCGCCAGGTCAACGCCGGTGACGCCGCCGGCGCCGGAGCGGGTCTCGATGACGACCGGCTGGCCCAGCGTGGCGGCCATGCGCGGCGCCATCAGCCGGGCGACGAAGTCGTTGGAGCCACCAGGCGCGAAAGGCACCACGAAGCGGATCGGCCGGGTTGGAAACGCCTCCTGCGCTGACGCGGTGGGGGCGGCGCCCAGCAGCGGCAACAGCGCCAGGGCGGCGGCAAGGTGCTTCGTCATCGGGCGGTTCCTCTGGGCGGTCTCAGCCGCTTGTTGCACCCAGCCTACGGCCTGAACCGGGCAGGCGGAACCGCTGAATCAGCCACTGAACCGAAGGCGGCGGCGTCATCCCCGCGGTGATCCTGTCGCGGTGCCGGAAGGCGCCCGTGATGGCTGGCCAGCGGCGCGTGGCGCGGCCTATGCTGGCGTCAGGCCGGCGGCAAGCCGGTGCCAAGCAACGGGAACGTCCATGCCCCAAATCCTCCGCCGCCGGCTGCTGCTGACCGCGCCTGCGGCGCTGCTGGCGGCACCAGCCCTGGTTTCCAAGGCCTTGGCCCAATCGCCGTGGCCCGGCCGGCCGCTACGCATCATCGTGCCCTTCGCGCCAGGCGGGCCGATCGACCAGAACGCCCGCATCGTGGCGCAACCGCTCAGCGAGGCGCTGGGCCAGCCGGTGGTGATCGAGAACCGCACCGGCGCCAACGGCGTGGTCGCGGCGGAAACCGTGCAGCGCGCCCCGGCCGATGGCTACACCTTGCTGTTCAGCGTCATCCATCTCAGCGTGCTGCCCAGCTTGCAGCCCAACCTGAGCTACGACATCGAGCGCGACTTCGCCCATGTCACGCTCTCGGCCTACTACCCGATCATCCTTGTCGTGAAGCCGGAGACGCCGATCCGCTCGATCGCCGAGCTGATCGCCAAGGCCAAGGCGGCACCGGGCACGCTGTCCTACAGCCACAGTGGCTATGGCGGCGGCACGCATCTGGCTGGGGAGCTGTTCGCCATGCAGGCAGGCGTGCAGCTCCGCCAGGTGCCGTATCGCGGCAGCGCGCCGGCCATGGCGGATCTGCTGGGCGGCCATGTGGATATGATGTTCTCCGACGCGCCGACCGCGATCCAGCCGGTGCAGTCCGGCCTGCTGCGGCCGCTCGGCATCTCCACGCCGCAACGCTCGGCTCTGATGCCGGAGCTGCCGACCATCGCGGAGCAGGGCCTGCCCGGCTACGGCGCCTATAGCTGGGGCGGCGTTTCGGTGAAGAGCGGCACCCCGCCGGAAATCGTCACGCGCCTGAACACCGAACTGGTCAAGCTGATGCACGACCCCGCCGTGCGCGAGCGCATGCTGAAGATCGGCGCCGAACCCAAGCCCGGCACGCCCGCCGAATTCAGCGCCATGATCCATGGCGAGATCGCCAAATGGGGCGAAGTGGTGCGCCGCGCCAATATCCGGATGGGCGACTGATGCGCATCGCCATCATCGGCGCCGGCATCGGCGGCCTGACCCTGGCTGGGCTGCTGCACCGGCGCGGCTTCGCGGTGGATGTGTATGAACAGGCGCAGCGCTTCGCCCGCGTCGGCGCCGGCATCCAGCAGAGCAGCAACGCGCTGAAGGTGCTGCGTGCCCTTGGCCTGGAGCAGCGCCTGCGTGACAGCGCCTTCGCGCCCGAGGTCTGGAACAACCGCGAATGGGACAGCGGCGCGGTCAAGCACACCCTCACGCTCGGTGCGCGGTTCGAGCAGCGCTACGGCGCGCCCTACCTGCTGCTGCATCGCGGCGACCTGCATGCGGCGCTGGAAAGCGCGGTGCCGTCAGACAGCCTGCACCTGGGCCACACCGTGCAGCATGTTGCAGGCACCACGCTGCACTTCGCCGATGGCAGCACCGCCACGGCTGATGCGGTGGTCGCGGCCGATGGCGTCCATTCCCCGGTGCGCGAACAGCTCTTCGGCACCGAGGCCGCGCGCTTCAACGGCCGCGTCGCCTATCGCGCCACCTTCCCGGCCGCGCTGATGGCGGAACCGCTGCTGGACGACTGCACCAAGTGGTGGGGGCCGGACCGGCACATCGTGATGTACTACACCCGGGCGGATCGCAGCGAAGTGTACTTCGTCACCTCGGTGCCCGAGCCCGACTGGCGCACCGAAAGCTGGTCCAGCAAGGGCGACCTCGGCGAACTCCGCGCCGCCTTCGCCGGCTTCCACCCGCGCGTCCGCGCCGTTTTGGACGCCTGCCCGGAGGTGCATAAATGGGCGCTGGTGGAACGCGACCCGCTGCCCGCCTGGCACCGCGGCCGCATCGCGCTGCTGGGCGACGCCTGCCACCCCATGGTGCCCTACATGGCCCAGGGTGCGACCTCCGCCATCGAGGACGCCGCCGTGCTGTCCCGCTGCCTGGCGGTGGAGACCGACCCGGAGCGCGCCTTCGCCCGCTATACCGCCACGCGCCACGCCCGCGCCTCCGAGATCCAGCTCACGTCGCACCGCAATGAGTGGATGAGCACGCGCACCGACCCCGATTGGGTCTATGGCTACGACGCCCTGCAAACACCCCTGGCCGAAGCGGCCTGACTTTCACGGAGACCACCCATGTCCTCAGCCATTGTCGGCCAGCTGGCCCCCACCGGCGTGCTGCGCGCCGGCGTCAACATGGGCAATTTTCTGTTGGTGACCGGGCGGGCGCCGAATGGCGACCCGACCGGCGTCTCCCCCAGCATGGCCAAGGCCATCGCCGACCGCCTGGGTGTGCCGGTGAAGTACGTGCCCTTCGCCCGGCCGAACGAGGTGGCCGATGCCGCCGACACCAACACCTGGGATATCGCGCTGATCGGCGCCGAGCCGCAGCGCGCCGCCAAGATCAGCTTCACCGCGGCCTATTGCGAGATCGAGGCGACCTACCTGGTGCCGGCCGGCTCGCCCATCACCAGCATCGCCGAGGTGGACAAGCCGGGCATCCGCATCGGAGTCTCGGCTGGCGCAGCCTATGCGCTCTGGCTGGAACGCAACATCAAGCAGGCCACGCTGATCCAGGTGCCCGGCGGCGGCAGCGCCGCGCTGGACAAGTTCATCGCCGACAAGATGGATGTCTTCGCCGGCCTGCGCCCCGGCCTGCTCGGCGACGTGGAAAAGCTGCCCGACGCGCGCATCCTGGACGGCCAGTTCATGGCGGTGCAGCAGGCTATCGGCACCGCCAAGCAGAACGAAGCCGCCTTCGCCTTCCTGCGCGACTTCGTCGAGGAAGCCAAGCGCACCGGCCTGGTCGCCCAGTTCATTGAGCAGCACAAGGTGCGCGGCCTGTCCGTGGCCCCGTTGGCGTGAACCAGCCGGCGGCAAGGGAAGGGGACAGGCGATGAAATTCGCGCTGCATTTCGGCAACATCAACTTCCCCGACGCCGCCGGCGCCGCCCGCGTGGCGCGTGCGGCGGAACAGGCGGGGTTCGACACGCTGCTCGCCATCGACCACGTGGTGCTGCCGCAGAGCTACGACAGCATCTATCCCTACTCCGCCACGGGCCGCATGCCCGCGGCCAATACCGCGGCCTACCCGGACCCGCTGATCTGGATGGCCTTCGCCCTGGCCGCTACCACGCGGCTGAAGCTGATGACCGGCGTCATCATCCTGCCGCAGCGCGAACCCCTCGTGCTGGCCAAGCAGGTCGCGACGTTGGACAGCATGAGCGGCGGCCGCGTCGAGCTCGGCATCGGCGTCGGCTGGCTGCGCGAGGAGTTCGCCGCCATCGGCGTGCCGTTCGAGAAGCGCGGCAAGCGCGCCGATGAATATCTCGGCGCCATGCGCGCCCTTTGGGCCAGCGATGGCGCCAGCTATCAGGGCGAGTTCGTCAACTTCGCCGGCGTCAACAGCAACCCCAAGCCAGTGCGGGGAGACGTGCCCATCATCATCGGCGGCCATTCCGAAGCCGCCGCCCGCCGCGCCGGGCGCCTCGGCCAGGGCTTCTTCCCCTCCATCGGCGCACAGCAGGACATCTTCCCGCTGTTCGACACCGTCTCCCGCGCCGCCGAGGCCGCGGGCCGCGACCCCGCCAGCGTGGAGCGCATCACCGGTTGCCCCGGCGCGCTGGGCCCGGACCCGCTGGCGGCGGTGGCGGAACGCGCCGCGCGCGGCATCGGCCGCGTGGTGCTGCCGATGTCCGCATTTTTGCCGAATATCGAGGAGAAGCTGGCCGAGTTCGGCGAGCAGGTCATCGCACCCTCGCGTCGCTGACCATCACCCCTTGCCACAGGTTCATCGCATGCGTCCCCTGCTGCTCGCCGCCCTGCTCCTGCCACTGGCCAGCGGCCAGGCGCGGTCTGAACCCACCCTGACCAGCATCACCCCTGGGGACGGCACCACCTTCCCCCGCGCCGGTCAGCGCGTGGTGGTGCACTACACCGGTACGCTGACCAATGGCGGCGCCACCTTCGACAGCAGCCGCAGCCGCGGCCGGCCCTTCACCTTCGCCATCGGCACCGGCCAGGTGATCCGGTGCTGGGATGTCGGCGTCATGCGCATGTCGGTCGGCCAGCGCGCCAAGCTGCATTGCCCGGCCGCCGATGCCTACGGGTCTCGCGGCGCTGGCGGTGTTATCCCGCCCAATGCGGATATCGACTTCGATGTCGAGTTGCTGCGGGTGGAATAGAGCCTGATCGGCTGCAGCGTGATGGATCACGCTGCAGCTTTGTGTTGAGAGAAGCCTTCATCGCTTCGGCGGTCGCGGATCAGCCTCTCGAAACCAACGGCACCGTGAGCACCGCCTGAGCGAGTGGTGCCCAGGTTCAGCTACATTTTCTTGCCGATGGTCCAACCGCCATCCACGGTCAGGATCGCGCCGGTGATGAAGCCGTTGCGCTCCTCCGCCAGGAACAGGATGGCGTGCGCCACCTCCTCCGGTGCCGCCCAGCGGCCGACCGCGTGGATATCGCGGATCACCTGGCTCTGCACCGGGTCCTGGAAGTAGCGTTCGGTCATCGGCGTGCGCACCACGCCCGGCGCCACCGCGTTCACCCGAATGCCGCGGTCGCCCAGTTCCAGCGCCATCTCCTTGGTGATGCCGACCACGCCATGCTTGCTGGCCACATAGGCGGCGCGGTTGGGCGAAGCCGAGATGCCCAGCGTGGACGCCAGGTTGACGATCCGCCCGCCCTGGCCCAGCGCCACCAGCCTTCTCGCAAAAGCCTGGGACGCCAGGAAGGTGCCGGTCAGGTTCACCGCCAGCACGCGGCTCCATTCCTCCAGCGAGAGGTCGAGCACGCTGACGATCTCGCGGATGCCGGCCGAGTTCACCAGCACGTCCAAACGGCCCAGCGTGGTCTCGGCCGCCTGCACGAAGGCCGTCACGGAAGCCGCGTCGGTCACGTCCAGCGCAAAGCCATGCGCCTCGCCGCCCTCGGCACGAATGGCCGCCGCGGTCTTCTCGGCCTGCGCCTGGTCCAGGTCGCCCACCGCTACCCGTGCGCCCTCCCGCGCTGCCGCGTAGCACACCTGCTGCCCGATGCCGCTGCCGCCGCCGGTGACCAGCACCGCCTGTCCCTGGAATCGCATGGTCACGCTGCCTCCCGCAAAATCAAATCAGCGCCTTTTTCGGCGATCATGTTGGTCGCGGCGTAGGTATTGCCGCTGACCATCGTTGGCATGCAGGACGCATCGGCCACCCGCAGACCATCCAGCCCGTGCACGCGCATGTTCAGCGGGTCCACCACCGCCATCGGGTCGGTGCCCAGCTTGCAACTGCCGATCGGGTGGTAGGTGGTGCTGCCGGAGGCGCGGGCATGCGCCATCCAATCCTCATCGGTCCGCACCGCCGGCCCGGGGAAGTTCTCCTCTAGCACGTAATCCGCCAGCGGCTTGGTGTGCAGCAGTTGCCGCATGTATTTCAGCGCCGCCAGCAGCGCGTCGCGGTCCATCTGGTCGGCCAGGTAGTTCGGCTGGATTTCCGGCTTGGCGCGGGGGTCGGCGCTCAGCGCCTTCAGCCAACCCTTGCTCTCCGGCCGCAGCTGCGCGCAGCCCAGCGTCATGCCCGGCTTGGTGTCCAGGTCGGTCACGCCATAGGCGCCGGCGGCATAGCTGGCCGGCGCGAAATACAGCTGCATGTCCGGCGTCTCCAGCCCCTCCCGCGTCTTCATGTAGCCGCCGGCATGGCTCGGGCTGGCGGTCAGCAGTCCCTTGCGCGAGATCGCGTAGCGCAGCACCTCCGCCACCAGCCGCAGCCCGCGGGAGCGTTCGTTCAGCGACCCCTCGCCCTGCACCAGCGCCGAGACGCGCACCGCGTAATGGTCGCGCAGGTTCTTGCCCACGCCTGGCAGTGCGTGCTGCACCGCCACGCCGATGTCACGCAGCCAGTCGGGGTCGCCGACGCCGCTGATCTGCAACAGCTGCGGCGTGTTGATGGCGCCACCGCACAGCACCACGTCGCGCCGCGCCCGGACTTCTACTTGTGCACCGCCACGCTGGTAGCGGATACCGGTCGCCCGCTTGCCATCAAACAAAATCGCCTCTGCCAGCGCATGTTGGATCAACGTCACGTTCGGCCGTTGCAGGGCAGGGCGCAGATAGGCGTCGGCCGGCGACCAGCGGCGGCCATCCTTCATCATCTGCTGGTACAGGAAGGTGCCTTCCTGGTTGCCGCTGTTGTAGTCCGGCGTGCGTGGCAGCCCCAGCGCCTGGTTCGCCGCGATATAGGCGTCGCTGAGCGGATGCGGGTCGCGCTGGTCCTGGATGTTCAGCGGCCCGTCCTGGCCGCGCACGGAGGGGTCGCCGCCGCCATTGCCGCGGGTCTCCGCCTTCTTGAAGTAGGGCAGCACGTCGTCCCATGACCAGCCGCGGCAGCCCAGCTGAGCCCACATGTCGTAGTCCGCACTCTGCCCGCGAACGTACAGGTGGCCGTTGATCGAGCCCGAGCCGCCGACGACCTTGCCGCGCGGAAACGCAATCCGGCGGCCATCGATATGCGGCCCCGGCGCGGTCTCGTAGCCCCAGTTGAGCTTCGGGTTGTAGACGGTCTTGTTGAAGCCGGCGGGGATCTTGATGAAGATGTTGCGGTCGGGACCGCCGGCTTCCAGCACCGCCACGCTGTAGCGCCCGCTGGCACTCAGCCGATAGGCCATGACGCAACCGGCCGCGCCGGCGCCCACCACCACATAGTCGAACTCATCCATTTCGCGCGCTTCCCCCTGGCTTTCCTGCCATGGTGCCCGCGCTGCTTCAGCCGGGCAACCGCGACCGCAAACGCCAATGCCGGAAAGCCATGCCGCCGAGCAGCAGCAGCACCATCGCCAGGATGCCCCAGCCCAGGCCGGCCGGCCCCAGCCACTCGCCGAGGAACCAGCCGGCGGCCACCAGCGTGCTGGCCCACAGCGCCGCCGCCACCGCATCCAGCGCCGCGAAGCGCAGCCAGGGCATTGCCGCCATGCCACAGGCCGCCGCGCCGAAATTTCGCACGCCGTAGAGAAAGCGCAGCCCCAGCACGAACAGCGTGCTGTGCCGCGCCAGCGGCGCCTGCATCGCCGCCACCAGCCGCGCGGTGCGGGGGGACCGCTTCAGCATCGCCGGCCCCCAGCGCCGCCCGGCGCCGAACCACACTTGGTCCGACACGAAGGCGCCGAGCCAGGCGGCGCCTAGCAGCAACCAGGGGTCCACGCCGCCGGCCACCGCGCCCAGCGCGGCCGCCGCCAGCACGAAGCTCTCGCCCTCGAAGAACGCCCAGACCGCCGCCACCGCGTAGGCCAGGTTGCCCCATTCCGCCAACCACGCCGCCAGGGAAGCCTCCCGCTGCCATCCGCTCCCGGTCTGCCAGAAAGATTACCGAAAGGAAATGCAAACCTCCCACATCGACGAGGCTACAGGTTGGAATCGGCGGCGCTCGTCGCCAAGGCCGAACGGTGGGCGCTTTTGTCCGCCGCAAACCCGGTCTAGCCTGCCGCATCGGCCGTCAGAGCCGCACTGAAAGCGGAGGAATCCCCATGCTGACGCGCCGCGCCCTCGGCCTGCTCGCCCCGTTCTGCGCCTTGCCCGCCCAGGCCCAACCCGAATGGCCGGACCGCCCGGTACGGGTCATCGTGCCTTTCGGCCCCGGCGGCGCCCCGGATATCCAGGCCCGGCTGATGGCGCAGCACTTCCCGGCCGTGGCCCAGGGCCAGCCGCTGCTGGTGGAGAACCGCCCCGGCGCCGGCGGCACCATCGGCGGCGCCGTCACCGCCCAGGCCCGGCCGGACGGCCACACGCTGCTGATCGGCGAGCTGGGCACCACCGTGCTGGCCAATGAGCTGTATCGCAACCTGCCCTACGACCCGCGCAGCCTGACCCCCGTCATCTTCCTCGCCGCGCTGCCGATGCTGGTGACGGTGCGCAAAGACCTGCCGGCCGAGACAGTCCCCGAGTTCCTGGCCTATGCCCGCGGCAAGGCGGGCGGCGTCAGCTACGGCACCGTCGGCGCCGGGCATATCGGCCAGCTGACCGGGGACGTGCTGGTCACCCACGGGGGCGGCCGCATGCTGCCCGTCACCTATCGCAGCGGCGCCGAGGTGCTGACGGCGCTGGCCCGCGGCGACATCGACTTCTCCATCCTGTCGATGACCTCCGGCATGCCGGGGGTGCAGGGCGGCACGGTCCGCGCCCTCGCCGTCACCACGGCGGAGCGGCTGCCGGCCATGCCCAACCTGCCGACCCTGGCGGCGACGGTGCCCGGCCTGGTCGCCACGCTGTGGTATGGCTTGGTTGGCCCGGCGGGCATGCCGCCGTCGTTGGTCAGCCGCGTCAACGCGGTGTGCAACCAGGTGCTGGCGATACCTGAATTCCGCGCGGCGATGCTGCAGCAGCAGGGCACCACGCCCATCGGTGGCCCGCCCGAGCGCCTGGCCGAGCACCTGGCCAGTGAGGCCGCCCGCTGGGTGCCGGTGCTGCGCGCCTCCGGCGCCAAGGCGGAATAGCCCGGCGCTGCCCACGGTGCGGGCGGCGCACTGCTGCGCGCGGCGCTGGTCGGCCCGGGCACCCGGCCATGCGCCAGGTTACCGGTCGCGCCGGCTATTGCGTGGCCGCCGCGCGGTGTCACCAGGCTGATACCAAGCGCACGACATTCCGACCTGCGGCCCGCCGCGAGCGGCCCGAGCCGCCGAATGGCGGCCGCGGCTTATGCCGCGTCACGCCAGCGGCGTGCCAATGCAAGAGGCGATTGAGGGCGCACGAAGGTGAAACCTTCGTGCGCTTTGTATGAGTGCCTATTCCGGCTGGTAGTTCACGCTGCGCAGCAGCGCCGAGGCGCGGACAATCTCGCGGCCGATGAAGTCGCGGCTCTGCTGGATGCTCTCGGTCACCGGCTCCAGCACCTGGCCGGTCAGCCGCTGGACCATGGCCGGTTCGCGCATCGTCTCCTGCATCAGCGCGTTGACCCGGGCGCAGATCTCGGCTGGCGTGCCCTTTGGTGCCCAGACGCCGTACCAGGACTGGAACTCGTAGCCGGGCAGCCCGGCCTCGGCCATGGTCGGCACGCTGGGCGCCAGGGCCGAGCGTTCCTTGGTGGCGATGCCGAGCGCCCGGACCTTGCCGTCCCCGGTGGCGGGCAGCAGCGCGAAGCTGTTGTCGATCAGCAGCGGCACGTTGCCACTCATCAGGTCGGTCAGTGCCGGCTGCGTGCCCCGATACGTCACCATGTCCAGGTTCAGGCCGGTGCGGCGGTTGAACTCGATGGTCGCCAGGTGGCTGGCGGCGCCGAGTGAGGAGATCGCGATGCTCCAGTCGCGCGGGTTCTCCCGCGCCGCCGCAATCACCTCCGCCAGGCTGCGCTGGGGCCGGGCGCCGCTGATGACGGCGACGAGGGGTGCCTGCGCGGTGCGGGCCATCACCTCCAGGTCGCGCTGCGGGTCGAAGGTGGCGCCCTTCAGCACCAGCGGCATGACCGCGGTATTGAAGGCGCTGGCCAGCAGCGTGAAGCCGTCCGGCGCTGCCTGCAGCACGGCGTTGGTGCCGATGAGGCCGGCGCCGCCAGTGCGGTTCTCCACCACCGCGGTGGCGCCCAGCCCATCTGTCAGGCGCTGCGCCAGCAGCCGGGCCAGCGCGTCGTTCGCGGCCCCCGGCGGCCAGGGGCAGATCACCTTGATCTGCCGGCCCAGCGGCCAGGTCCCTTGGGCCAGCACCGCCGGGGCGGCCAACAGGCCGAGCGTCGCGGTCATTACGCTGCGTCGTTGCATCGGGGTTTCCTCAGTTGGCCAGCAGGGCGGCGGTTTCTTCTGGGGTCAGCGGCAGCAGCGGCGGGCGCAGGCGGGACCAGGCGGGGTCGCTCAGCTTTGCCCCCAGCATCACCTTCAGGCTGGCCATTTGCGCGAAGCGAGAGGCCTGGTTGCGCGCGGCGACGATGCGCGCCTGCGCCGCCTCGACCTCCGCCGCTTTCGCCGGGTCGGCAAAGTGGCGGAACACGAAGGCGAGTTCCGCCGCCACCAGGTTGGAGGTGGCGGTGATGCAGCCGGCGCCGCCTTCGCGCAGCAGCGGCAGCATCAGCGGGTCGGCGCCAGCCAGCACGGCAAGTCCCGGGAATTCGCGCACCAGTGCCTGCATGTTGACGAAGTCCCCGGCGCTGTCCTTGATGCCGGTGAACACGCCGGGGTAGCGCGCGCGCAGCCGGGTGATGAGCGGGAAGCTGATCGGCACCGCCGACATCTGCGGAATATGGTACAGCACCACGCGCAGTCGGCTGTCGCCAACGCGCTCCACCACCTCGGCATAGCTGGCGAACAGGCCGTCCTCGGTGACACCCTTGTAGTAGAAGGGCGGGAGCATCACCACGGTGGTGACGCCGTGCGCCAGCGCGTGCTTCGTCAGCGCGATGGTCTCGCTCAGCGCAGCGACGCCGGTACCGGGCAGCAGCCGATCGGGCGCGACGCCGCCGGCCAACGCGGCTTCCAGCAGCGCCTTGCGTTCATCCAGACCGAAGCTGTTGGCCTCCCCTGTCGTGCCGAGCATGGCGATGCCGTCGCAGCCTTCGGCCAGCAGGCGGTGGCAATGCGCGACGAAGCGGCCATGGTCTGGCATCAGACCGGCGTCGAGCGGGGTCAGCGCGGCGGAGAAGACGCCACGGGGATGCAGGGTCATGGCGCGCTCCGGATCCAGGCCGGGGTGACGCGGACGTATTTGATCGCCTGGCGCCAGAAGGTGTAGGCGACGTGCAGCGCCCCATCGGGCGTCTGGCACAGCGACGGGTAGCTGAACTCGCGGTTCAGCTTGTCCTTGGAGTTGTTGGTCATGCAGAAGCCGTCGCCGACCTCAAGGTTGCGGCGATGCGGCCAGGTCAACCCGCCATCGGTTGAGAGCGCCAAGGTCATCGGCGCGCGCGGTGCGCCCCAGAAGGCGCTGCGGCCGGTGCTCGGCGGCGCCGCGGGTTCATCGCCACCGATATCGTCGTACAGCGAAAGCCGGCGTCCCGTGGCGTCGGCGGCGCTGCGTTCGTTGAAGGCCAGCGCGATCTCGCCGTCGGCCAGCGTCAGCGCCATGATGGAGCTGTTGTTGTTCGGCAGATCCGTCGGTTGCGGCGCAGACCAGCTGTGGCCGCCATCGCGCGAGACACTCCGATAGACGTTGTCCGCCCAGCGGCTGCGATAGAAGGCCAGCAGCGCATCGCCATGCGGCACAATCGACATGTGGCAGGTGCCGGTGCTGTCGGGCACCGCGGCCTCGCGCCAGGTGGTGCCTTCGTCGCCCGAGATCAGCACCGCCGAGGTGTCGAGGTCACCGGTCCAGGCGCCCACCGGCGGCTTGGTGCAGCGCCAGATCGGCAGCAGCCATTCGCCCCGGGCGTTCACCACGATGCGGCTGCGGATGAAGGTGCCGTAGCCGGGCATCTCCTCGATCAGCGTCTCGGTCGCGCCCCAGCTGGCGCCGCCATCCCGGGAGATGCGGCGACGGACCAGCGCGGTGTCCTGGTTGCCGCCAAGCTGCGCCGTCCACAGCAGCCACAGCACGCCCGCGGGCGTGGTGAACAGCAGCGGGTTCTGCTCCGAGCGTTCGGGGTCGCCGGAGAGCTTCTCGGCCGGCGTCCATTGCGCGGCACCCGGGGCGAGGCGGGAAAAATGCACCGAGATATCCGGAATGCCTTCCTGCGTGCCGCCGAACCAGACGCAGCCCAGTGCGCCGTCCGGCAGTACATGGATGAAGCTGGCGTGGTTCTGCACGCAGGGGGTCGGGATGAAGCACTCCAGGCGGCCGGGAGAGACCTCGGCCAAAACGGCCGGCTTGGCGATGACGGTCATCAGGATGCTGCCCCTGGCATGGCCAGGATGGTGTCGCGCGGCACGCCGAGGCGCAGCAGGCCGCTCATGCGCTTCGCTCCATGGCGAGCTGCTCGGCGTAGTCGATGGCTTCCACCAGGCTGCGCTCGCTGGCGATGCCCTGGCCGGCGATGTCGAAGGCCGTGCCATGGTCCACGCTGGTGCGGATGACCGGCAGGCCGAGGGTGATGTTGACGCCGGACAGCGCGTCCCACTTGCCCGTCTCCGGGTTGACGTGGAAGCCGAGCAGCTTGACCGGGATATGGCCCTGGTCGTGGTACATCGCCACCACGGCGTCGAACTGGCCGGCGCGCAGCTTGACGAAGACGGTGTCGCCCGGCACCGGGCCGGTCACGCGCAGGCCAGCGGCGTTCGCGGCGGCGATGGTCGGCTCCACCACATCAATGTCCTGCCGGCCGAACAAGCCACCCTCCCCGGCATGTGGATTCAGCGCGGCCACGGCAATGTGCGGCTTCTCGATGCCAAGGCGCAGCAGCGCCTGGTGCGTCAGGTCCAGCACCAGGCGGATGCGCTCCGGCGTCACCCGCTTCGGCACGTCTTCCAGGGCGCAATGCGTCGTCACATGGCTGACGCGCATGTTGCCGTGCGCCAGCAGCATCACGCTGCCCTTCACGCCCGTCAGCTCGGCCAGCATCTCGGTATGGCCGGCATAGTGGTAGCCGGCGTTGTTCAACGCTTCCTTGTTCAGCGGCGCGGTCACCAGCGCGGTGACGCGGCCGGCCTGCGCCAGCCGCACGCCGTGCTCGATGGCCAGGTAGGCGAAGCGCCCGGCCTCTGCCGAAAGCTGCCCGGTGGCGATGGGCTCGCGCTCCTCCCCGGCCTGCAGGAAGGCGAGGGCGGGCCAATCGCCCTCGGTTGTCACGCAGGGGATGCTCAGCGCGGGCGCGAAGGCGGCGCGGGCACGCTCCAGCGCGGTGCCGTGGCCGATGATGAGCAGCTTCAGCGCGCCGCTCGCCAGGCGCGGCGCCAGCCCCTGGCAGGCCTTGACGATGATCTCGGGGCCGATCCCCGCGGGGTCGCCCATGGTGATGGCTAGGTGGGCGGTCATACGGTGATGCTCCCGAGGGGAAGGTGGTTTTCGGCGAGAAGATCGTGCCACAGCGCATCGGCGCCGAAGGCCCCGGATTTGGAGATGACGGCAAGGCCATGCCAGGCGCCACCTTGCAACCTGGAGCGCGGCACGCCGGGCATGACGGCGCCGGTGGCCAGCAGCCCTTCGGCGCCCAGCGCAGCGCAGATGGCGCGCAGCGTCTCGCCGCCCGCCACCAGCAGCGTGCCCGGGCGGGGCAGCGCGGCGACCAGTGCGGCGAAACCGGCGGCAATGCGGTCGGCCGCTTCGGCACGTGGCAGGGTGGGCAGGGAGAGGCTGACCAGTGCCACGCCGCGCTGGGCTAGGGCGGCGGCGATACGCTGGGCGTCGGGCGCGTCCTGCGGCAGCCAGGCGGCACCGCAGGCGGCCAGTTGGCGCGCGGTGGTCGGCTGGTCCGAGCCGAACAGGCCCAGCACCGGGGCCTGCAACCGGGTTTCCGGGGGGATGGCTGCGCTGCCGGCCAGGGCGCGCCCCAACCCGCCGCTGCCGCACCACAGCACCGGGCCTGCCGCCCCCCGGCCCAGGGCGACGATCCGCGCCAGGTCCGCATCGCTCTCGGCGTTGAACAGGCTGATGCCCGGCGACAGCGGACGGTCGAAGCAGCCGGGCTGCACGACCAGCCCCTCGGCGGCGAAGTCGGGCATCGGTACCGGCGCCCAGTCGCCATCGGGCCGGCCGGCCAATACCCGGCCTTGCCGGGTGATGCGGCGCTGCGCCGGAAAGGCCGGGGCCAGCACCACATGGCGCCACAGGCCGGTCGCCCAGCAGGCCGCAAGCTCGGCCGCAACCTGGCCGCGCAGCAGGCTGTCCAGCTTCTTCAGCGCCATGTCGGCCCCCGCCAGCGCCGGGGCCAGCGCGGCGACGCGGGCGAAGGCCTGGTCGCGCGGGGCTTCGCGGCTGCCGCTGTCCAGCGCCAGGCTGCCCGCCCTGCCCGGCGCCCAGCGCACCGGCACCGGGCCGCACAGCGCAGCCAGTTCGGCAGCGGTGTCGAGCGCGCCGGTCAGGTCGTCGGCCAGCAGGCGCAGGGTGGGCCGGTTCATCGGCGCGGCTCCGGCAGGCCGATGGCGCCGCGTGACAGGCGCACCGCCTCGGCCAGCTCCGCCGCCACCCGGCAGACGCACGGGGCGGCCAGGGCGGCGAACGCGGCCGCCGGCAGCCGGCCACCGGCGATGGTCAGGCTGACGCCAGCCAGCGGGCTGCCATCGGCGCCAAGCACCGGGGCGGCGACGGTGCAGAGGCCGTAGGCGTTCTCGCCATCCGACAGCGCATAGCCCTGGCCGCGCACCTGCCGCAGCCGCGCCAGCAGCGGGTCCAGCCCGGTCACAGTGCGTTCCGAGAGCATCACGCGCGGCAGGCTTTGCAACTGCGCCACCTGCTGGTCTTCAGGCAGCCAGGCCAGGATCGCCTGGCCCAGCGCGGTGGCGTAGGCGCCGATACGGGTGCCCGGGCGGCGCTGCACGCCATGGCGGTCCAGCCCGGCCTCGACGCGGGCCAGGTACACCACCTCACCCTGCTCCAGCACGCCGAGCGAGCCGGCATCCGCGATGGCCGGCACCAGGTCCCGCAGCAGCGGGGCGGCGTGGCCGGCCAGGTCGTCGGCCGAGAGCGCGGCATGGCCGAGCTCCAGGCATTTCAGCGCCAGGCGGAAGCGGCGGCCCTCTCCGGGGCGCAGGTAGCCGAGGCCGAGCAGGGTGTGCACCAGGCGGTAGGCGGTGCCGCGGTCCAGCCCGGCGCGGGCGGCGACCTCCGCCATGGTGAGTTCGGCGCGGTCGGGCGCGAAGGCGCGCAGCACGGCGAAGGCCTTCGCGACCGATTGCACCTGGTTTTTCGGGTTGTCCGCCAGGCGGTCCTCCCGCCCCGGTGCCCTGCCGACGTAGTCCACCCCAACTCCCGCTGATCGGATTGCGAACACTTGTTCGGAAAGCTGCGGTGTGATAGGCCCGGCCGAGGCACGGCGTCAACGCCACACCATGCACCGCAACGAGAGGCCGCCGCATGTCGTCCATCGCACCAGGGCCGGGCCATGCCGTCGTCACCGGCGCCAGTTCCGGCATCGGCGCCGCCATTGCCGCACACCTGCTGGGGCTGGGCTGGCAGGTGACGGGGCTGAGCCGTACCGCGCCGGCCGAGGCGCCGCCGGGCTACCAGCACAGGGTGGTGGACCTGACGGACCGCGCCGCCGTCGCACCCGCACTGGCCGGGCTGCGGCCGACCGCGCTGGTGCATGCCGCCGGGCTGATGCGCGGCGGCATGCTGGGCGCGCTGGACCTGGCGGCCGGCGAGACGCTGTGGCGCCTGCATGTGGATGTGGCGTTCCAACTGGCGGACCTGCTGGCACCGGTGCTGCCGGATGGCGGGCGCGTGGTGCTGCTGGGCAGCCGCGCCGCCGCCGGCGCCCCCGGGCGCAGCCAATATGCCGCCGGCAAGGCGGCGCTGGTGGCCATGGCGCGGTCCTGGGCCGCCGAGCTGGCGCCGCGCGGCATCACCGTCAACGTGGTGGCGCCGGCTGCCACCGACACGCCGATGCTACGCGACCCCGCCCGCGCCGCCACGCTGCCCCGGCTGCCGCCGATCGGGCGCTATATCCGGCCAGAGGAAGTGGCGGCGCTGGTCGGCTTCCTGCTCGGGCCGTTCGGCGGCGCCATCACCGGGCAGCAGCTGGTGGTCTGTGGCGGCAGCTCGCTATAGCTGCGGTCAGCGGCGGGGGCGCGCCTGAAAGGTCTGCGGGCTGACCCGCTCCCCTGAACTCGGTCCGGTCGAAATGAGAGAGTTGGCCCCGGTAAGGAGCCTGGAGATGGCGAGCAAGGGTGCGACGCCGGAGAAGCTCATCGGCTTGCTGCGGCAGGTTGAGGTCGAGTTGGCGCAGGGCAAGACGGTGGGGGAGCTCTGCCGCGGCCTTGGGATATCGGAGGCCCGCTACTACCGCTGGCGTGCCGAATGCGGCGGCCTGAAGCTGGACCAGCTGATCCTGAAAGAGGCCGCCGAGGGAAACGTCTAGGCCCTGAACCGTAGCCTCGCTGTCTCTCTCGGCTTCGGCTGATTCGTCTTAGGTCCCTGCGTTGAATCAGGCGCGGCGCCAGCCGATGGCGCCGACGCCGAAGTCAAAGGTCAGGTCGGTGCGCCGTCAGCGCCGAACCACTGCCACGACGGCTTCGTTGCGTCGCAACGGCGGCAAGGTCCAAGGCGGATCATAGAACCAGTCGCCCGCGTCACCAGCTGCTTGCCATGGCCCGCTCGCCAGCGCCGTCAATAGCGCCGCGCGCTGTTCTGCGGCTGCGTCCGCGGAGGCCACCCCGCTATAGCGCATCACCCCCATGGTTTCGGCTGGGACATCGACGATGCGCACCAGCGGGTCGTTGGGGACAGGCAAGGTCTCTCGCGTGAACGTTGCTGGCATGAAGAAGCGGATGGTCCACTTGCCATCGCCGGCCGGCGAGGCCCCCACCGGAGCGGTCATGGCGATCTGTCCCGACGCCTGCGCCACGGGTGCGGTCATGGCGATCTTGGCGGCGGTCTGGTTGCCGCCAAAGATATAGCCGGCCAGTCGGCGGAAGCCTTCACTCCGCGCCGCTATCTCCGATGGAGAGGCGACAACCGTTTCTGCTGCCAGCCGCGGGCTGTAGCGACGAATTTCCACGGCGCCGCGCTGGTCAATGACCTCGAAGCGCGGCTCCTCGGTACCGCTGCGCACGCCTACCACGGTGCAGGCGCCGAGCAGCACGCTCGACAGGACGGCGAATAGGCGCATGGGGTGACCTTATCCATATGGAGTGAGATGGGGATTCCGGGCAGCAGCGGAAACCCCACCCAGCTGGCTCAGGTGCCGGCGTTGAACGAGGCGCCGCGCCGGTTGATGGCGCCGACGCCGCAGTCAAAGATCACGCTGACCTATACACCATCGACGCCGGAGACCGACCCGGTGGTGACCTGCGGCCCCTCGGCCCCGTTCAGGTAGCCATAGACATAGACCGGCGCCGCCAGCGGGTCGGAGAACAGGTACCAGCGGTTGCTCGGGATCAGCGGCTCGACCTGCGGCTGCACGAAGCCGGCGTAAATATTGGCGTTGCTGGTCTGGGTGGGGGCGACGCTCACCGTCAGCTGCCGCGCCGCCCTTTCCTGGTTCGGGCCTACCACCAGCCGCATTGAGGCGCCGATCGAGTCCGGTAAGCCGGCCAGGGCTTTCTGCTTCATGATGGCGCGCGGCCGAGGGCTAGTGTCTCGACCGAGAAGTTTTTAGCCACACTGTTTCTGGACAGCGATGGTGCGGTGGCAGAACCGCTCGATAGAGGCGAGGATGTCGTTGGCGGTCTTGGTCCAACGGAATGGCTTAGGATCGGCGTTGCGGGCATCGATGTAG
>CANBNK010000030.1 GCA_947371015.1 Acetobacteraceae bacterium | reverse complement strand
CCACCCAGGTGCGCGGCCTGGCCAGCACTCAGCTCGGCGCACTGACCACCACCCAGCTGGCGGCGCTGACCACGACCGAACTCGGTGCGCTGACCACCACCCAGCTCGGCGTGCTCAGCACCAGCCAGGTGCTCGGCCTGACCACGACCGACATCGCCGCGCTGACCTCGACGCAAGTCGTTGGGCTCAGCAGCAGTCAGATCGCCGCTCTGAACACCAGCCAGGTCAGTGCCTTGTCAACCACCTCGGTCGGGGCGTTGACGACAACGCAAGTGGCCGCATTCTCGACCACCCAGATCGCCTCCCTGACGACGACCCAGATCACCGGGCTTGAGACGACAGATATCGCGGCGTTGAGCACGACACAGGTGGCAGGCTTCACCACCACCCAACTGGGCGCGATGAATAACAGCCAGATCAACGCCCTATTCGCCTGAGTGGTTGCGGCCCGGAGGGAGTGTCGTATTGGCTTGGGCTGCGCCGTGACCTGCCCCCTGCCCGATCCCTCGATTTGAGAGAGGGTCCAAGCGGATTGCCCGCCGTGGCCGGTCCGCCGTGATCGTCAGCGGCAACGGCACAGAGCTGACCAGCTGTGCCGTGCTGGAATGGGGCAACCGCTCTGGCGTGGCTTGGCCCGACATCGCACCAGGCAAGCCGCAGCAGGCCGGGTTCGTGGAATCTTTCAACGGCAAGTGGCGGGACGAGTGCCCGAACGATGATGTCTTCGCCAACCGGGCCGAGGTTCGCGTCGTCATCGAGCGCTGGTGGCTCGACGACAACCTGAACTGGCCGCTCCAACCAGTGCAGGATATCGGCTACAACTCCACTAGGCTCTTACAATGAACGCGGAACCAAAGGGGGGCGGGTCATACGGCGTCCTGGCTGTCCTGCTGGTTGGCGGCGTAGAGCGGGCCGGGGTACGCATTGCTTGATCCGTGGCGCTAAGGGCGTGGGACGGCCATTCGCTCTGGCTTGCGGCACAGCGAAGCGGAGACTGTGATCAGGATATTGCTATGATGGAGCCAGGTTGATCATGGCGGTGCCGACCGCCGGCCGACCGCAAATCGACGCGGCTGCGGGCGCTGGAGCGGCGCTGTGATGCCTGACCTCGAGTCCCGCGGGGGCATTGGCGCTACTCGCGAATGTCCGCGATCCGCGCCGCTTCCGCCCAGCGCGGTGTTTCTGCCCTGACCCGTGCCACCAAGGCCGCCGGCCCACCACCGCCGGGCGTGAAGGTGAGTGCGGTCAGCCGCGCCCGCACGTCGGTGTCGGCCAGGCAGGCTTCCACCGCTTCGCTCAGCGGCGTCAGGATATGCGCCGGCAGGCCGGGCGGGCCGTAGAGTCCCATCCAGATCTCCGTCTGGAAATCCGGGAAGCCGGCTTCCGCCAGAGTTGGCAACGTCGGCACACGGGGGTTGCGTTCGCGCCCGGTGAGCGCGATGCCGCGTAGCTTGCCCTCATCCACCAGCTGCTGCGCATTGCCCACACTGTCGAGCGCGAAATGCGCGTCGCCCCGCACGATGGCCAGCAGCCCGGCCACGGTGCCGCCGAAGGAGACATGCTGCGCCGTGGCGCCGGCATGGTGCAGCAGCATCACGCTGGCCAGATGCCCGCCGCTGCCGCTCCCCGGGGAGGTGTAGTTCGCCTTGCCCGGATTGGCCTTCAGGTAGGCGATGAAGCTCGGCATGTCATGGATCGGCAGCGCCGGGTTGACCACCAGGTACAGGCCATAGCTTTGCAGCACGGCAATCGGCGTGAAGTCGCGGAGTACGTCGTAGCCGGCATTCTTCAGCACCAGCGGCGCCACCACCATGCCGGTATTGGCGGAATAGAGCAGGGTGTACCCATCCGGCGCACTGCGCGCCACCGCGGCTGCGCCCACCGTGCCCGTGGCGCCGGGCCGGTTCTCAATGACGAAGGGCTGGCTGAACCGGCGGGTAAGCCATTCCGCCAATATCCGGTTCAGCGGTTCATTCGGCCCGCCCGGCGCGTAGGGGATGACAATGCGCACCGGCCGGTTTGGCCAGGCTTCTGATTGCGCCAGCGCCGGCGTGGCGAGGGCGCTGGCCAGCAGCGTGCGGCGCGTCAGCATGGCTCAGCACCCCAGCAGGAAGGGGGTGATGGCGCCGGCCACCCGCCCCGGCGCCTGGATGGTGCCGACATGGCCCAGCCCCTCCAGCACCACCGTTCGCGCGCCGGGGATTTCGGTGGCGATGGACAGGCTATGCGCGGGCGGCACCAGCCGGTCCAGCGCATGCGTCAGCACCAGGGTCGGCGCCGTGATCCCGCCGAGCGCCAGCCGCGGCGCCTTGGGGATCAGCGCATTGCGTCGCGCCTGCTGGACTGCCCCGCGCTTGCCGCCGGCAAAGCGCTGCGCCAGTTGCGGATGCGCCGCCAAGTGGTCGTCGGTGTAGAAGTAGCGGGCGATCTTCGGCGCATTCGCCGCCGTGTTGGCCCGCAGCACGCCCAGCTCCTGCGCCGCTTCCGGGTTGATGCTGCCGATGCTCTCGCCAATGCGGATGGCGGCCGAGAGCACCAGCCGGTCCACGCAGCCCGGATGCCGCACCGCCAGCGCCTGGGCGATGACGCTGCCGAGCGAGCTGCCGAACACATGTGCCCGCTGCAACCCCAAGGCGGAAAGCAACGCGGCGGCATCGTCGGCGAGCTCGACAATGCCGAAATCCGCATCCGGGTTACGCGTGGCGCCGCAATCCCGCTGGCTATAGGCGATGCAGGTAAAGTGCGGCGCCAGATGCGGGATGAAGGCCGTGTATTGGGTATGGTCGGCCTCGCCGCCATGCATCAGCACCAGGGGCGGGCCGCTGCCGGTAATGTCGTAAGCGAGGTCGATGCCGCCCGGGATGGTCGCATGCTGGGTCATGCCAAGGTCCCCCCGCGGCGGACCTGATTCAGCGCATTGGTCACCGCGGCGCCGAGGTCATCGGGCTGCCAGGGCATGCGCCAGGCCACATGGCCGTCTGGCCGCACCAGCACGGCACCGTGCTGGCCCATACGGAAGCCGTCCGAGAAATCCACCCGCGGCATGGTGCGGAAGCCCACCGGCAGGCCGGTGGCGGCGCTGGCCTGTTGCGCCGCTGCTTCCCAGGCGCCGCCCAGCGGCCCGGCCACCAGCACGAACTCCTGGTCGAACCAGTCCAGCGTGGATTGCTTGCGGGCATGGTCCAGCCAGAAATGCGGGAAGCGCGCGCCATGCCGGTCCGACGGGCGGTACACGCGGCTGTCGAGCGGCCGCGGCACCGTGCCATCGGGGATTACCGCGCCCTGTTCGTAGCGGAAGTCCAGCGCCTGGCCGACGCTGTGCAGGTGGTTGTCCATGTCGTCCAGCCAGAAGGTGATGCGGTCCGGCTGGCCGCTGCGCGCCGCCGCCTCCATGTGGCCGTAGCGATGCCGGTTGCCGAGCGAGAAATCCGCGTTGCTGTGCGCCACCGGCCGCCGCTCCACGTCGTAGGTGTCCAGCAGCTTGTCGTCGGCCCAGCCGCGCAGCACGTAGGTCAGCTTCCAGGCCAGGTTGTGCGCGTCCTGCACGCCGCTGTTCAGGCCGAAGCCGCCGGTCGGCGGGAACCGATGTGCGGCATCGCCCACCAGTAGCACGCGCCCCTTGCGGAAGCACTCTGCCACCTGTCGGGAAACCCGCCAGGTGCTGCGGTTCAGCAACTGCACTTCCAGGTCCGGCACGCCGGTCTGGGCGCGGATGATCTCGATCACCTCGGCATCGGTCCAGGGATGCGGGCGGTCATCCTTTTCCTGGCCGATCTGCGTCACCGTCAGCCAGCGGTCGCGGCCATTGGTGTTCAGGATAGTGGAAACCGGCACGCCCGGCGTCTTTGACATGATGCGGTAGCCCGCCGCTTCCTTGGTCACGGGAAAGCGCGAGAGGTCGCCCTTCCAATACTCGTTGCTCATCACCGCCAGGGTGGATGGCCCCTGCATCTCGATGCCGGCGTTGCGGCGGGTGCCGCTGCCGGCGCCATCGGCGGCGATGATGTACTTGGCATTCCACCAGCGTTCTTCGCCGCCATCGGTCGGCCGGGTGCGCACGGCAACGCCATCGGCGCTTTCCTCAAAGCCGAGGAATTCCGTGCTGAACAAAACCCGCGCATGCGGCGAGCCCTGGAGCTCGGCGTAGATTTCCTCCTCCACCGCATCCTGCGCCACCAGCGACTTCCAGGCCGGGGTATGGCCCTCATTCGGCTCCGGTCTGGTGCGGCCGATCTCGCGCCCGGCGATGCTCTCAACAAACACAAACATGTCGGAGCCATCCTGCAGGCCGCGGTCGCGGATGCGCTGTTCGATTCCCCATTGCCGGAAGATCTCCATCGTGCGGATCCAGCAGCCGCGCGACTTTGGATGGTCGGTCGTGGTCGGGCTTTTCTCCACCACCACGCAATCCACGCCGAAGCGATGCAGCAGCAACGCCATGGCCAAGCCCACCGGGCCACCACCCACGATGAAGACAGCGGTGTTCTGCTGGTCAGCCATGGTGCAGTTCCTCGGCAAGGGCGGTGGCGGTCTCGGTCAGGCAGCGGCGTACGGCGCCCACCAGGCGGGCATAGCGAATGAAGCCGTGGTTAAGTCCGGCGTAGCGATGCAGCCGCCAGCGCACGCCGGCAGCGTTCAGCTTGGCGGCCAACTCCAGGCTCTGGTCCAGCAGCGGGTCCAGTTCGCCAATCGTCAGCAGGCAGGGCGGCAGGCCGGCCATGGGCGCCAGCAGCGGCGCGGCGCGCCAATCCTCGCGCTGCTCCGGCGCGGTCAGGTAGTTCGCCCACAGCCATTCGGCGGAGGCAATGGAAAGCCCGGCGGCATTCTGCCCGAAGCGCTGCCAGGAAGCGCTGCTGGTGTCGGTGCTATAGGCACCATAGTGCAGCAGCAGCGCGCGCGGCTGCACCTCGCCAGCATCCCGCAGCGTCAGCGCCGCGCCAAGGGCCAGGTTGGCGCCGGCGGAATCGCCACCCAGCGCCAACCGCGCGCCATCCACGCCCAGTGCCGCGGCATGCGCGGCAGCCCAGCGGAACCCCGCCAGCATGTCGTCATGCGCGACGGGGAAGCGATGCTCTGGCATCATCCGGTAGTCGATATGCAGCGCGGCGACGCCCGAGGCGCGCACCAGCTCGCGCAGCATATGGTCCCAGCCATCGAGGCTGCCGACCGCGAAGCTGCCGCCATGCGCATAGACCAGCAGCGGTGGCGCCACCACGCCATCGGGCCGGTACAGGCGGGCGCGCAGGCCTCCCGGCAGGGTGAGCGTGCGCTCATCCCGCAAGGGCGCGATGCCCTTGCCGAGAAAGGCGGAAACCCGATCGCTGGAAGCGCGTGCCTCAGCGATCGGGGCGGTCATCGGGCTGGCCGCCAGCAGCCCACGCTCGCGGAGCAACGCGCCGGCGGCGGCCAGTTCCGGGTCCATGCTCAGCCCACTTCCACCGGCTTGATGGCTTGCAAGCGCGGCATCACCTCCTTGCTGAACAGCCGGATCGACTTGCTGCTTTCGGCATGCGTCATGTGGCCGCTGCGGCCGACCAGGCAGATCTGCCCGAAGCCGCCGACCTTGTCGTAGAACTCCATGATCTGCCGATAGACGCTGTCCGGCCCGCCGGCGAAAAGGATGCCCTGCTTCATCGCTTCCTGTGCGGTGATGTTGAGCAGCTTCTGCGAGTTCTGGCTGGCGGTGGTGACGCCCTTCTCGGCGTCCTTCAGCCCCAGTCCGGTATCGGCCTTGGGCTTGGTGCGGTAGAGGCCAGGGGCCGCCACCGGCGGCGCGGCGCCGGGCAGGAACCTGTTGTACTGCGGCGCCGCCTTCAGCGATGTGTTCAGGAACCACAGCAGCTTGCTGCCGACCTCCACGCCCTCCTCGTCGTTGTCGCCCACATACACCAGCGCGGCATAGGCGAAGTTGTCGGTCGTCACCTTCGGCAGCCCGGCCTCGCGCCGCGCCTTGCGATGCGCCTCATAGGCCGCCTTGGTGCCTTCCGGCCCGCGCAGCACCAGCACATGCGTCATGCCGCGCCGGCCCACCTCGGCGGCGCTGCGCGGGTCGCCGGTGGCGGCCCACATACGCGGATGCGGCCGCTGGTACGGCCCCGGCCAGATGTTCACGTGCCGGTGGCTGAAGTGCTTGCCCTCCCAGCTGAACGGGCCGTCGTGGCTGGTCAGCGACTTCTTGATCAGGTCGATCGACTCCCAGTACCGCTCCTCGTTGTTGACCGGCTGCATGTTGGCGCTGGCCATCTCGGTGCCGCCGGACTTGACGAAGCCGATCTCGAAGCGGCCGCGCAGGATGGTATCGGCGGTGGCGTATTCCTCGGCTACGCGCACCGGGTCCGGCCGCAGCGAGACGAGGGTGCCGAGGCTCAGCACCCGCACATTCTTCGTCTGCCGCGCCAGGATGCCGGTGATCATCGGGTTGGAGCCGATCATCGAGTTGATGCCGGCATGGTGCTCGATGCAGATGACGTTCATGCCGAGTTCGTCGCAGAGCGCGAACTCGTCCAGTACCTCGTGGAACAAGTCGGCCGCGCGGGCCGGGTCGCAATAGCGGTTGGGCAGGCTGGCCCGGACCGAATCCGCCGCGTCGGTGATCTTCTTGTCGACATCGGGGTAGGGAATTTCACACTGCCACCAGGCTTGCATCGTCTCTCTCCGGGTTCAGCGCGCGAGGAAGCCGACGACGTGGTCGGCGAAGGCGTCGGGTTGTTCGATCTCGGGGTGGTGGCCAGCAGCGGCGATGGCGGCGAACTGCGCACCGGGGATCAGCTTCGCCATCGCCTCGCCGTAACTGGGCTTCACGATGCCGTCGTTCTCGCCCCACAGCACCAGCGTCTTCGCCTTGATCGCCGGCAGCCAGTAGGCCAGCCGCGGATGATGCATGAAGGGGTGCCAGCCATAGAGCGACAGGCTCTCCCAATTGCGATGGATGCTGACCAGCTCGGCATCCTCCATCGCGTCGTAGTCGGGGCCGTTCCTGTCGGGGTCGTGCCACATCGCCTGCCGCACCTTGGCCGGATGGGTGTTGAAGACGTCGAGGATATCGGGCGTCTCGCGGTCGCTGACTTTGATGCCGAGGCTGTCCACCAGCACCAGCTTGTCCACGCGCCCGGGCGCGCGCAGCGCCAGTTCGGCCGCCAGCCAGCCACCGAAGGAGGAGCCGATCAGCGAGACCTGGCCCGACAGCGTCTCCAGCAGCGCGACATAGAGGTGCAGCAGGTCGTAGACACTCTCAAAATCCTTCGGCCTCGCGCTGCCGCCGAAGCCGGGGTGGGAGGGCGCGATCACCTCCATCCGCCGGCCCAGCAGGTCCAGCCAGCGGGCATCCGGGCGCGCGGGCTGGAAGCCGTGCAGCCACAGCACCGGGCTGCCGGCCCCGCGGCGCCGCACCTCCAGCTCAATGCCGTGGATGGTGATGCGATCGGTCTTCGTCTCGTTCGGCATGGCGCCTTCACTCACGGGTGATGGAAAAGGTGTCGCTGGGCGGGTCTGCCCGGCGCCATCGGGTCAGCGGGGCAGGTCGTCGTCGCGGGTCTCGCGTTCCGGCTGGTCGACCGCATGGCCGCAGAAGCCGGGTCTTGCCTCCGGCACGCCCATGGTGGTTGCCTCCCTCTGCACGGGCTCTTGCGGCTGGCTCAGTTGGCCATGCCGGTTCGCTGGGCGACGTCGCGCTGCATGGCCAATTCGCGTTGCAGGTAGGTGGCGTAGTCGTCGGGCGGCATGCCGCTGGGTTCCAACTCGGCATCGCGCAGCACCGCCTGGATACTGGGGTGATGCACCACGGTACGGATGGCCTGCTGCAACTTCAGGATGCGGTCGCTGGGCGTACCGCCGGTGGTGAACAGCCCGAGCAGGCCGATCAGCTCCCAGTCGCGGAAGCCCAGCTCCTTCATGGTCGCCACTTGCGGCAGCAGCAGCGGGCGCCTGCGGCCGGTGTAGCCGAAGGCGCGCAGCTTGCCTTCCTGCACCAGCTGTTGCACCGGCGGGATGGTCGAAAACGTCAGATCCACATTGCCCGAGAGGACCTGCGTGACGGAAGGGCCGGTGCCCTGCAGCACCACCAGCAGCAGTTCCGAGCCGGCGTATTTCTTGAACTGCTCGGCGGCCAGGTGGGTGATGTTGCCGAAGCCGGTGATGGCGCAGGACAGTCCGCCCGGCTTGGTCCGTGCCAACTCGGCCAGCTCCGCCATGTTGCGTGCGGCCAGGTTGGGGCTGCCCACCAGCATCATGCCGGTGCCGTCGGCCACCAGCGTCACTGGCGCCACGTCCTTCATCGGGTCGAAGGTCAGTTGCTTCGAATTGAAGGCGACGTTGCCGATGAAGGAGCCGGTGGTGAGCAGCATCTGGTAGCCATCCGGCCGTGCCGTCGCCATCTGCTGCGTCGCCACGATGCCGTTGGCGCCGGGCTTGTTCTCGAACACCACGGTCTGGCCGAGAACGCTGCCCAGCCGGTCGGCGATCGGCCGGCCGAGGATGTCCAAGGGGCCACCTGGGGCGAAGGGCACCACCATGCGCAAAGGACGCGAAGGAAACACCTCAGTCTGCGCCCGCACCGCTGGCGCGGCCAAGGTCGTAGCGATAGCGAGCAGGCTCCTGCGGTTGACCCGCATGGCGACATCTCCCCCTAAAGGCACTGCTGCAGCCGGGGCCGAAGCGTGCTATCTCTTCTTTCGAACGAGTGTTTTATACGGATGACCGAGAGTCAAGCGAAGCTCGCCCCAACGCTGGCGGAAAGCCCGGCCCGCACGGTGGAACGCATTCTGTCCGCCGCCGCCCGGCTGTTCGCCGAACGCGGCATGGCTGGCGTCGGCCTGCGGGAGATCACCGCCGAGGCCGGGGTGAACCTGGCCGCGGTGAACTATCATTTCGGCTCCAAGGAAAAGCTGCTGGAGGCGCTGTTCGCCCGTCGCGCCTTGCCGATCACGCAGGAACGCATGCGGCTGTTGGGGCGTTGCGCCGAGGCACCCGGTCGCCAACCGATGCTGGAACAAGTGCTCGAAGGCTTTTTGCGCCCGGCTTTCTCCCTGGGGCGGGAAGCCGGTGTGGATGGCGCCACCTTCGGCAAGCTGCGTGCCCGGCTTTCGGTGGAAAGCGTGGAGCTCTACCGCCGCATCCTGTCGCAGGCCTTCGACGCCAGCACCGCCGCGTTCCTGGAAGCGGTGGTTGCCGCCCTGCCCGACCTGCCGCGGGCCGAGGTGGAATGGCGCTTCCACTTCATGCTCGGCACCATGCTCTACACCATGGCCGATAGCGGGCGGATCCAGTCGATTACCGGTGGCACCTGCCAACCCAGCGACGCCGAGATGGCGCTGGCCAAGCTGGTACCCTTCCTCTGCGCCGGCTTCCGAGCGCCACCGACGGCTTGAGCAACCTTTGCTGCGGCGCACACCCGCGGCACTGCGCAACCAGGTACTGCGTGCCGAGAATGCCCCCAGCCGGCGTCAGACCGGGTGGGAGGAACCCGGATACCAGGGCCAACCCGGCGCACTGCGCTGGATGGGCTTGGCCTGCTGGCCCTGGGGTCGCGCGCAGGCGCGGCCGAGACCTTCCCCGACCGGCCGCTGCGGCTGCTGCCCTTCGCGCCCGGCGGCTCCACCGACATCATCGGCCACCTGTTGGCCGAGCAGATGCGCCACCTGCTGGGCCAGCCAGTGGTGGTGGAGAATCGCCCGGGCGCCGTTGGCCTGATCGCGCTGCAGACCACGGCGCGTGCCCGGCCGGACGGCACCACGCTGATGCTGGGCAACGTCACCACCAACGGCATCGCACCGTTGCTGGTCGGGGCGCGGCTGGGTCTCGACTACGAACGCGACATGGTGCTCGTCACTCGTGTCGCCGACGTGCCATCGCTGCCGCGCCGCCCGCGTCAGACTTTCTCCACAGCGCCGCCCGCGTCAGACCTTTTCCACCGCGCCGCCCGCGGCGACCCAATCCTTGAACCCGCCGAGATTGCGGACATCCGCATAGCCCAGCGCCTTCAGCGTCTGCCCCGCCAGCGCCGCACGGCCGCCGGAAGCGCAGTAGGTGATGACGGTCTTGCCCGAAGCCAGGGCAGCGTCGCGCGCGCCTTCAGGGTCGGTGCGGAACTCCAGCAGGCCACGCGGAATGGCCAGTGCCCCCGGCACCTTGCCGGAAGCGGTAAGCTCAGGCGGCTCGCGCAGGTCGATGAAGACCGCGTTGCCGGCGGCATGCAGCGCCTTGGCCTCGGCGGCGGCGATGCGCGGAACCTCGGCTTCGGCGGCGGCGAGCATCTGCTTGACGGTGCTGGGCATGGCTGGGTCTCCCTTGGGTGATTCGAACGGGCAGGAGGCTAGCGCCTGATCCGCCGCGGCGGAAACGCCGAAGCGGTACGGCAGTGCCGCAATCGGTGGCGACGGCATCATCCGGGCAGGCCGCGCCGTGGCGCCCGTCCAGGCCAGGGCGGCAACGCCGCGGGGCCGGGCGTTCAACTGCCTGGCAACAGGGGCGCCAGGGCCGCACGCCACAGTGCCAGCTTGGCGTCGGCGGGCATGCCGGCATGGGCCGGGCTGGTGCTGGGCAGCCGCACCATCGGCAGAGGCAGCGCAACGAAGCGGCGGTACAGCGTGGCGGCGGTGGCACCGTTGCAGGCCACCAGGCGCAGCGTCGGGTGGGCGGCGACGAAGCCGGCGATGTCGTTGGGGCGGATGCTGGCGCGGTCGATCGCGGCATCCAGGCTGCCGGGGCGCTGGGCGGAATGGCAGACATCCCACAGCGCCACGCCGGCTTCGGCCAGCCGGGTCAGGCGCTGGGGGTAGGGCAGTTCCGGCGTTGCGCCGGTCAGCTGGCCCATGATCCACCAGAAGCGGTTGCGCGGCAGGCCGTAATATTCCTGCCGGCGCAGGGATTCTGCGCCGGGCAGGGTGCCCAGCACCAGCACCCGGGGGTCGGGGCCGGTGGCGGGCGGGAAGCCCTGGCTGGGCGCCGGCGTCACGCGCCGCCGAGCGAACGCAGCAGCAGCGTCAGCGCGCCGGCGATGACGACGGTGAAGGTGCCGATCATGCCGATCATGCGGAAGGCCATGCCGGCGCCCTCTAGCCCGAAGGGATGCGACAGGCGGGCGACCACGAGCAGCGCGGCCAGGCCCTGCAGCGCCAGGGCGGGCAGCATGGCGCCGGCTTCCGCCAGGCCGAGCAGGACCAGGCAGAACGGCACGTACTCGCAGAAATTGGCATGGCTGCGCATCCGCTTTTCCAGCAACGGATTGCCGCCGCTGCCCAGCGAGACCTGGCTGGCGCGGCGTACCGCGATGACGCGGAACGACAGGACCACCAGCAACAGGCCCAGCAGGCCGGCGGTCAGGGTGGTGACGGGCAAGGCGGCCATGGCGGATGCTCCCTGTACAGCGGCTGCGCCGCCGCCCCATATGGTCGGCATGGTCGAACCGCTTGCGCTCTACATCCACTGGCCGTTCTGTTTGAGCAAGTGTCCCTACTGCGACTTCAACAGCCATGTGCGGGAACGGATCGACCAGGGCCGCTTCGCCGCGGCACTGCTGGCGGAGCTGCGGTTCGAGGCCGGAAGAGTTGGGCGCCGGCCGTTGGCCAGCATCTTCTTCGGCGGCGGCACGCCCAGCCTCATGGCGCCGGAGACGGCGGCGGCGCTGATCGCCGAGGCCGGGCGGCTGTTCGACCCACTGCCGGACTGCGAGGTGACGCTGGAGGCCAACCCGACCAGCGTGGAGGCGGCGAAGCTGCGCGACTTTCGCGCGGCCGGGGTGAACCGCCTCTCGCTGGGGGTGCAGAGCCTGAACGCGGAGGCGCTGGCCTTCCTCGGGCGGCGGCACAGCGCGGGGGAGGCGGTGGCGGCGCTGGAGATGGCGCGGGCGATTTTTCCGCGATTGTCGTTCGACCTGATCTACGCCCGGCCCGGGCAAGGCGAGGCAGCGTGGCGCGCCGAGGTGCGCCAGGCACTGGCTTTGGCGGCGGATCACCTGAGCCTGTACCAGTTGACCATCGAGCCGGGGACGAAGTTCGCCACCGAATATGCCCGCGGCGCCTTTGCGCTGCCCGAAGATGACGACGCGGCGGCGCTGTACGCCGCCACGGTGGAGGAGGCGGCCGGCTTCGGCCTGGCGCCGTATGAGGTGAGCAACTACGCGCAGGTCGGCGCCGAAAGCCGACACAACCTGGCCTATTGGCGCTATGGCGACTACCTGGGCATTGGCCCGGGGGCGCACCAAAGGCTGCTATTGGATGGCGAGATGCTGGCCTTCCGCCGGCATCGGGCGCCGGAGGAATGGGCCGGGCTGGTGGAACGCCAGGGCCATGGCGTGACCGGCTGCGAGACGCTGACGCCGCAGGACCGCGCCCGCGAGGCGCTGCTGATGGGGCTGCGGCTGGCCGAGGGTGTGGACCCCGTGCGGGTGGCGGTGCGGGCGGGCCTGCCGATGGCGGCGGCGCTGGACGCCGGGATGGTGCAGGCCTGCGAGGAAGCCGGCTACCTGGAATGGCGCGGTGGGCGGCTCTGCGCCACCGCGGAAGGCCGCATGCGGCTGGATGCCATGCTGCCGCGGATATTGCTATAGCCAGACTCCCGCGGCCGGCAGGGCCTGGTGCCCGGCGGGTTCACCGCGCGCGGCACCCTGGCCTGCGGAGGCGACAACACGGGCTTGCGCAGGCGCTACCAGGGCGAATGGCCCTTGCGCCGCTTGCCCTCCCGGTTCAAACCAAGCTGCCGCCCCTCGCCGCTTTTTGGAAGCAAGAACTGCGATGCAGGTCTACCTGCCCATCGCCGGGATTTCAGTTGATGCCATGCTGCTGGTCGGCATCGGCTTCCTGGTCGGCTGGCTGTCCGGCCTGTTCGGTGTCGGCGGCGGCTTCCTGCTGACCCCGGCGCTGATCCTCATCGGCATTCCCGCGCCCGTCGCCGTCGCCTCTGGCGCCAACCAGACGCTCGGCGCTTCGGTCTCTGGGCTGATGGCGCAGTGGCGGCGCGGCAATGTGGACCCGAAGATGGGCGGCGTGCTGACCGCCGGGGGGTTCGTCGGGTCGCTGGCCGGCGTGCAGCTTTTCGCCCTGCTGCAGCGGGTCGGCCAGATCGACCTGGCGGTTTCGGTGTTCTACGTGGTCGTGCTCGGCACCGTCGGCGGGCTGATGGTGATGGAGAGCGTCCGTGCCATCCTGCGCCGGCGCGGCGCGGTCCGGCGGCGGCTGCACGAGCACTTCTGGATGCACGGCCTGCCGCTGAAGATGCGGTTCCGCAAGAGCCGCCTCTACATCAGCGTCATTCCGCCTTTGCTCGCTGGGTTCTTCATCGGCGTGCTGTCGGCCATCATGGGTGTCGGCGGCGGCTTCATGCTGGTGCCGGTGATGATCTACCTGCTGGGCATGCCGACGGCGGTTGTGATCGGCACCAGCCTGTTCCAGGTGGTGTTCGTCACCGCCAATGTGACGCTGCTGCAGGCGGTGCAGGTGGGCAGCGTCGATGTGGTGCTGACGCTGCTGCTGCTGCTGGGCGGGGTCATCGGCGCGCAGTTCGGCGCCAAGATGGGCACCAAGCTGCGCGGCGAGGAAACCCGCGCGCTGCTGGGCGCCCTGGTGCTGGCGGTGGCGCTGAGTTTGCTTTGGGGCCTGGTGCGGCGGCCCGATGCGTTTTTCGTCATAGGCCCGGCGCTGTGAGCGCCGGGAATATGGGTTTCGTTGCCCTCAAGCGCCGGGCGCCGGCTTCCGCCGGCTTGGCTTGCGCGGGCACAGGGCGGCGTCGGCCGTTCGGCCTCTCGGGCCTGGCGGCACGCCCGACTGCGCGCCGCGGCCTTCGCGCTTTCTGTGCGGTGGCGGCGGCGCTGCCGCACCTTTCGGGGGGGGCTGGGGGCACGGGGTCTCCGTCAAGGCCAGCCATGAGGGGCGGCCTGGGCCGGGCGGTCACGCACCTGCGGCTCGTCGTGCTGCTCCTCGCCCTGTTTCTCGCAGCCCCGGCGCGGGCGCAGGACCAGCCCTTGGTGGCGGCGCTCTCCACCCAGGAAGTCCGCATCAGCACCGGCTTCGTCGGCGAGGCGATCATGGTCTTCGGCAGCACGGACCAGCCGATCGGCCCCGGCGGCGACGAGATCCTGGTGGTGGCGCGCGGGCCGACCCGGCCGCTGGTGGTGCGGCGCAAGGTCAAGGCCCTGCTGTTCTGGATCAACGGGCCGTCCGCCCGCTTCGACGACGTGCCCGGCTTCTATGCCATCGCCGGCACCCGCCCGGCTTGGCAACTGCTGCCCGAAGCGCTGCGGCAGGAAAACGGGCTGGGGCTGGATGCGCTGCCGCTGACCTCCACCGGCAGCCGGTCGCCGGCGTTTCGCGCCGCGCTGCTGGACTTGAAGAAGTCCAGCGGACTGTGGCTGGAGGGTGTGGCTCCGGTGGAAATCCGCGGCGGGCGGCTGTTCCACATTGCCGTGCCGCTGCCCGCCACCGTGCCCACCGGGGACTACAAGGTGGAGGTGCTTCTGGTGCGGTCACGCCGGATTGCGGCGCGGGAGGAGATGAGCTTCCGGGTGGAACGCGTGGGCACTGCCGACCGCATTGCCGATGTCGCGGAGAACCATGCCTTTTTCTACGGTCTGGCTTGCATCATGCTGGCCGCCCTGGCGGGCTGGCTGGGCAGCGTGTTGTTCCGGAGGGACTGATGGCCGATTCCGAGGAGAGGGCCGCTGCGCCCAACAAGCGGGACCGCGTGTTCCTGGTGGTGGTGGATGACAGCCCCGAGCGGGAGATGTCGTTGCGCTACGCGGCGCTGCGCGCCCGCAAGGGTGGCGGCCGGGTGGCACTGCTCCGAGTGATCGAGCCGATGGGCCAGGTGGAGTGGGCCGGGGTTGGCGCCATGATGGCCGAGGAAGCGCGGGAGGAAGCGGAGAAGCTGCTCTCCGGCATGGCAACCCGGGTCCAGGAGATTACCGGCGGCCTGCCGATCATGCTGATCCGCGAGGGCGACCCGCGCGACGAGCTGTTGGCGCTGGTGGAGGAAGACCCGCGCATTTCCATCCTGGTGCTGGCCGCGGCGGCGGGTGGTAGCGGGCCGGGGCCGCTGATCTCGGCGCTGACCGGCCGTTACGCCCACCGGCTGCGGGTGCCGATGACGATCGTGCCGGGCAACCTGGATGACCGGGAGTTGGACCGCGTCACCTGAGGGATCTGGACGTGGGGCGCCCGGCGGGTGCAGGCTCTCCGGGAATTCGGGAGGAACCACCAATGTCCAGCCTGGCCCCCAGCCCCGTCACTGTCCGCCCCTTCAGCACGCCGCTCGGCGCCGATATCGTCGGCGTTGACCTGCAACACTTGGATGACACCAGCTTTGTCGGCATCAAGCGTGCCTGGCTGGACCACAAGGTGCTCCGCATCCGCGGGCAGGATATCGATGACGACGCGCTGGCCGATTTCTCGCGGCGCTTCGGCAATCTGGACCGCTCGCCGATCAGCACCACCGGCAAGCTGTACCAGCCGACCCGGCCGGAAGTGCTCGTCATCTCCAACATCATCGTCGATGGCGTGTCGATCGGTGGGCTCGGCAATGGCGAGAGCATCTGGCACACCGACATGAGCTACAATGACGTGCCGCCGGATGCCTCCGTGCTGTACGGCATCGAGGTGCCGGAAGGCCATGGCGACACGTGGTTCTGCGACATGGAAGCGGCGCTGGACGCCATGCCGGCGGCGCTGCGCCAGCGCATTTCCGGCCTGTCCTGCAAGCATGACAGCACCCGCAACAGCGCCGGCGAACTGCGCGCCGGCTTCAAGGAAAGCTACGCGCCGGAAGACCAGCCCGGCGCGGTGCATCCGCTGATCCGGACGCATCCGGAAACCGGGCGGCAATCGCTCTTCCTCGGCCGCCGCCGTAATGCGCATGTGGTCGGGCTGCCGCTGGCCGAAAGCCAGGCGCTGCTGGACGAGTTGTGGAGCTATGCCGGGCGGCCCGAATTCACCTGGGTGCAGCAGTGGAAGCAGGGCGACGTGGTGATCTGGGACAATCGCTGCGTCATGCATCGTCGGGACGAGTTCGACCAAGGGCTGCGCCGCCTGATGCACCGCACGCAGATCCAGGGCAGCAAGCCCTACTGATGCACCTGACCAGGCGAGCGGCGCTGGCGCTATTGGGCGCCGGCCCCGCGGCGGCGCAACCGGCCGCGCCGTATCCGGACCGCCCGGTGCGGCTGGTGGTGCCCTACCTGCCCGGTGGCAGCGTGGACATCCTGAACCGCGCCTATGCCCGGGCGCTGGGCGAGCAGCTGGGCCAGACCGTGGTGGTGGAGAACCGCCCGGGCGGCACCACCAGCATCGGCACCGCCTATGTCGCCCGCGCGGTGCCTGACGGCTACACCCTGCTGGGCGGCGGCGACAGCGTGGAGCTGAACCGCTACCTGATGGCGGCACCGCCCTACGACGCCGACCGCGACCTGCTGGCGATCCAGCAACTGGCCGACGTGCCCTATGTGCTGATCGTGAACCCCCGGGTACCCGCGCGCAGCCTGGGCGAGCTGATCCGCCACGCCAAGGCGAACCCGGGCAAGCTGACCTATGCCAGCTTCGGCATCGGTGGCGGCGGGCATCTTTCCGGGGAGCTGCTGTGTCGGCTGGCGGGGATCGAGGCGCTGCACATCCCGTACCCCGGCAATCCGCCGGCGCTGCTGGATGTGGTAGCCGGCCGGGTTGACATGATGTTCTGCACCATCCCCGTCGCGCAGGCGTCGCTGCGGTCCGGCGAGGTAGTGGCCTTGGCGATGTCCTCGCCGGCGCGGGTGGCGTCGCTGCCCGACGTGCCGACCTGCGCCGAGGCTGGGCTGGCCGGCTATGACAGCACCGGGGCGATAACGCTCTATGCGCCGGCTGGCGTGCCGGCGCCGATCGTGCAGCGGCTGTGGCAGGCGACGCGGGCGGCGCTGAACAGCCCGGACCTGGTGCGGCTGCTGGGCCAGCAGGGCTTCGTCATCACCCCGCCGCGCAGCCCGGCCGAGACCAGCCGCCATGTGAAGGCGCATGCCGCGCGGCTGGCGGAGGTGATCCGCGCGGCGGGGATAAGGCTGTAGCGGGGGCGGCACTAGGCACTGCCCCGTGCCGAGTGGCGCTCGCGTCAGGCCAGCAGGTGGCCGAAGCGGCGGGCCTTGGTTTCCAGGTAGCCGTCATTCACCCCGTTGGGGGCAATCTGATGCGCCTCGCGGGTCTCGACCTCGACGCCGCAGGCGGTCAGGGCGCGGACCTTCTCGGGGTTGTTGGTCAGCAGCCGCACGCGGGGGATATGCAACTCCCGCAGCATGGTTGCGGCGACCAGGAAGTTGCGCTCATCAGCGCCCCAGCCCAACGCGCGGTTGGCGTCCAGCGTGTCCAGCCCGGTATCCTGCAGGGCATAGGCGCGCAGCTTGTTGACCAGGCCGATGCCGCGGCCTTCCTGCGCCAGGTACAGCAGCACGCCGTCACCCTCGGCGGCCATGCGGGCGATGGCGCCCTTCAGCTGCGGGCCGCAGTCGCAGCGCAGGCTGCCCAGCAGGTCTCCCGTAAAGCATTCGGAATGGACCCGGGCCAGTGGCGCGCCGCCGGCGGCGGCCAGCGCTTCGGGGTGGCCGACCAGGATGGCCAGGTGCTCGATGCCACCATCGGCCGCCCGGAAGGCGACGATCCGCGCGTCCGGCGCATCCTCCAGCGGCACCGCCGCCTCGGCCACGCGGCGCAGGCTGGTGGCGACGGAATGCGGGTAGGCTGCCAGATCGGCGGCCGAGACCGCCAGCAAGGCGGGCGGCGCCAGGGCCGGGGCGGGGGCGGCTACCAGTGCCGGCAGCAACCGGCCGAGCTTGGCCAGGCTCAGCGCCAGGGCGGCCAGGGGCGGCGCGGCATTGCGCGCGGGCGGCTCCGGCAGCAGGCGCTCGACGGTGGGGTCGGCCAGGCTGCGCAGCATTGCGGGGTCCAACAGCGTGGCGGGCGGGGCCAAGGCGACGACATCGGTCGCCTCGCCGGGCTGGCCGGGCAGCAGCGCGGCGGCACGCGCCGGCGCCAGCAGCAGCGTTACCGGGCCGGCCGCCAGGCTGGCGAGTTCGGCCAGGCCGGCGGCCCCCACCGTCTCCATCGCCACCAGCAGCAGGCCTGCGCCGCTGGCGGTGTCGCGCAGCAGCACCGGGGCGCCGCGGCGCAGTTCCGCCGTGGCGCGATGCACCTGGCGCAGGGCGAGGGTGGCGGCGTCCGGTCCGGGGCTGGTCATGTTCTCGGGCGTCGGCGTTGGTGCCGGGGCCATAAGCCTGGTCATTGGGGGGCTTTCCATATCTCTGCCATGCCGCACTGCGAATGTGGCGTCGAGAGGGCGATTGCCAGGGGGGCAGCCGACGATACGACTGGAATAATCCTGCCTCCCCTTGTTGTCATGTCTGCGGTTATCACGCGGGAATCATGCCCCTTGCCCCGCAAAAGCCACGGGTGCCATGGTAGGAACAGCGGAGGCCGGCAGCCGTTGCGGCTTGGACTCAGTGCTGTCGTGTCGAGTTCGCGGCCCTTATCCCAAGGGTTACGGCTAGCCAGGGAACCCGAATGCCAGGTGCGCGCCCCCTACTGATCGTGGATGACGACGCCGCGTTGCGGTCCACATTGGCCGAACAGCTTGAAGTCGATGGCGAGTTTCTGCCGGCCGAGGCTGGCTCGGCCGCCGAGGCCGAGGCGATGCTGACCGCCGCCGATGCCCGCTACGACGCGGTGCTGCTGGATATCGGCCTGCCCGATGGCGATGGCCGCGACCTGTGCACCCGGCTGCGCAAGCATGGGTTGAGGATGCCGATCATCATGCTGACCGGCGCCGATGCCGAGCAGGATGTGGTGCGCGGGCTGGACGCCGGGGCGAATGACTACATCGCCAAGCCGTTCCGGCTGAACGAGTTGCTGGCCCGGGTGCGGGCGCAACTGCGGGTGTTCGACAATTCGGAAGACGCGGTCTTCATCATCGGGCCGTACAGCTTCCGCCCCAGCGCCAAGCTGCTGCTGGAAGCCGCCAAGAACAAGAAGATCCGGCTGACCGAAAAGGAAGCCGCGATCCTGAAGTACCTGTACCGGTCCGGCGGCAAGCCGGTCGCCCGGCAGATTCTGCTGAACGAGGTCTGGGGCTATAACAGCGCGGTGACGACGCACACGCTGGAGACCCACATCTACCGGCTACGGCAAAAGATCGAGCCGGACCCGGGCAATGCGCGGCTGCTGCTGACCGAGGGCGGCGGCTATCGGCTGGACAGCCAGGCCGGGCGCTCGGCCGCCTGAGCCGGGCGGCGGCCCGGTGCGGCCGCCTTACCTGAGCGTGCCTACCTGAGTGTCAACGTGCTCTCGCGGCAGGTGTCGATGTCGTAGCTGAACTGCGCGCCGCGGCGGTTGCCGGCGAACTCCAGGTACATGTCGTAGCTGCATTCGCCCGGCGGCAGGCGCAGCTCCAGCACTTGGCCCTCCAGCATTGGGTGGGCGGTCAGCCGGTCCGGGCTGCTGCCGTCCTGGCTGGTCGGGTCGAACAGCAGCTTGTCGATCCCGCCGCCGCTGGCATTCACGATCCGCACGGTGCGCGCCGGCCCCTGGCCGCGCGGCGGGCTGCGTTGCGACGCTGGTGTGGCAGGGGCTGTGGCGGCGGTGCGGGCGGGTGGCGGCGCGGCGGCGGCAGGTGCCCGAAGCGCGGCCAGGCGGCTGCGTGCCAGGGCGGCGAAGGCGCCGGCCGGGTAGGTTTGCAGGTAGGCCTCGAAATCCGCCGCGTTGCTGCTGTTGCGCATGCTGTCCCAGAACACGCCCTCGCGGTCCGGCGCCGGGGCGGCCGGCGTGGTCTGGCCGGCGGGCGCGGTCACCGCCAGGGTCTGCGCATTGGCGGCGCCGGGGCTGAAGATGTAGTCGCCCTCGGCTTCGTCATACACCGCCGGGGTTTGTTCGTAGCCGCTGCCACGGGCGGCCTGTGCCACTTCCTGGCGCACCCGGGCCACCATCTCCCGCACCGGCAGGCCGGGCACTGCCATGGCGCGCAGCAGGGTGCGGGTGAACACGCCATTGGGGTCGCGGTCGGCCGGGCCCAGCTTGTCCAGCGCGCGCTGGTTCGAGGCGGCGGCGTAGATCACCATCGCGCCGGCCGCCCCGCCGGCGGCCAGCCCGCGCGTCACGCCCAGGCTGCGGCCGGCAGCGCGGAACGGGTTGTCGCGGCAGGCGTCGATGATCAGCAGGTTCAGCCCGCCGTCGCGGCGGCCGTTGACGCCGGCCATGCGCTCCATCAGCGCCGGCATCGGAATGCCGTCATCCAGCAGGTCGCGCTCGTTTTCCGGCTGCATGTCCACCGGCACCAGCACGTTGATGCCGCCCACCTGCACGCCATGGCCGGCGAAATACAGCACCGCCACGGCGCCGGCGGACATGGAGGATTCGAAGCGGTTGAACAGTCGGTTCATCTGGCTGCGGTCCAGGTCGTAGCCGTCCACCACCTCGAAGTTGCGGCTGCGCAGCATGGCGGCCATGGCGCGGGCATCGGCTACTGCGTTTTCCAGCTTGTTGATGTGGCGGTAGTCCTGGTTGCCCATGACCAGTGCCACCCGCCGGGTGGGCGCCGCCGCAGGCCCCTGCGCCGTGGCCGGGGTGGCTGCCAGGGTGCCGAGCAGGCCCGCGAGGCAGGCCGCCACCAGAACCAGAAGCCGCATGGCCGACCGCCTTCTCAACCCGAGGGTCGAGGTTAGCACCGTCAGCGCGGATTGCGACGCCCCAGCACCAGCACCAGCGCGGCGCCGAGTTGCAGTGCGCCGGCCAGTGCCGGCGCCGACCACGCCCCGCCCCATTGCAGCAGCGCGCCGAAGGCCGCCGGGGCGAATGAATAGAAGCCCTGGTTCACCGCGGTGAGCGAGGCCATCACCTGCGGTACCTCCTCGGGCGGCCATTCCGCCTGGGCGATGAGCGGCTGCATGGACAGCAGGTTGCCGATGCCCAACCCGAACAGCAGGCTGCCGGCCACCAGCAGCCAGGCCCCGCCATCGGCAGCCACCATGGCAAGCGACCCCGTGAATTGCAGCGCCAGGTTGGCGGCGGTGGCCAGGCGGCGGTCCATCCCCGGCGGCAGCGCCCAGCCGACCAGGGTGCGGCCCAGCACCGCGCCGATGGTGGCTAGGCTCATCACCAGGCTGGCGCCCGCCTCTCCCAGCCCTGGCACCAGCAGCGAGTAAAGCACCGTGATCAGGCCGATCTGCGCCGCCAGGCCCAGTGCGAAGGCGGCCGAGATGCTGCGGAAGCCCGGCTGGCGCCACAGGCTGGTGGTGGCGGTAGGCAGGCGAGGGCGGGGCGCCGGCGGGGCGGGGCCGCCATCGGCGTGCTGGCCCAGGCTGGCGGGGCTGGGGCCGAGGGTGCGGCCGACCAGCCACCAGCCCAGCAACCCGGTGCCGAGGCCCACCAGCAGGGCGGCTTCGGCGAAGCCGCGCCAGCCGATCAGCGCGGCCCAGAGCGGCACAAATAAAATTCCGCCGGCCGAGGCACCATTATAGGCCAGGGCCAACGCCATCGGACGGCGCCGGTCGAACCAGGGGGAGACCCAGGTGGCGATGGCCGCGGCGCTGGTCAACGACCAACCCATCGCGGTCAGCAGGGCGGCCGGCAGCAGCATCCAGGGCTGCGTGGCGGCACCCCAGACGACCACCCCCAGCGCCGAGGCGACCACCCCGGCCCGGGTGGCGGCAACCATGCCAAAGCGCCGCTGCAACCGCGGCAAACGTACCACCAGCAGGGCCGAAGCCAAGAAATGCAGGGTGATGGCGGCGCCGACCAGGCCCGGCGACCAACCCTGCCGGGCATGCAGCGCGTGCAGATAAACCGAGGGTCCGTAGAACCCGATGCCCCAGGCGCACAGCGCCAGCACGAAGCTTGCCGCCACCACCCGCCAGCCGAAAAACCCCGCCATCCGCTGCCCGAACCCACTCTCCCGAAGGGGGATACTAGCCCAGGCTTGCCGGCCCGGCTGCGGCGCAAAGGCGAAATCGGGCGAGAATCCTGCCTCTGGCTCGATTGCGGGCGTGTGAACGCTATGGTAATGCCCCGCCGCCGCCGAGAGACGCCAGTCGCTCGCGTGGCTGGCGTACAGGCACGCCACCTCGTGCGGACACGCGCCGCAAGGCGTGCGGAAGCGCGCCACCAAGGAACAGGACCGGGACTGACGTGGCCTCTGCCGATATCTCAAACACCGCGCCCAACCCGAGTGGGCTGGCCGACCGCTACGCCCACGCGATTCTGGGCCTGGCCGACGACCTGCGCCAGACCGACCCGGGCGCGCTGGACCGCATCGCTGCCGACCTGGAGAGCCTGTTCGCGCTCTGGCAGAACGATAGCGGCTTCCGCTATTTCGTCGCCGACCCGCGGCTGGACAGCGCCAGCCAGCAGCGCGGCGCCTTCGCCATCATCGAGCGTGCCGGCATCGGAACCGAGGTCCGCAACCTGGTGGGCGTGCTGATCGGCAACCGCCGGCTGGACAAGCTGCCGGACGTGGCCGCCGCCTTCGGGCGCATCCTTTCGGCCCGGCGTGGCCAACAGACCGCGGACATCATCACCGCGCATCCGCTGAACGATGTTCAGCGGACCCAGATCACCGCCCGACTGACCGAGGCCGGCTATTCCGGCGTCAAGCTGGTCGAGCGTGTTGACGAATCCATCCTTGGCGGCCTGGTCGTTCGCATCGGGTCCCGCCTTTACGACAACAGCATCAAATCCAAGCTGCAGCGTCTGCAGTACGCCATGAAGGGGGCCGCCTGACCATGGAGATCCGTCCCGCGGAAATCTCGGAAATCCTCAAGCAGCAGATCGCAGGCTTCGACGCCGAAGCGAATGTGGCTGAGGTCGGCACCGTTCTCACCGTTGGCGACGGCATTGCCCGCGTCTACGGCCTGCAGAACGTGATGGCCGGTGAACTGGTGTCCTTCCCGGCCTCTGGCCTGAAGGGCATGGCGCTGAACCTCGAATCCGACAATGTCGGCGTGGTTATCTTCGGTGCCGACAAGACCGTGCGCGAAGGCGACGTGGTCGAGCGGACCGGCACCATCGTGGACGTGCCCGTCGGCCGTGGCCTGCTCGGCCGCGTGGTCGATGGCCTCGGCAACCCGATCGACGGCAAGGGCCCGATCGTGGACGCCACGCGCATGCGCGTCGAAGTCAAGGCGCCGGGCATCATCCCGCGCAAGTCCGTGCATGAGCCGATGCAGACCGGCATCAAGGCGATCGACGCCCTGATCCCGATCGGCCGTGGCCAGCGCGAACTGATCATCGGTGACCGCCAGACCGGCAAGACCGCCGTGATCATCGACACCATCATCAACCAGAAGGGCATCAACGCCGGCACGGATGAGAGCAAGAAGCTCTACACCATCTATGTCGCCATTGGTCAGAAGCGCTCCACGGTTGCCCAGTTGGTCAAGACGCTGGAAGAAAACGGCGCGATGGAATACTCCATCATCGTCGCCGCCACCGCGTCCGACCCGGCGCCGATGCAGTTCCTGGCGCCGTACACCGGCTGCACCATGGGCGAGTTCTTCCGCGACAACGGCATGCACGCGGTCATCTTCTACGACGATCTGTCGAAGCAGGCCGTCGCCTACCGCCAGATGTCGCTGCTGCTGCGCCGTCCGCCGGGCCGCGAGGCCTATCCGGGCGACGTGTTCTACCTGCACAGCCGCCTGCTGGAACGCGCCGCGAAGATGAACGAGGATTTCGGCCTCGGTTCGCTCACCGCCCTGCCGGTCATCGAGACCCAGGCCGGCGACGTCTCGGCCTACATCCCGACCAACGTGATCTCGATCACCGACGGCCAGATCTTCCTGGAGACCGAGCTGTTCTTCAAGGGCATCCGCCCCGCGGTGAACGTCGGCCTCTCGGTCTCGCGCGTTGGTTCGTCGGCGCAGATCAAGGCGATGAAGCAGGTTGCCGGCAAGATCAAGCTGGAGCTGGCGCAGTACCGTGAGATGGCGGCCTTCGCCCAGTTCTCCTCGGACCTCGACGCCTCGACCCAGGCGCTGCTGGCCCGTGGCGCCCGCCTGACCGAGCTGCTGAAGCAGCCGCAGTACCGCCCGGTGCCGGTCGAGGAGCAGGTCATCAGCCTGTTCGCCGGTACCCGTGGCTACCTGGACAAGCTGCCGGTTTCTTCGGTTGGCGAGTTCGAGCGCCGCATGCTGAGCGAGCTGAAGTCCAGCCAGCCTGGCATCGTGGAAGCGATCCGCAACGACCGCGAGATCAAGAAGGGCACCGAGGATCAGCTGGTCGCCTTCCTCGACGCCTTCGCCAAGTCGTTCGCGGCCTGATCACCCCGGAGCATAGGAGCCGGGCAGCATGGCAAGCCTGAAAGACCTGCGTGGGCGGATCAACAGCGTGAAGTCCACGCGCAAGATCACCCAGGCGATGAAGATGGTGGCCGCGGCGAAGCTGCGCCGCGCCCAGGCGCAGGCGGAAGCCGCGCGCCCCTATGCCGAGCGGATGGAGAAGATCCTGGCCTCGCTGGGTTCCGCCGTGGCCGGTATGCCGGACGCGCCCCGCATGCTGGTGGGCACCGGTGCCGACAAGGTGCATCTGCTGGTGGTCGTCACCGCGGATCGTGGCTTGGCCGGCCCGTTCAACACCCAGGTCGGCCGCCTGGCCCGTGCACGGGTGCGCGCGCTGGAGGCCGAGGGCAAGACGGTCAAGATCCTGACTGTCGGCCGCAAGGGGGCCTCCTTCCTGAAGCGTGAATTCGCCAGCCGCCTGGTCAGCGAAGTCAGCTACGCGAACAAGAAGCGCGTTGGCTTCGAGGATGCCGAGGCGGTGGCGCTGACCATTGCGGAGATGCTCGACCAGGGCGCCTTCGACGTGTGCAGCCTGCTGTACAACCGCTTCCGCAACGTGATCAGCCAGATCCCGACGGAACAGCGCCTGATCCCCGCGCCGCTGCCCGAAGGTGGCGTCGTTGCCGGCCCCGGGCCGCAGGCGCTGTACGAATACGAGCCGACCGAGGAAGAAATCCTTGCGACGCTGCTGCCGCGCAACCTGGCGATCCAGCTGTATCGCGCCATCCTGGAAAGCGCCGCCGGCGAACACGGCGCCCGGATGAACGCGATGGACAACGCCACGCGCAATGCCGGCGAGATGATCAACAAGTTGACGCTGAACTACAACCGTACACGCCAGGCCAACATCACCCGCGAGCTGATCGAGATCATCTCCGGGGCCGAAGCGGTTTAAGGAAAGGCACGCACCATGAAGAACAACGTCGGGAAGATTTCCCAGATCCTGGGCGCCGTGGTGGACGTGCAGTTCCCCGCCGAGCTGCCCGCCATCCTGAACAGCCTCACCACCAAGAACGGCGACATCACGCTGGTCCTGGAAGTGGCGCAGCACCTGGGCGAGCGCACCGTGCGCTGCATCGCCATGGACATGACCGACGGCCTGATCCGCGGTCAGGACGTGGTCGATACCGGCGAAGGCATCGCGGTGCCGGTCGGCGAGGGCACGCTGGGCCGCATCATGAACGTCATCGGCGAGCCGATCGACGAGCGTGGGCCGGTGCCGCACGAGAAGAAGTACACCATCCACCGCGAGGCGCCCTCCTTCGAGGACCAGGCGACCTCGGCGGAAATCCTGGTCACGGGCATCAAGGTCATTGACCTGCTGGCGCCCTACATCAAGGGCGGCAAGATCGGCCTGTTCGGTGGCGCCGGCGTCGGCAAGACCGTGACCATCCAGGAACTGATCAACAACATCGCCAAGGGCCATGGCGGCGTGTCGGTCTTCGCCGGCGTGGGTGAGCGTACCCGCGAAGGCAACGACCTGTACCACGAGATGGTCGATGCCGGCGTCATCAAGCTGAACGACGACGGCACCACCACCGGCTCCAAGGTCGCGCTGGTCTATGGCCAGATGAACGAGCCGCCGGGTGCCCGCGCCCGCGTCGCGCTCTCGGGCCTCTCGGTCGCGGAATACTTCCGCGACGAACAGGGCCAGGACGTGCTGTTCTTCATCGACAACATCTTCCGCTTCACCCAGGCGGGCGCGGAAGTGTCGGCGCTGCTGGGCCGCATTCCGTCGGCGGTGGGCTACCAGCCGACGCTGGCCACCGACATGGGCGCGCTGCAGGAACGCATCACCTCCACGAAGAAGGGCTCGATCACCTCGGTGCAGGCCATCTACGTGCCGGCCGATGACTTGACCGACCCGGCGCCGGCCACCTCCTTCGCCCACTTGGACGCGACCACGACGCTGAACCGCTCGATCGCGGAACTCGGCATCTTCCCGGCCGTCGATCCGCTGGACAGCACCAGCCGCGCGCTCGACCCGCGCGTCGTCGGTGAGGAGCACTACAAGGTGGCGCGCGACGTGCAGCGCATCCTGCAGACCTACAAGAGCCTGCAGGACATCATCGCCATTCTCGGCATGGATGAGCTGAGCGAAGAAGATAAGCTGGTGGTCGCCCGCGCCCGCAAGCTGCAGCGCTTCCTCAGCCAGCCTTTCCACGTGGCCGAAGTGTTCACCGGCACGCCGGGCGTGTTCGTGAAGCTGGAAGACACCGTGCGTTCCTTCGGTGCCATCTGCGCCGGCGAATACGACCACCTGCCGGAAGCCGCCTTCTACATGGTCGGCACCATTGAAGAGGCGGTGAAGAAGGCGGAGACGTTGAAGCAGGCCGCGTAAGCGGTTCGCTTCACCTTCTGCCAGCCCCCCCGGCGCCGGGCGCGCGCATTGGCGTGCCTGGCTTTCACCGGGGCTGTTTGAACAGCGCGCCCTCGGGCGCGACCGGCGGGCTTCATTCGGGGCCTCGGCGGGTGGTTGCCCACCTGCCGCCAGGGGACGGAGATTTTGACGATGGCTACCTTCCTGCTCGAACTGGTTTCCCCGGAAAAGCTGCTGCTTTCCCGCCAGGTGGAGATGGCGACCATTCCCGCCATCGAAGGCGAAATGGGCGTGCTGGCCGGGCATGCGCCGATGATCGTGGCGCTCAAGGGCGGCGTGATCCGGGTGCGCGAGAACGGCGCCGAGACCGAGAAGCTGTTCGTCGCCGGCGGCTTCGCCGAGGTCTCGGGTGAGCGCGTGACCATCCTGGCTGACGAAGTCACCCCGCTGGCGCAACTGTCCCGCGCCGGCAGCGAGCGCAAGCTGGTCGAGGCCGAGGCGACGCTGGCTGCCGTGGCCACCACCGATGCGCCGGAAAAGCGGGATGCCGCTCTGCTTCGCGTTCTCTCGGCCAAGCTCGCCGTCGACGTCGCCGAAGCGGCCTGATCCCAACGGCACGCGCAACTCGCTGGTGCCAAATAGCGCCGGCTGATTGCGCGGCGCCGCACGCCGGCGTGCCGTCGCGCTAAACTCCGAAGCCAGGTGGGCGTTGGTCGCACGCCAAGGGCGTGACATTCCCTATCGCGCTTGATGCGTGTCGGTGTCGTGGCCAATTTCCATATCCGCTGATCGGCCGGCGCCGCCCTGCTCAGCAACCGCGAGGGCCAGCGCTGTCCGGCCGGATCACATCCCGACATCCTGCCCAATCCGCAGCGCTCGGTCAGGACCTTCGCCGTCAGGTCGCCGGTCAATGACATCCGCGCCATGCCAGGCCGATTTTGCCGTTTCGCCCGTGGCACCCCCACCACGCCGCTTGAAACCGCAACGCTTTCGCCGAACATATCAGCCTGGGCCGCGTTGAGGCGCCGGCCCGTCTCATGGGGGGGGGTCTGGCCGCTCGGCCTGACGGGGACGCGATGAAGCATTGGCGGATGGAACAGGTTGCGTGGGATCGCCTTGATGTATCAAAGATTGACCCGGATATTGTCGTCCTGGTGAAGGCGGCGGCGATGGTCGAGCGCAATGGCGACGACTACGCCCGCTATCTGAAGAGCGTATTCCATGACGACCCCGCCTTCTGTGCCGCGGCGGACCAGTGGGCGGTGGAGGAAGTGCAGCACGGCGACGCCCTCGGCCGCTGGGCCGCCATCGCCGACCCGGACTGGGATTATGCCAGCGCGTTTGAGCGCTATCGGCTGGGCTACCAGGTGAATACCCAGGCGGACGCTTCTATCCGCGGCAGCCGCACCGGCGAGTTGATCGCCCGCTGCATCGTCGAGACCGGGACATCCAGCTACTACACCGCCCTGGCGGAGGCGACCGAGGAGCCGGTGCTCAAGCGGGTCTGCAAGCTGATCGCGGCCGATGAGTACCGCCACTTCAAGCTGTTCTACGACCACATGAGGCGCTACCTGGACCGGGAGAACCTGTCCTTCCTGCAGCGGTTGCGCATCGCCGCTGGCCGGATCGGCGAGAGCGAGGACGACGAGTTGGCCTTCGCCTTCCATTGCAGCACCGAGGACCCGGCCCTGGACTACGCGCATGAACGCTGCCTGGCCGGCTACATGGGCCGCGCCATGGGGGTCTATCAGTTCCGCCATATCGAGCGAGGTACCGGGATGATCTTCAAGGCGCTCGGCCTGGACCCGCGGGGCCGGCTTTCGGAGTTGGCGGCACGGGGCGGCTGGCGGCTGCTGGCCTGGCGGCGCGACCGCTATCGTGAAGCGTTCCGGCGAGAGGCGCCTGCCGCCCTGGCGCGGGCCGCCTGAGCGGCGCGGTCGCCCGGCGCGGCGTGATGGGGCTGGCGGGGCTGGGCCTGGCCGGCTGCGGGGTGCGTGCGCGGGGGCAGGCCTTGGGTGTCGCGCGTGGCGACGGGCCGGCTGACGGCCTGGGGGAGGTGGCCCGCGCGCGCGGCATCACTTTCGGCACCGCGGTGCAGGGGGAGTTGCTGGGGCAGGACCCACTCTACGCCGCCGCCGTGGCTACCGAAGCCCAGCTGCTGGTGCCCGAATGGGAGGCCAAGTGGGATGCGCTGCAACCGCGCGAGGGCGAGTTCGACCTTGGCCCGCTGGGCGTCGTGGCCGAGTTTGCCCGCGCCCAGCGGAAGCAACTGCGTGGCCATGCGCTGGTCTGGCACCAGGCCATGCCGGACTGGTTGGCGCCGGCACTGGCCGAAGGCGCGACCCGGGCGCGGGGGGTGCTGGCGGCGCATATCCAGGCGGTGCTGGGCGCCACCCAACCGGTGATTCGCGACTGGGACGTGGTGAACGAAGTGCTGGCTAACCCGCCGGGCAGCCGCTTCACCGCGCAGACCCCGGCGCGCGGCGTGTTCCGCGATACGCCGTGGCTGCGGGCGCTGGGGCCGGACTACATCGACCTGGCGCTGCGCCTGGCGCGGGAGCGCGACCCGACGCTGCGGCTGACCATCAACGACTACGGGCTGGAGGGCGATACGCCTTGGGCCGAGCAAAAGCGCCAGGCCATGCTTGCCCTGGTGCGGGCGCTGTTGCAGGCGCGCTGCCCGCTGGATGCGGTGGGGCTGCAGGCGCATCTGCAGGTGGATGAGCCGTTCCGGCCGGAGCCGCTGGCCGGCTTCATCCAGGGGCTGCGCGGCATGGGACTGGCGGTGCTGATCACGGAGCTGGACTGCCGCGAGAGCGCCAATCTGCCGCCGGGCCTGGAAGCGCGGGACGCCGCCGTGGCCGCCTATGTGCAGCAGGTGGTGGGCACTGCGCTGGCGGCCGGCTGCCGCACGGTGCTGACCTGGGGCCTGTCGGACCGCGATTCCTGGCTGATCCGCGACCCCGACGTGTCCAGGCGCGACGGCCAGCAGCATCGCGGCCACCCGCTGGATGCGGCATTCCGGCGCAAGGCGATGTGGCAGGCCCTGGCACGGAGCTTTGCCGGCGGCTGAACCCGAAGCGGGTCCACCCCTCACTGGCGTGGTGGCCCCGCTTCACGCCTTTCGACGACCTCGTCTCAGGCGATCAGGCCCCAACGGCCTACCCTTGGTAGCAGGCTGTTCATCGCCCTCGATTGCCGTGCCGAATGCAGGCCTTCTGCGTGAGCCTTGGCCTGTGTTGCAGCCGGGTAACGTCGGCAGGACCAGGCTCAGGCCTGGGCGCGCTTCCAGGCCTGGAAATCACTCTTGGTCATATCGGCGGCGGCCTCCGCCGCGCGTTTCAGCCACCTGCCGGGCAGGGCGTCCAGTTGCCGGCACAGCGGCTTCGCGGCGCTGTTGGCGCGGTGCAGGCTGGCGATCTCATGCCCCATGGCGGTGAGCATGGCCGGCGCCAGCAGCAGCCCGGGGTCCTTGGCCACTTCGATCTTGCGGTTGCTGGGGGAAAGTCGGCGCACCGCGATGTGGTCGGCCACGCCATACCAGGGGTCCGGCACGCGAAAAGCCGAGGTTGCGGCTTCCAACGAGCGGATGGCCCGATGCCCACGGTCAGGTGGAAGCACCCAGCCGGAGGCGACCACGGCCTTGGCTTCCCGCGCCACAAGGCCGCCGCGCCATTCGGCCAGCGCCACCCAGCGCGGCCGGCCCAGGCTGCCGGTGCCGGCGGTGCGCGGCGCCAGGTGCAGGATCCGCGCGCCGGGCGGCAGCGCCGCTTGCAACGCGGCAACCCAGCGCGGGCCCGGCTTGCCGCCGGCCAGCACGCCGGAGGTGGCCAGTCGCACCAGGTCCAGCGGCCAGGGCATCGCCGCGGCTTCGTCGTAGTCGTTGATGCCCCAGACCAGGCGGCCATCGGCGTCGTGCCAGGTGCCGAAATTCTCCAGGTGGATATCGCCAACGCCCAACACCGTTTCTGCTTTGGCCAGGGTCGGGCAGCAGTCCAGAATGGTTTCGGCCCAGCGCCAATAGGTGGCGCGCAGGAAAGGGAAGGGGTCTGCCGCCATGCGGGCATGCTTGCGGTCCAGGTCGCCCTGGACCAGCTCGGCGCCCAGTTCCTGGCGCAACCAGGCTTCGTAACGCACCGTGGATTCGGTGATATCCATTTTTTAGTCACGCCAAAATCGTGGAAGTATTTGTAGAACAAGAATGGCGCGTACAACGCGCCCAGCATAGGGGAGAGATAGCATGGCCGATCGTCGTACCGTCCTTGGTGCTGCTGCCGCCTTCAGCACTGGGCTGTTGGGGTCCCGCAGCGGGGTTGCCGTGCCGGGGCCGGGCCTGGCCCAGGCGTCTGGCACCCCAGCGGCGGCCGGGTTTCCGGAGCATTCGGTGCGCTACATCGTGCCGTTCACCCCGGCCGGGCTGACCGATATCATGGCCCGGCTGGTGGCGCAGAAGCTGGGCGAGGCCTGGGGCCGGCCGGTGGTGGTGGACAACCGCGCCGGCGGCAACGCCATGATCGGCGCCGATGCCGCCGCCAAGGCGCCGGCCGATGGACATACGCTGCTGGCGATCACGCTGACCCATGCGGTCAATGTCGGGCTGTTTCCGCACGCACCCTACAACCTGCTGCGCGACTTCCGCGCGGTTTCCATCCTGGGGTCGCTCCCGTTGGTGGTGGTGGTGCCGGAAGCCAGCCCGATCCGCAGCCTGGGCGAGTTGATGGCCAGGGCGAAGACGCAGCCGCTGAACGGGGGTTCCTCGGGCAATGGCTCGCCGCCGCATCTGGGGCTGGAACTGGTGCGGCGGGTGGCCGGGGCCGGGGCCAACCTGGTGCACGTGCCCTATCGAGGCGGCGCGCCGGGGGTGACCGACTTGGTGGCGGGCAACCTGCAGCTGATGGTCTCCAACCTGCCGGAATGCATCGGCCAGATCAAAGGCGGGCGGCTGCGCGCGCTGGCCATCACCGGGGCGGAGCGCAGCCACCAGGTGCCGGAGGTGCCGACGGTGCGTGAACTGGGCTTCCTGGGGCTTGAGATCACCAACTGGACCGCCATGTTGACCAATGCCGGCGTGCCCTTGCCGGTGTTCGAGCGGATCGAGCGGACAACCCTGGCGGCGATGCGCGACCCCGAGCTGCGCCGCCGCGCGGTGGATGGCGGCTTCGACGTGCTGGGTTGGGACGCCGACCGTTCCCGCAGCTTCCTGGATGCGGAAGTGACGCGCTGGTCGCGGCTGGTGCAGGAAGCCGGTATCAAGGCGGATTAGAGCCTGATCGGCAGAGGCGGTATCGCCGCCGGCCGTGAATCAGGCTCACCAAACGGCTGGACCTTGGGTGCCGCTTCAAGTGGCGCCGAACAGGGTCCGGCAGGAGCGTATGCGATGGATCCGGCCGACTTCCTGAGCGTCACTATCATCGTGGATAGCGAGGCGCATGCGATCCGCCTGGCCGAGACCTTGGTGGAGGAACGGCTGGCGGCCTCGGTGCAGGTGCCGCCGCCGCATGAGAGCTACCGGATGATGGTGGGCGGCGGCATGGCAGTGTACCACGAATGGGCGGTGCGGGCGGTGACCATCACCAGCCGGTTCGAGGCGCTGTCCGACCGCGCCGCCAGCCTGCCAGGAATTGTGATGCCGGGCATCACCGCGGCGCCGCTGAGCGTGGTGCATCCGAAGTTCGAAGGTTGGTTGCAGCAGGTGATGACCGCCTGCACGGAGTGCGGCTGAGATGGCCCGGCTGAGCCTGGCCCAGGCCGAAGCCCTGGCGCGGGATGCGCTGGCCGCAGCCGGCGCGGCGCCAGGCATGGCGGCGGCGACCGCCCGCGCCCTGGTGGCGGCGGAGGCGCAGGGCCAGGCGGGGCACGGGTTGTCCCGCGTGCCGCAATACGCGACTTTCCTGAAGAACGGCCGAGCGGCCGGCGATGCGGCGCCGCGCGTCATCGCCGAACGCGGCGGGGTGGCGCTGGTGGATGCCGGGCACGGCCTGGCCTTCCCGGCGTTGGACCTGGCGGTGCGGGAAGCGGCCGCGCGGGCGAAAAGCCACGGCGTGGCGCTGGTCGGGCTGACCAACAGCCAGCATTCCGGCGCCATGGGCCTGCTGGTGGAAGCCCTGGCGCGGCAGGGCCTGGTGGCGCTGGCCTTCACCAATTCACCCAGCGCCATGCCGGTGCCGGGCGGCCGGCGGCCGTTGATGGGGACCAACCCGATCGCTGCCGCCTTTCCGCGCCGGGACGCCGCGCCGCTGGTGGTGGACCTCGCCCTCTCTGAGGTGGCGCGCGGAAAAATCATGGTCGCGGCCAAGGCCGGCAAGCGCATTCCGGAGGGCTGGGCGATTGACGCCGAGGGCCGCCCGACCACCGACCCGAATGCCGCGCTCGGTGGCGCCATGCTGGCCATGGGCGGCACCAAGGGGGCGCTGCTGGCACTGGTGGTGGAGCTGCTATGTGTGGCGCTGACCGGCGCAGCCTTTGGCTTCGAGGCCGACAGCTTCTTCCAGGATGAGGGCAACCGGCCGCGGCTGGGCCAGGCGCTGCTGGCCATCGACCCCGGCGCGCTGGCCGGGCAGTCGGCCTATCTGGAACGGGTGGAGACACTGATTTCCGCCATGCTGGCCGATGACGGCGTGCGTCTGCCGGGCAGCCGGCGCGCCGCGCTGACCGAAGCGGCAGCGACGGAAGGGCTGGACCTGCCGGACGCGCTGGTGGATAGGCTGCGCGACCTTGTCAGACACTGAATATCAGCGCCAACCGCGCATCCCCAATCCGCACCGCATCTGTGGCGTCGCCCCGGTGCGGGCACTGTTCCTGCGCCGGGCGCAGGACGTCATCCGCTTGTTCTACCTGCCGGACCGCCGGCGGGAGGCTGGGCCGCTCTGCGCCCACCTGGCCCGCACCAAGCGGGTCTATCGGGAGGTGGACGAGCAGGAGCTGGCCCGCATCGCCGGCACCGAGCACCATGGCGGCATCGTGGCCATCGCCAGCCTGCGCTTTGCCGAGGAGCTGCCGGCCCATGCCCTGCCGCCCAACCTCGGGGGCTGGCCGATCCTGCCGGTGCTGGATGGCATCGGCAATCCGCACAACCTGGGCGCCATCGCTCGCACCGCGGCCTTCTTTGGCTGCAAGGGCCTGGTGCTGAGCGACGACCCGCGGCAATGCGACCTGTCCGACGCCGCCTTCCGCACCAGCGAGGGCGGGCTGGAGCATCTGCGCGTGATGCGTGCCCGGCACCTGCCCAACCTGCTGCTGGGCATGAAGCAGCAATACCTGACCGTGGCAGCCGTTGCCTCCGGCGGTGTGCCGCCCGAGGCATTGCCGCGCGGCCGGCCCTTCGCCCTGGTGCTGGGCAATGAGGAAACCGGCATTCCCGACCCCACCCTGGCGGCGTGCGAGGCCCGGGTCACGTTGCCCGGCAGCGGCCTGGTCGAGAGCCTGAACGTGGCCGCCGCCACCGCCGTGCTGCTGCACGCGCTGCTGGCCATGGCCCAGCCACCCGAGCGTGCCGCCGCTGCCGCCAAGCCGCGGGCGCCTGAACGTCCCCAAGGTCGTGAGCCGGATCGCGCGCCGCGCTCGGGCCGACCCCTTGGGCTGCCGCCAGGGCGCGGCTGAGGGTGGACCGGGCGGGCTTGCGCTGGGCCGCCGCTCGGGCAAGCTGCCGCGCGTGAGCCTGGTCATTTCCCCCGAGCCGCCCGGCGACCATCCCAGCAAGCCCACCTGCCTGCGCCTGGCCTTCACCGGCCGGCTCGACGCCAGTGCGGCGGCGCGGGACTGGGCCGAAGCCAGCCGCCGCGCCCGCGCCGGCCAGAAGCTGCACCTGGACCTCAGCGGGCTGGAAACGCTGGACATGTCCGGCGCGGTGCTGCTGCTGCGGCTGGAGAATCTGGCGGGGCCGGCGCGCTGGACGGTGCCGCCCGGCCCGATGCAGGCGCTGCTGGACCGGACCCGCCAGGCGCTCGCCGGCCCACGCCCGCCGGCCGCCCCGCCGCCGTTGCCCTGGCTGGCCTGGTTCGGCCAGCTCGCCTGGCTCGGTGGCAGCGCGGTGCTGACGCGTCTGGCCTTCCTGGGGGAGGCGGTGGTCTCCGGCTTCGGGCTGCTGCGGCACCCGCGCCGGCTGCGCCTGGCCGAGCTGCTGCGCCACCTGGATGAAGCCGGGCTGCGCGCCTTTCCGCTGTGCATCCTGCTCGGCCTGCTGTTGGGCATGATCCTCGCCTTCCAGTCCTCGGTGCCGATGCGGCGCTTCGGCGCCGAGAGCTTCATCCCCAACCTGGTCGGCATCTCCCTGCTGCGGGAGCTGGGGCCGCTGATGGCCGCGGTGATCCTGGCCGGGCGCACCGGCAGCGCCTTCGCCGCCGAGATCGGCACCATGACAGTGAACGAGGAGGTGGATGCGCTGCGCGTCATGGGCATCGACCCCATGGCCTGGCTGGTGCTGCCGCGGGTGCTGGCGGCGGTGGCGGTCATGCCGGTGCTGGCGCTGGTGATGGACCTGGCCGGGCTGATCGGCATGGGCGTGGTGATGGGCTCGCTGGGCTATCCGCCGGCCAGCGTCATCGCCGCGCTGGAACGCAGCCTGGTGCTGAAGGACCTGGTGGGCGGGCTGTTCAAGGCGGCGGCCTTCGGGCTGGCGGTGGGTCTGATCGGCTGCCGCGCCGGGCTTGCGGCTGGGCGCGGGCCGCGCGCGGTGGGCGATGCCGCGACCTCCGCCGTGGTCGGCGGCATCGTCGCCATGGTGCTGCTGGACGGGATCTTCGCCACCTTGTTCTTCCGGCTGGGCCTGTGAGGCATCCCCACGACATCGCGGCGCGCCGTGGCCTAGGGTCTGTCAGGCGCAGACAGAGGCGCCCGACAGACTCTAGCTCATCGTTTTGTCGTGTGATTCACGTCTTCGGCGGTTCCGCCTGCGACGATCACACTCTAGAGCATGCTGCGTTCGCTTGCGCTCACGCGGCACGCTCGAGCTATTTGAAGATCGCGGGATTCAACGTTTTCGGCGATTCCGGCTCAACGCATCCCGCTCTAGCAGCCGGGGGCCTGCCGCATGGCTGAACCGGTGGTGCAGGTGCGCGGGCTGAAGGCCGCCTTCGACGGCCGCACCGTGTTCGAGAACGTGTCGTTCGAGGTGAACCGCGGTGAGGTCTTCGTCATCCTCGGTGGCTCCGGCTGCGGCAAATCGACGCTGCTGAAGCACCTGATCGGGTTGTACGAGCCGGCCGCGGGGCAGGTGCTGGTGCTGGGCCAGGACATCCACGCGCTGGACGGCGAAGCGCGCCAGGCGCTGCTCCGGCAGATCGGGGTGATGTGGCAGTCCGGCGCGCTGTTCGGCAGCGCCAGCCTGGCCGAGAACGTCATGGTGCCGCTGGAGCAGCACACCACCCTGCCGGCCGAGGCCCGCGCCCTGGTGGCCCGCGCCAAGCTCGGGCTGGTCGGGCTGAGCGATGCCGCGGCGCGGCTGCCGGCCGAGATCAGCGGCGGCATGGCCAAGCGGGCAGGGATCGCCCGGGCCATGGCGCTGGACCCGCCGGTATTGTTTCTGGATGAACCTTCGGCCGGGCTGGACCCGATCACCTCGGCCGGGTTGGATGCGCTGATCGTGCAGTTGGCGCGTGACCTCGGCACCACCTTCGTGGTGGTGACGCATGAGCTGCAAAGCATCCTGGCGATCGGCGACCGTTGCATCATGTTGGACAAGGAAGCGAAGGGCATGATCGCCGAAGGCGACCCACGCGCGCTGCGCGACCAAAGCGACAATCCGACGGTACGCGCCTTCTTCCGCCGCGAGGTGATGGCATGAGCCCGTGCTGGTGGAGCGGACCGGGCGACCGCATCCCCGCGGAGCGGCGCAAGAGCGACTGCCGCCCTAGCGGTTGGCGGCGCTGTCGCGACCACCACCCTGCCGGCTGGCGGCGCTGAGATGCCCGCTCAACGGGCGCTTTACCTTCGCGTCGGGGCGCTGGTGCTGGCCGGTGCCGCGCTGGCCATCGGCTTCCTGCTGTTCCTGGTCGGCAACAATTTCGGCAATCGGCCGGTGATCTATGAGACCTATATCCGCGAATCCGTCCAAGGGCTGGATGTTGGCGCACCGGTGAAATACCGCGGGGTCTCGCTGGGCCGGGTGACCGAGATCGGCCTGGTGTCCGCCAACTATCGCGCGCCCCAGGGCGAGCCGTTCGCCGGCGCCTTCCAGATGGTGCTGATCCGCTTCGACGTGAACATGGCCAGCGTGGGGGAAACCGCACCCGACCTGGAGGAAGCGGTGAAGCAGGGCTTCCGGGTGCGGCTGGCCTCCCAGGGGCTGACCGGGCTGGCCTATCTAGAGATGGACTTCCTCGCCGCCGACCGCTTTCCGGTGCAGGCGCCGCCCTGGACCCCGCGCTACCCGGTGATCCCGGCCGCGCCTTCCACCGTGGCGCAGGTGCAGACGGCAGCGCAGACGCTGCTGCAACGGCTGGAGCAGGTGGACCTGGCGGGGTTGATCGGCAACCTCTCGGGCCTGTTGGCCGACCTGCGCAAGGAAACCAACGAGGGCGATTTCAGCGAGGTGCTTAACCAGGCGGCACAGCTGATGCGGCGGCTGAACGACACCAGCTCGGGCGGCGACCTGCCCAGCGCGGTGGCGGATATCCGCGCCGTGGCGGCCGAGGCGCGGGCGTTGCTGTCCAGCCGCGACCTGCGCGGCACCCTGGCCGGCGCCAACCAGGCGATGGCGGAGGTGCGGACGGCCGCGGCCCGGCTGCCGGCCAGCCTGACCGCGCTGGAGAACACGTTGCGCAGCGCGCGCGGCACCACCGGAGACCTGCAGGCCGACCTGGGCCCGATATTGCGCGACCTGCGCAGCGCCGTGGCCAACCTGCGCGACACCACCGAACTGCTGCGCCGCTATCCCTCCCAGGCGATCTTCGGCGCGCCGCCGCCTTCCGGACGATGACCATGCCCCGCTTCTCGCGTCGTCCCCTGCTGCTTGCGTTGCCCCTGCTGCTGGCGGGCTGTTCGGTGCTGCCGGAACGGCCCTACCGGGAGGTGCGGCGCTTTGCCTTGGCGCCGGAGCGGCCGGCGCCGCAGCCGCCGATGCCGGGGCGGCCGGCGCTGCTGTTGCGCAGCATGCGGGCGGCACCCGGGCTGGACCAGCGCGGCCTGCGTTCCTTGGGCGCGGATGGCCAGGTGACGCAGGATTTCTGGGCCGAATGGGCGGCGCCGCCGGCCGAGTTGGTCGAGGAAGCGATGCGGCACTGGCTGGCGACCAGCGGGCAGTTCGCCACCATTACGGCGCCGGGGTCTCGGCTGCGCGCTGGGCTTGTGCTGGAAGCCGAGCTGCTGCGGTTGCAGGTGGAGCCGGGCGCGCGCCGGGCGCGGGCGACCCTGGCCGGGCTGCTGCTGCGGGAGGCCCCCGAAAGCGGGGCGGCAACGCAGATTCTCGGCCAGTTGCAGGCCGAGGGCCAGGCACCGCTGCCACCCGGCGACGACCCGGCCCTGGCCGCGGCGGCGATGAACGCAGCGCTGGGGCGGGCACTGGCCGGGCTGGAGGAGCGGATAGTCGCGGCCATGCCGCGCGGGGGTTAGGTCGGCGATGGCGCGCGGGCGTTAGGCGCAGCAAGGCGCCGCGTAAGCCGGCGAGTTCGCCGCGTTCAGCCCGGGCTGGCCTGGGTGGTGGTGCAGGGGGCGGCCAGGCGCCAGCCCTGCTTGGTCCAGGCGACGAAGTTGCGCCAGGCGCGCACTGTCGGGCCTTCCGACCAGCCGCGCAGGCTCGCGGCCCAGAGCAACGCATTGTTCTGCGCGCTCGAGGTTGCGGCGATCTTCGGCGCCGCGCAGGTGCCCTGGGGGCGGATGTCGGCCAGGGTCATCGCTTCGGCGCTGCCGAACAGGCTGAACCCTGCCAGGGATGGCAGCGCCAGCTGCGTCACGTTGCCGTGAGCGTGCCCCTGCCGGACCGGCTGCGGGGAGATGGCGCCTAGCGCGATAGCCAGGGCCAAGGCGAAAATGGGCATGGTCCAGCGCATCACGCGGCACTTTCAACGGTGCCGGGGGCGTCCCGGAAGGGGCCGGGAACAGCCGGGTTGGCGGCAATGCTCGAGAAAGGCGGCCTGGGGGGCATCGGCACCATTCTTCAGAGAAAAGAGGAGTGTTGATGCATGCTTAACGGGTGCAATATGTGGCTGTCCAGGAAAAATTAGTCAAAAATCAATCAGACGTCTCTTTTTTTGGTTAATTTACCGACGCCTCCCAACATCACCACCCCGGTCCCGGCACTCACTCGCTTCCCTTGGTGCAACCGGCGATTGACCTGAACGCGCGCCGGTGCGACCAATATCCCGTGCATGCGCTCGATCCCAGTGTTGCCGGCCAGCTTGCCGAGGACCTGCCTCGGGAAGATTTTTTGCGTATCATCCATACATTCCATGAGGACCTGCTGCGGCTGACCGGCGAGATCGTCGCGGCTGTCCCGCGTGGCGACGTCGTGGGCTTCCAGCGGGCTGCGCATAGCCTGGCCGGGGCGGCCGCCGCGGTTGGTGCCGCCCGGCTGGAAGCGGCGGCCCGGCAAGGCATGGCGGGGGCGCAGCCGCCGTCGGTGGCGCTCGCCGGGCGGATCGAGGCCGAGGCGGCCGCCGCGCTGGCGGCCCTTGCGGCGCTGTCGACATGAGCAGCCCTGCCCGCATCCTGTTGGTTGAGGACACACAGAGCCAGGCCGAGCTGGCCAAGGCGCTGCTGCGCGACATGGGCGTGGAAATCCGCCATGCGGAGACCGCCGGCCGGGCGCTGGCCGATGCCCTGGCCAACCCGCCCGACGCCATCCTGCTGGACCTGGAACTGCCGGATTTCTCCGGCTTCGAGCTGATGCAGAAGCTGCGGGCCGAGGGGGTGGAGGCGGCGGTTATCGTGGTGACCGCCAATGCCAGCGTGAACACCGCGGTTGAGGCCATGCGCCAGGGCGCAGTGGACTTCATCGTCAAGCCCTATGCCAAGGCCCGGCTGACCGTTACGCTGACCAATGCGCTGGAAAAGCGCGCGCTGACGCAGGAACTGAAGACGGTGCGGGCGCAGCTCTCGCGCGACCGCTTCTTCGGGTTCATCGGCGCGTCGGCCCCGATGCAGGCGATCTACCGCACCATCGAGAGCGTCGCCGCTTCCCGCGCCAGCGTGTTCATCACCGGCGAAAGCGGCACCGGCAAGGAACTGGCCGCCGAGGCGATCCACAAGGCCAGCCCGCGGGCGGCAAAGCCTTTCGTGGCGCTGAACTGCGGCGCCATCCCGCGTGACCTGCTGGAGAGCGAGGTCTTCGGCCATGTGAAGGGCGCCTTCACCGGGGCGACCGACAACCGCGTCGGCGCGGCCAAGCAGGCCGATGGCGGTACGCTGTTCCTGGACGAGATCGGCGAGATGCCACTGGAGATGCAGGTCAAGCTGCTGCGCTTCGTGCAGACCGGCAGCTTCCAGCCGGTCGGTGCCAGCCGCACCGAAAAGGTGGATGTGCGCTTCGTCTGCGCCACCAACCGCGACCCGCTGGCCGAGGTGGAGGCGGGGCGCTTCCGCGAGGATCTGTACTACCGGCTCTATGTCGTGCCGCTGGAATTGCCGCCGCTGCGCGACCGCGGGCAAGACGGCGTGCTGATAGCCCGGGCTTTGCTGGCGCAGTTGAGCCGCGAGGAAGGCAAGCGTTTCCGTGGCTTCGCGCCGGACGTCGAGCAGGCGGTGCTGGCTTATGCCTGGCCCGGCAATGTGCGGCAGTTGCAGAACGTGGTGCGCAACGTGGTGGTGCTGCACGAAGGCGAGGTGGTCACCCCCGCCATGCTGCCGCCCACGCTGCTGCGCGTCGCCCCCCGGCCTGCCGCGCCCGTGCCGATGCAGCCTGCCTTGGCGCCGCCGGCGGCCGTGCCCGTCGCGACCCTGGTTGCCGAGGTGATGCCCGCCGAACCGGTCGCGCCCGAGTGGGTGGCACCAGCCCATGGCCCCCTGCCGGTCTCAGCGCCGCCCGCCTTGCCGATATCGGCTCCGGCCCCCGTCACCATCACCCTGCCGTCGCCCATGGTGGTGGTGGAACCGCTGGCGGTGATGGAAAAGCGCCTGATCCTGGCGGCGCTGGCGGAAACCAGCCAGGACGTGACCCGCGCCGCCGCGCTGCTGCAGATCAATCCCAGCACGGTCTATCGCAAAATGCAGCAGTGGAAGGCCACAGGGGAGTTGCTGTAGCCTCCGCGATGCTGGCGGCGACAGACCGCCCTACGGAGGAAATGCGATGACCATGAACCGGCGTACCCTGCTGCAGGCGGGGGCGGCGGGCGCCCTCGGTGGGCTGCCCTTTCGCAGTGCCCGGGCCCAGGCGGCCAATACCATCAAGGTCGCGCTGCTCTGCGACTTCAGCGGCACCTATCGGGACGTGACCGGCCCGACCGAGCTGGCCTGCATCCGCCAGGCGGTGGCCGAGATGAACAATCGCGGTTTCAACGTGGAAGTGCTGTTCGGCGACAACCAGAACAAGCCGGATGTCGGCTCCAACCTGACCCGCCAGTGGATCGATCGCGACGGGGTGGATGCGATCATCGATGGCGGCGCTTCCTCGGTGGCGCTGGCCGCGCATGACATCGTGCGCGAGAAGAACAAGGTGTTCCTGAACACCTCCTCCGCCACGTCGGACCTGACTGGCAGTAAGTGCACGCCGAACACGGTGCACTGGACCTACGACACCTTCATGCTGGCCAAGTCCACCGGCGGCGCCACGGTGCGGGCGGGTGGCGACAGCTGGTACTTCATCACCGCCGACTACGCCTTCGGCCACGCGCTGGAACGCGACACCGGCAATTTCGTGAAGGGCGCTGGCGGTACCATCCTGGGTAGCGCGCGCACGCCGTTCCCGGGCACCACGGACTTTTCCTCGTTCCTGGTGCAGGCCATGGCGGCGAAGCCGAAGGTGATCGGCCTGGCCAATGCCGGGTCCGACACGGTCAACTGCATCAAGCAGGCCAGCGAGTTCGGGGTGACCCGGCGCGGCGTGAAGCTGGCCAGCCTGCTGATGTTCCTGCCGGATGTGCATGCGCTGGGCTTGCAGACCGCACAGGGGCTGATCTGCACCGAGACGTTCTATTGGGACCTGAACGAGCGGACCCGGGCGTTCTCGGCGCGTGTGCGGCCGCATATCGGGCAGAACGCGCTCTGCATGAACCACGCTGGCGGCTATGCCGCCGTCATGCACTACTTGAAGACCGTGTCGGACATGGGCGTGGCTGCAGCCAAGGCCGATGGCGCGGCGACGGTGGCGCGGATGAAGGCGATGCCCTGCGACGACGACTGCTTCGGCCAGGGCACGATTCGCGCCGATGGCCGCAAGTTGCACCCGTCCTATCTGTTCGAGGTGAAGAGCCCGGCCGAGAGCCGCGGGCCGTTCGACTACTACAAGCTGCTGCAGACCACGCCGGGCGACCAGGCCTTCCGGCCGATCAACGAGGGTGGCTGCAACCTGGTGCGTAGCTGATACCGGGCGGGGCGGCGACGGAGCCGCCCCGCGCCTGGCGGCCGCCTAGGGAAAGGACATGGAAAGGCCATTGAAAAGGCGGTCAGGAGGCCGCCTTGAGCCTCAGACACGAAAAAGGCGGCCCGGAGGCCGCCTTGCTTGCCCCGATAGAGCCGTTCAGTCGGTCGGGGTCAGGCTCTTGATGAGTTCGAACACACGCTTGCGCACCGACGGGTCGGTGATGCGATAGTAGGCGCGCACCAGTTCAAGGGTTTCCCGGCGGTGCAGCGTGTCTTCCTCGAAGCCGTCCTGGCTTTCGGCGAAGCCGGCGACGCGGCTGCGACCATTGGTGGTGCCGCCCATGGCGTCGGGCATGTCGTCGAAGAAGAAGCCGATCGGCACATCCAGCACGCGGGCTAGGTCGAACAGGCGGCTGGCGCCGATGCGGTTCACGCCGCGTTCGTACTTCTGCACCTGCTGGAAGGTCAGGCCGAGAGCTTCGCCCAGCTTTTCCTGGCTCATTCCCAGCAGGGTGCGGCGCAGGCGCACGCGGCTGCCGACATGCACGTCGATGGGGCTGGGGCGGTGCTCGCGTTCTGCGCGCTCAACGGGCTCGTCGCTCGGCATCACGCGTCCATCCCACTCCCGGACCTCGGTCTTCGCCATGCTCTAAGGCCCATTCTTCGCTGGACAAAAAGGGACCCTTGCACCACCCAAAGGCGATTACGGCTCCTACCAGGGGTACCCTTAAGGGATTCGCAAGGAAGCGTCAATACTTTTGAGAATTCTCAAAAAAGATGGCGCTTGCTCCAGATCAGCTCGTCCTGCGGGGTGAGCGTCTGACGCGGGCAACCAGGAGGCTACAAAGCGTTAAAATAACGGTGCTGCCTGGCAACCAAAGGCCGACCCGGCTGAAGCCGGTTGCAGGGCCAGCCGCCGGCAGCGCGGCGGCCAGCGTGCCGGCTTGGCCAAGCCCCAGCATCGCCA
>CANBNK010000029.1 GCA_947371015.1 Acetobacteraceae bacterium | reverse complement strand
GGTGGTGAAGCCGGCGATGTCGGTGAAGATCGCGGTGATCTCGCGGTGCTCGCCGCCGAAGCTCGGCAGCGTGTCGCCCTGCATCATCTGGCTGATGATCCGCGGGTCCAGATAGCTCTCAAAGCTGCGGCGCAGCTGCGTCCGCTCGCGCGCCCCGGCGGCGTTCATCACGAAGTTGCAGCCCGCCGCGCTGAGCACCCAGGCCAGCGCCACCGGCAGCCCCGGCAGCAGCAGCGCCGCGTCGGCATGGCCCAGCGCCGTCGCCCCGCCGATCACGCCCAGCCCCAGCAGCAGCCCGGCCAGCACCAGCAGCACGCGCGAGACCAGGAAGGCCAGAACCGCGCCGGCCATCGCCCCGCCCCAGATCGCCGCATGGTCCACCCAGCGCGGCAGCGGCACCGGGTTGCGCGCCTCGCCCGTGGCCAGCCGGATCAGCTGGTCGGTGATATGCGCATGCAGCGCCATCCCGATCAGCGGCCCCTCGCCACCCCAGCCGGTGCTGAACGGCGTGGCGAAGCTGTCCTTGATCGACAGCGCCGCGGTGCCGACGATCACCACCCGATCGCGCAGCGTCGCCGCCTGCGCCGGGTTGTCCAACATCTCCGCGAAGCTGATCTCGCGGAAGCGGCGATGCCCACCGCGATAGTCGAACAGCATCTGGTAGCCGGCCGCATCCACCCGGGCGTAGGGGCCATAGGGCTGGTCCAGCAGCGGAATCCGCCCGGTGCCGATCGCCAGGTCATCGCCCTGCGGCCGCAGCCGCTGCCCGGTGTAGCGCTCCGCCAGCGTCACCCCCATGGTGCGCCAGTTGCGCCCGGTCTGCTCATCGGCCGCCAGCAGCAGTGCGCGGCGGACCACGCCGCCGGCATCGGTGACGTTGTCGGCCAGCACTTCGCGCCCGGTCTCCCGCAGGGCCGGCGGCGCGGGCACGCCGATATTCCCGGCATCCGGCAGCTTGAACACCCAGTACAGATTGTCCTGCGCCCGCTGGATCGCCTCCAGCGCGGCATGCCCGGGTGGCATGGGCAGGTCGCGGTAAAGGTCCACCCCCACCGCCTTCGGCCCGCCGGAGAACACCCGCGCCAGCACCGCCGCCAGGTCCTGGTCCTTGATGGGATAGCCGAAGCGGTTGATATCCGCTTCCGTCGTGGTCACCAGCACCACCCGGTCGCTCTGCGCGCCATCCTGCCGCCAGGTCAGCAGCGTGTCATAGGCGGAAAGCTCCAGCCCCTGCAGCCAGCCAGCCTCCCGCGCTGGCAGCAGCGCCAGCGCCACCAGGTTGGCGACCATGAAAGCCTTGAACATCCGCCGGCGCAGCAGCGCCGCCAGCCATGCCCAGGCGCTGCGGGGGCCCCGGCCCGGGCCGGCCTTTGCAACCTGGCTCACGCTGCCATCCATGCCGCCCGCTCCCGTCGCTCTCACCACAGCCTCTACCGGGACCGGTGCGCCCTCGCAATCGAGGGTTGCGCGTGCCTCTCGCCGAGTGGGGAGCGGGTTCGGGCCAAGCCGCGCACAGCCGCCGCTGCATGCATCCGCACCGCATGCCCGGTGCACGGCGTCCTGCACAACGTCCTGAGCAACGGCCAGCCAAAAAGCCGCGTGCCGGGGCTGCGATGCGCGGACAGGCCGCCGCGCGGTTTGGCGCGCCGCCGCGCCCGGTCTAGCCTGCGCCGATAGGGAGAAACATCATGCTCGAGTCCACCCAGGACATCACCACCCGCGACGGGGCGATGGAGACCTTCATCGTCCGCCCGGAACGCCACGGCCCGCACCCGGCGGTGCTGATGCTGATGGACGCCCCAGGCATCCGCGAGGAACTTCGCGACATGGCCCGCCGCCTGGCGAGCGTTGGCTACTACGTCATGCTGCCCAACCTGTACTACCGCGCCGGCCGCGACAGCATGTTCGGCCCCGGCGTGCTGGTGAAGGACGACCCCGAGCGCGACCGCATGCGCGCGATCCGCACCAAGATGACCATCCCGCCGGTGATGCAGGACGTGGCCGACATGCTCGGCTTCCTCGACACCCAGCCGGAGGTGAAGCCCGGCCCGGTCGGCACCCATGGCTATTGCATGAGCGGCCCCTATTCCCTGGCCGCCGCCGCCCGCTTCCCGGGCCGCATCGCCGCCGCTGCCTCCTTCTACGGCACCTGGCTGGTCAGCGACGCGGTGGAAAGCCCGCATCTGACGCTCGGCCAGGGCAAGGCGGAGCTCTACATCTCCTGCGCCGAACACGACGAACTCGCGCCGCTGCCTATGGTGGCGGAGCTGAAGGCGCTGTTCGACGCTTCCGGCAACCGTGGTGAGCTGGAGATCAGCCCGCATGTCCACCACGGCTTCGCCTTCCCGCAGCGCTGGTGCTACGATCAGCCGGCGGCGGAACGCCATTGGGAACGCCTGATCGCGCTTTACCGCCGCAACCTTGGGTGAGCACCCGCCGGCGTCGCGGCCCGCGGCTTGCTTGCCCGCCGCAGGCCGCACCATCAGCCGACAGCTGAAGGCGCGCGACGCTCGCCGGGAACCTATCGCATGACGCGTTTTCGTATCGCCCTCAGCCTGGCCTGCGTGCTGTTCGCACCCCTGGCCTGCGTGCTGTTCGCACGACCCGCCCAGGCCGCCTGGCCGGACCGGCCCATCACCATGGTGGTGCCCTATGCCGCCGGCGGTTCGGCCGATGTCATCGCCCGCGTCATGGCGCCCGAGATGGCCAGCATGCTCGGCCAGCCCGTGGTGGTGGAACTGCGCCCCGGCGCCGGCGGCAATATCGGCGCGGCGCATGTTGCGTCCTCGGCCCGGGCGGATGGCCATACCTTCCTGCTCGGCTCGGTCTCGCTGGCCACCGGGCCGGCCATCTCAACCCTGACCTTCGACCCGATCCACGACCTGGTGCCGATGGGCGGCATCGGCGCCGTGCCCAACCTGGTCGTCGTCGGCCCCGGCTCGCCATTCCATTCCATCGCCGATGTGCTGGCCGCGGCCCGCGCCCGCCCCGGCACGGTCAGCTACGGCTCATCGGGCCTCGGCACCGGCAGCCACCTGGCCGGGGAGTTGCTGGCCGCCAGCGCCGGGGTTGAGTTGCTGCACGTGCCCTATCGCGGCTCCGGCGCGGTCTATCCGGACCTGATAGCCCAGCGCATCAGCATGTTGTTGGACGGCATGGGCAGCGCCATCGGCCAGGTCCAGTCCGGCACGGTCCGCGCCATCGGCATTTCCGCCACCACGCGCAGCGACATCCTGCCCAACGTGCCGACCATCGCGGAACAGGGTGTGCCCGGCTACGAGTTCTCGCTGTGGTTGGGCTTCTTCGTCCGCACCGGCACACCGCCGGACGTGCTGGCGCGGCTGGAGGCCGCCCATCGCCGCGCCCTGCACGCGCCACAGGTGCAGGAACGCCTGCGCCAGGCCGCGGCCCAGCCGATTCCCGAGGACGCCGCCGGCTTCGCCACCTATTTCCGCGCCAATGCCGCGCTGTGGGCGGACCTGGTTGCGCGCGGCAAGTTGCAGCGCATCGACTGACGCCGGCAGCACCGTAGGCCTTCGCACCGGGCCAGACTTTGTGCTGAATATACCAGTGACAACGACCACTGGCGAAGCCGCCCTGCGCCGCCCGCAGCGCTCCGGCCCCCGTGAGTTCCTGGCTGCCGGCGGCGAAATGGCCGCGTTGACCCGTGCGCATGACTGGGCCACCACCTCGCTCAGCCCGCCGGAGCATTCGTATATGAAGTCGCCAGCCTCAACCGCTGGTTCGAGGTCTCGGCCTATCGTACCGGCCCGAACACCTTCGCCGCGCTGTTCCTGAACGTGACGGAACGCCGCCAGGCGGCGGAACGCCAGACCATGCTGGCGCGGGAAGTGGACCACCGCGCCAAGAATGCCCTGGCCGTGGTGCAGGCGGCGCTGCGGCTGACCAAGGCGCCGGACGTACCCAGCTACATGAACGCGGTCCTGGGCCGCGTCGCCGCCCTGGCCCGCGCTCAGACGCTGCTGGCCGAGGACCGCTGGACCGGCGCCGACCTGCGCGGCCTGGTGACCGGGGAGCTTTAGCCTTTCCTGTCCGCCGGCAGCAGCCAGCGCGTGCTGTTGCAAGGGCCGCCCCTGGCGCTGCCCGCCGGCGCGGCACAGCCGCTGGCCATGGCGGTGCATGAACTGGCCACCAACGCCGTCAAGCATGGTGGCCTCGCCTCGCCGAAGGGTAGCGTCAGCGTGACCTGGCTGCTGAGCGGCGCCGCCGAGACACCCGTGCTGCTGCTGTGCTGGGCCGAGCGCCTGGCCGCACCACTGGCCGCCCCGCCGACCCGCCGCGGCTTCGGCTCCCGCGTGCTGGACGCCACCATCCGGCAACAGCTTGGCGGCAGCGTGACGCTGGACTGGCCGCCCGAAGGCCTGGTCTGCCGGCTGACCGTGCCACTGCGCGCCGCCCCGAGCCTGCCGCACCTGCCGATGTAGCGCGCTGCCGGCCGCCGCACCGGCGCCCCGCCGCGCTCGAAGCGGATTCGTCCCGGCGCCTGCCCGTGCCATGTGCCGAGCGTGGCTCGGCCCGGAGCGCCCGCCCTGACCGACCCGGCGCACGCCGCGCAGATTGAGCCAGCGCCCCACGCCGATTTGCCCAGCGCCGCGCCGCCCCGGTAGCATCCACCCATGTCCACTTCCGCCCCCGGGCCTGGCCCCACCGTCTCCCGCCAGGCCTGGATTCTGCTGGGCGGCGCCTTCCTGACCTTCACCCTCGGCGCCAGCCTGATGCACGCCTACACCGTGTTCCTGCTGGCCTTCATCGCCGAGTTCGCCTGGACCCGCGCCCAGGCTTCGCTGGCCTATTCGGTCGGGCAGATCGTGGGCGGCCTCAGCTCACCGCTGGTTGGTGCCATGGTGGACCGGCTGGGGCCGACGCGCATGGTGCTGCTGGGCGGCACCCTGCTGATCCTGGGGCTGGTCGGCAGCGCCTTCGCCACCGAGCTGTGGCAGGTGGTGGTGCTGTACGGCGTGGTCATCACGCTGGGCGCCAACTGCATCGGCCTGCTGGTCTTCGTACCGCTGCTGTCCGGCCTGTTCTCGCGCCGCCGCGGCACCGCCATTGCCGTGCTGCAATCCGGCAACGCCTTCGGCCGCGCGCTCTCCGCGCCCATCAGCCAGTTGCTGATCAGCGGCGTCGGCTGGCGCAGCGCCTACCTGGTGGAAGCCGCCGCCATGGCCGTGGTGGTGCTGCCGCTGGCCGCGCTGTTCCGCCGCAAGCCCGCCGCCGAGGCCCCCCCACCCGCCGCCGGCACCCTGCCGCCACGGCAATGGACCCTGCACGACGCCATCCGCACCCGGCAGTTCTGGCTGCTTGGGCTGGTCTATATGCTCACCAGCATAGGCAGCTTCCTGGTCTCGCTGCACCAGATCGCCTTCGCCGTGGATATCGGCTTCGACCCGCTCTACGCCGCGGGCGTGCTGGGCATGGGCGCCTTCCTGGCGCTGCCCGGCGTCATCCTGACCGGCACGCTGTCGGACCATATCGGCCGGGAACGCGCGGCGGTGCTGACCTACGCCGTCTCCATCATCGGCGTGGTCTTCGCGCTGTTCATCACCAGCGCGGACCAGCATCTGCTGCTCTGGGCGCATGCGCTGTTCTTCGGGCTGACCTGGGGCGCCCGCGGCCCCGCCATCACCGCCAAGACGGCAGACCTGTTCCCCGGCCCGCGGCTCGGCACCATCCTCGGCGTCATCACCATCGGCTCGGGCCTTGGCGCCGGCATCGGGTCCTGGGCCGCCGGCTGGATTTTTGATTTTTCCGGCAGCTACCGGACGGCGTTCTGGCTTTCCATCCTCGCCTATATCGGGGGTTCCGCCGCCTTCTGGTCGCTGCGGCGACTGAAGCCGGTTGATTGAGCGGGTGATTCACGCCCCCGGTGATGCCATCAGCGCGGATCAGCCTGCTAAACCGCCTGCCCGGCCACCCAGCCGGAAGACCACGCCCACTGGAAGTTGTAGCCGCCCAGCCAGCCGGTCACATCCACCGCCTCGCCGATGACGAACAGCCCCGGCACCGCCTTGGCCTGCATGTCCTTCTGCTGCAACGCCTCGGTATCCACCCCGCCCAGCGTCACCTCGGCCTTGTAGAACCCCTCGGTGCCGTCGGGCGTCAGGTGCCAGTGGTTCAGCAGCGCCCCCAGCATGTTCAGCGCCTTGTCCGGCACCTCCGCCATGATCCGCGGCGGCAGGTGCCGTTCCGCCAACGCTGCCGCCAGCCGGTTCGGCAGCAACTCCGCCAGCACCGTCTTGCCCTCCGCCTTCGGCCGCGCCCGCTTGCGCTCCAGCAGCGCCGCCCGCGCATCCTGGCCGGGCAGCAGGTTCACCACCAGCGCCTCCCCCGGCTGCCAATAGGAGGACGCCTGCAACACCGCCGGCCCCGACAGCCCCCGGTGGGTGAACAGCATGCCCTCGCGGAAGCCGCGCTTGCCGGCTTGCGCCTGCACCTCCAGCGCCACGCCGGCCAGCGGCTGCATCAGCGCCAGGTCGTCGCCGCCGAAGGTCAGCGGCACCAGGCCGGGCCGCGGCGCCACCACCGCCAGGCCAAAGTGGCGCGCGATGTCGTAGGACATGCCTGTCGCGCCCAGCTTCGGGATCGACAGGCCGCCGGTGGCCAGCACCAGCGCCGGCGCCGAGAACCCGCCCTGGCTGGTGTCCACCCGGAACGCCGTATCGCGCGACACCTCCGCCACCTGGCAGCCGAGGCGCAGCTCAACCCCCACCGCCTCGCACTCGGCCAGCAGCATGGCCAATATCTGCCGTGCCGAGCCATCGCAGAACAACTGCCCCAGCGTCTTCTCATGGAAGGCGATGCCGTGCTGCTCCACCAGGGCGACGAAATCCGCCGGCCGATACGCCGCCAGCGCCGACTTGGCGAAGTGCGGATTGCCGGACAGGAACCGATCAGCCCGGCATTCCACGTTGGTGAAGTTGCAGCGCCCGCCGCCGCTGATCAGGATTTTCCCGCCCGGCTGCGCCATGTGGTCCAGCAGCAGCACGCGCTTGCCGCGCCGCCCGGCACTGATTGCACACATCAGCCCGGCAGCGCCGGCGCCGAGGATGATGACATCGGGGTTTTCCATGGCCATGCTGATGCCCGAATACTGCCCGCGGAGGAAGCCAAACCAATGTTCTACGAACCCCGCAAGGGCGACCACGGCCTGCCGTTCAACCCGTTCAAGTCCATCACCGTGCCGCGCCCGATCGGCTGGGTCTCGACGCTCGATCTGGAAGGCCGCCTCAACCTGGCGCCGTTCAGCCAGTTCCAGAATCTCGGCTTCGACCCGCCCTATGTCATGTTCGCCGCCGCCGGCCGCGCCGACAGCCCGCGCAACGCCCAGAACACCGGCGAGTTCGTGGTCAACATGGCCACCTACGACCTGCGCGAGGCGGTCAACATCACCGCGCAGACTGTGGCCCCCGGCGTCAACGAGGCCGAGTTGGCGGGGCTGGAGATGATCCCAAGCCACCTGGTCAAGCCGCCCCGCGTCGCCGCCAGCCCGGTCCAGATGGAATGCCGCTATCACTGCACCCTGGTGCTGCCGGGGCGCGAGCCTGGGGACACCAACTGCGTCGTCGTCGGCGAAGTCGTCGGCGTCCACATCCAGGACGAGTTCATCACCGCCGATGGCAAGCTGGACGTGCTGAAGATGCGGCCGCTCGCCCGCATGGGCTACATGGACTACACCAGCGTGACCGAGGTCTTCACAATGCCACCGCATGGCAGCGGCGCCGGCAGCCTCAGCCGCGGGCTGGAAGGCCGCCCGGCGCGGGAGAAGTAGCTGGAGTCTGTCAGGCGCAGACAGCAGCGCCCGACAGACGATAGCTGTTGTTCGAGCGGCTGATTCACCCCGCCGGCGCTTCCACCGGCGACGATCAGACGCTAACGCACCTCAAACCTGATCACCCGGCTCTGCGTGCCATCCAGGTAGCGCAGTTGCACGGTGGCGAAGCGGGTGTCGCGCGGCACCTCGCGGAACGGCGTCACGCCCGCCAGGGAAGCCGGGTCGGCCTGGTTGCAGGGCGGCATCGCCAGCACCTGGTTGGGCGCCGCGTCATTCAGGCCATAGCGCACCTCGGCCACGCCGCAGCGAAAGCTGGCCAGCTGCGACCAGTACATCAGCCGGCGACCATCATTGTCCTGGAAGGCGAACCAGCTGGTCGAGGTCGCTTCCAGCATTTCCTTCATCGCCGCATGCAGCGCCACCTCGGGGTCGAAGCTGATCGGGAAGGGCCCGCGCAGCGCGCCGCTGGCGTCGCGGTAGCTGACCTGCAGCACCTGCTTCGGCGCGTTCTGCGGCAGGTTCAGCACGGTACTGGCCATCGGCCGCCCGGTCTGGATATTGATGTTGGCGCTGATGCCCAGCCCCACCGGCGCCTGGCCCTGCTGCGCCACGAAAATCTCCTGCGTCGCCTCGGTGACGATGAAGATCAGCACCCAGCCTGCATTCGTGTTCATGGTGCGCAGCGCCACATTGGTGCTGGGCGCCCGCGCGTTCAGCGACGCCAGCCGCCGCCGCGCATCCTCCAGCTGTTCCGCCGCCACCTGCTGGTCGATGAACCAGGCGAGGTGGCGCCCGCGCTCCGCCAACTCGACGAAGCGCGCCAGCAGCATTCGCTCGCGGTCCTTGTCGGCACTGGTCTGGCTGCCCAGCACGGCCTCCGAGAAGTTGCGCGCCAATTCGTAGTAGGCGGGCGCGAATTCCGGCCGGTTGCCGATCACCGCCTCCAGCTGCGCCTTGCGCGGCTCGGCCTCCTGCAGCAGCGCCGCGGCGTAGTGCAGCGTCTCGTCGCTGCGCCGTGCCGCCAGCATATCGGCATAGATTTCCCGCGCACCCGCCCGGCCTTCCTGCACACGCAGAAACGCCTGGAAGCGGTAGTGCGGGTCCACATACGCCGTGCCGAACTGGAAGAACCGCAGATAGGCCCGCCGCGCATTGCCGAAGTCGCCGCGCTGCTCATACAGCCGAGCATTGGCGTAGAACTCGTGCGGCTCCTTCGGGTCCGCGATCAGCGCGCCGCTGCCGGCAAGCCGGGCAAACTCCGCGGATAACCCTTGGGCGATCACCTGCGCCATGTCGCGCGCCTGTTCGCGCTGCGCCCCGGCCTGGCGGGTCAGCGCCGCCACCCGCGCCCGCGCCGCGTCGGCGAAGATGCCCTCAGGGTACTGCCGCAGGTAGTTCTGCACTTCCTCCACCTGGCCGGCCTTCACGCTGTCCCACAGCGCCACGTCCAACTGGCGCGGCGTCGGCTCCCGCGGCGGCGGCACCCAGGCCTCGGCACTCGGCACCGCGCTGCCGGCCGGTGCGGCGACGAAGTGGAAGCCTTGCGTCAGCGAGGAGTTATCCCACGGCACCTGCACGCCATTGGTGTTCTTCACCACGGCCGCGCGGACCCGGCGCATCATCTCCTGCACGTCCAGCCCAGGCGTGCCGATATGGTGCAGCATGGCGCTGCTGAACGGGCTGTTGCGGCCGCGCCCGTCGCTGGCGGTATTCCCCGGCTGGGTCGAGTAGGCGATCAAGGTATTCGCCGCCGTGGCGCCGATCTGCGCCAGCCCCTGCGAGACCGCCAGGGACCGCGCCGCCCCCGCCCGCCTGGCCAGGTTGGCCGCCAGCGGATTGTCGCGGCAGGCGTCCAGGAACACCAGGGAGACGCGCGGCACATTGCCCAGCAGCGTAAGCAACTGCGCTACGTCCAGCGCCTCCCGCTGCACTGCGCCGTCATCGCCCAGCGCCACGTCCACCGGCAGCAGGTAGTTCCGGCCATCCACCTGCACGCCGTGCCCGGCGTAGTACACCAGCGCCACGTCGGCGCCTTCCAGCGCGCGGCCGAAATCCCGCACCGCACGCTGCATGCCCGCGAAATCGGGGTCGTAGGCATCCACCACGGTGAACCCCGTCGCGACCAGTGCCGCCGCCACATCCACCGCGTCGTTCACCGGGTTGGGCAGCGCCGGCGCGTGCTGATAGGCCGAGGCCCCGATCACCAGCGCCACCCGGCGCTCCGCCCTGGCCGGCGGCTCCCACAAGACCGGGGCCATCAGCACCAGGCCCAGGACCAGCAGCAGTCTGCGCATTATCCAGCCCTTCCGGCCTCGCCGGCCGCAACGATAGCCGTTTCAACCCCGCACCCGCCAGCACCGCTTGACAGCTTCCGGGGGTCGGAAAACAGTCGCTTAACCAACATCGTCCGAGGAACTCCCCCATGCCCGTCGCCCTCGTCACCGGCGCCTCCACCGGCATCGGCCGCGCCACCGCACTGGAATTCGCCCGCCAGGGCTGGGACGTGGCGCTGGCCGACCTGCCCGGCGTCTCGGTCGCCGAGGTGGCGAACCACCCGGACGCCGCCGGCCGCCGCATGCTGCCGGTGGAACTGGACCTGAACCTGGAGGCCAGCATCGCCGCCAGCATCACCAGCGCCGTCGCCGGCCTGGGCGGCGTTGACGCGCTGATCAACAATGCCGGCACCACCGGCCGCGGCGCCGCCACCGAGATCACCTGGGCCGACTGGGACCGGCTGATGAACGTGAACCTGAAGGGCCACTACTTCATGTCCACCGCCTTCGCCCGCTGGTGCATCGGCGCCGGGCGGCAAGGCGCCATCGTCAGCACCGCCTCCACCCATGGCCTGACCGGTATCGCGCAGCAGAGCCTCTACGGCATTTCCAAGGGCGGCATCGTGCAGATGACGCGGATGCTGGCGGTGGAATGGGCGCGCGACGGCATAAGGGTGAACGCCGTGGCACCGGCAACCGTGCTGACCCCCTCCCGCGACAAGGCCCTGGCCGACCCAGCGCGCCGGCAGATGATGCTGGACCGCCTGCCGCAGGGCCGCTTCCCCACGGCCGAGGACATCGCCGACGCCATGGTCTTCCTGGCCGGCCCGAAGGCGAAGGCGATCACCGGCCATATCCTGCCGGTGGATGCCGGCCTGCTGGCGGTTTAGCCATGCGCCGCCGCCATCTGCTGGCCGCCGCCGCCACCCTGGCAGCGCCCGCGGTGCAGGGCCAGGACCTGGCCTGGCCGAACCGCCCGGTGAAGTTCATCAACCCCTTCCCGCCCGGCGGCCCTGGCGACACCTACGCCCGCCTGCTGGCCGAGCATTGCAGCCGCACCCTCGGCCAACCCTTCGTTGTGGAAAACCGCCCCGGCGCCACCGGCGCGGTCGGCACTGTCGCCGTCATGCGCAGCCCGCCGGATGGCCATACCCTGCTGTTCAGCAGCAACAGCGGCTTCAGCATGGCGCCGCTGGTGGTCAAGCAGCCGGCCTACGACGCGCAGCGCGACTTCGCCCCGGTCTCCATGGTGGTGCGCTACCCGTACTACCTCGTCGCCAACCCGCGCTTCGCCAGCGTCGCTGCCCTGGTGGCCGAGGCCAAGGCGAACCCCGGCAAGCTGAACTTCTCCACCATCGGCATCGGCAGCGGCGGCCACCTGGTGGCCGAGATGTTCCGCCTGCGCGCGGGGATCGAGGTGGTGCACGTGCCCTATGTCGGCGCTGCCGCTTCGCTGATGGGCGTCGCCACCGGCCAGGTGGACTACTATTTCGATAGCATCGGCAACGCCCAGGGCATGGTGAACGAGGGCCGGCTGAACGGCCTGGCCGTGACGGGCACCGAACGCGCCGCCGCCGCGCCGCAGGTGCCAACGATGCAGGAATGCGGCTTCGCCGATTTCGACGTGGACCTCTGGCTCGGCCTGCTCGCGCCGCTTGGCGTGCCGCCGGATATTCTGGCCCGGCTGAATGCCGAATGCGACGCCTTCCTGGCGCAGCCGGCCATCCAGGCCCGCATGCGCGCCACCGCCTTCAACCCCGCCGGCGGCCCGGCTGCGTTGCTGGCACGGCGCATCGCGCAGGAGACAACGCATTGGCGCGAGATCGTCCGCCAAGCCGGCTTGCTGCAGGGGTAGGGGATGGAATGGTAGCGGCGGGCGGACTTGAACCGCCGACCCCGGCATTATGAGTGCCGTTCTAGAGGTTACGCCAATCCACGCAAACCCACGCTGAAGCTGGCCTTTCTCCTCGATTATCCTCCGTTCGCTCCCGTTCCTTTCCGCTTGCATACGTCCGGTCAGACCGGGCAATGTCCGGTCAGGAAAACCACGGGACAAGCACATGCAGGCGCTGCGCGAGGGGCCGCTGAAGATCACCAAGGCGACGGTGGAGGCCGCGTGGCGCCGCCGCGAACCGAACCTGCGGCTAGTGGTGGCCGACCTCGAATGCCGGGGGCTGGTGCTGGTAGTGAACCCGACCGGCATGACCTGGCGCTTCGACTACAAGCCGCGCGGATTGGATGCCGTCACCGGCAAGAGGTTCGCCAGCCAGTCGGTCAGCATCGGCACGCCAGCCAGCCATTCGCCCGACGATGCCCGGCAGGCTGCTGGCGCATTGAAGGGGGCGGTGAAGGCCGGCGACGACCCGGCAGCCGCCCGCAAGAAGAAGATCGCCGTGAATGCCGAGCAACGCTCCCGCACCATGGCCCGGTTGATCGAGGACTACGCGAAGGCGCTGCCGAAGCGCGCCCGGCTACGCGGCAAAGGCAAGGTCGGCGCGACCTATGCCGCCGACGAAATCTCGCGCGTGAAGAACGCGGTGAAGAACATGAAGGCCGGCGGCAAGAGTGTGGCCGATATCGGCAAGGCTGACCTGCAAGCCCTGTTGCGGGCCACCGCTGACCAGCCCGGCGCCGCCCGGCATCGGTTCGGCGCTATCTCCCGGTTCTTCGATTGGTGCCAGGATGAAGGCATGGTGGCGTTGAACCCCTGCACGCTGATCGGCAAGGGGCGGCGGCCAAAGCCGGTGGCGGCGCGCCAGATGTTCTTGAAGGTGCCGGCGCTGGCGACCCTGTGGAACGCGGCCGGCAGCGCGGAGGGGCTGGAGCAGGTACACCGCGACTTCATGCGGTTCCTCATCGCCATTCCCTGCCGGCGGATCGAGGCGGCTGAAGTCCGCTGGGAACATCTGGACCTAGACGCGGCTGAATGGACGCAGCCGAACACCGCGACGAAGAACGGCGAGCAGCACCGCTTCCACCTGCATCCCCTCGCAATGGATATTCTGCGCGAACGACATGAGGCGGCCGGCACGCCGAGGGCTGGGCTGGTGTTTCCGGCGCCACGCTCCGGCAAGGCGCTGACCACGTTCGGCGCCATCAAGCGCGCCGTGGTCGCGGCCGGCGGCATGGACAAGGCCGACAGGTTCCACGACTTCCGCCGGTCCTTCGCCACCGCGCTGGGCGAGCAAGGCTTCCACGAGGCTGTGCTGGATGCCGTGCTGAACCACAAGCAAACCGCGACCCGTGGCGGGGTGCTGGGAGTCTATCAGACCTCGACGCGCCGACCGGAACAGGTGGCCGCGCTCAACGCCTGGGGCGAGGCGCTGGCCGCCGCCATCGAGGGCAGGACGCCTAGTCGAGCAAACGTAGTGCCGCTGCGCGCTGCCGGCTGACCTGATCCGCGCCGGGGCGGTTCCCCGGCATCAATGGCGGCTGGCGAGGTGTTGCCACCACCTGCGCCAGCCTGACCCGCTGCACGGGAGAGAACCCCATGCGACAGGCTATTGCGGCCCAGGCCGGCGGCAACACCCACAACGGCGCCAGCGCGGCCCGGCGCGGGCTGCTGGGCTGCTTGCTCACCTTGCTTCCCGCCGCGCTGGGTGGTGCGGCATGAGCGCGCCAGCTAAGGCCCCCACGCTGACCAAGGAAATGGATGCGCTCATCCAGGCGTGGGTTTGGCAAATGCACCAAGCCGGCGAGGCGGTGGAACGCATCGCCGCCGAGGTGAATACCCGCTTCGCCAATGGCCGCGAAGAAGTCACTCCCGAGAGTGTCGGGAACTGGCTATTGCGCGAGGAAGGGCGCCGGGCCGTGAAGATCACGACCCCGTTCGCTGAACCGGAAGCGGTAGCCGACGCCCTTCGGTTCCTTAGCGCTGAACTGGTGGTGGCCCAAATCCATCTGGACGCGCCCAACCATGAAGAAGTCGGCGGGCGGAGCGGAGCACTCGTCGCGTTGGTGGCGGTTGCCGACTTCATCGACAGGTTTGCCGACATGGCCAACGCCAACCTGGCGAAGCCGCTACGCGCCATGCAGGCAGCCCTAACGGAACTGGAGAAGGGTAAGGTCCACCCGATCCTGAAGCCCCGGAGCCGAGGCCGAGGCCGCCCCCAGGCAACAGTCGGAACGGTGGCCCTGGTGAAGCATGCCGTTGTGGCGATGGAGGCTGCCAGGGATGAGGGCATGTCCCGCACCATGGCAGCCAATGCCGTTGCGAAGGAACTCGACCGGCGCGGGTATGCGATCCCCGGCAAGAGCATCGAGGAAGCTGGTCGCGCCATTGCCAAGTGGCGGGATGAGGCATCGGAAGGAGAGGGAAGCCACCACGCCGAAGCTGGGCGCCTCTTGCGCCGATACCGCAAGGACCGCCCCGAAAAAGGCACGATCAAGCCGGGCGCGTGGAAGTCGGTCCTGGCCTTGGCCGACAAACACACTCGCGTCGTCGGCATGCCAAAGAAAATTCCCATTAAATAGGGGGATTAGTCGGAAGGTCCGGCGATCAGGTTTCGGTCCGTTCTTCAACGGCGCGTGGCGCCACGAAACGGAGCCTGACGATATGGATGCCCCTACCCTCCCGCCCGATGTTCCTCGCCGCGTTGACCGCCGCGCCGGGGCTGCGCTGCTGACCCAGCTCTACTTCTCCATCTCGCCGCGCACGCTGGAAGCATGGCCGCTGACCTGGCGCCATGTGAACGGCAAGGCCTTCTGCGAAACGGTGGAACTGTTCGCTCTGGCCGAGGCCAAGCTGAACGCTGCGCCGGCCATTCGTGGTGGCCGCTCCCCGCAGCCGCAGCAGGCAGCCTGACATGGCCGCCAACCTGATCCTGGCCGAACCCGTCGCCCTCATCCTGCTGACCGCGCTGCTGCGGCTGGCGTCTCACTGACAGCAAAACGCCGGGCGCGATGGCCCGGCGCGTGTTGCGGCAAAGTCGGAAGTCAGCACCCGGTTTCTACCACCCACCGCAGCCCGCTGCCAGCGTCGCGTCTCGGCCTGGAGCCGACAACATGCAGACCAACGAGACCCCCAACCACCGGCCGGCAATGCTTCGCACTCATCTGGAACTCGCCGCCGAAGCACGCCGCCGTGGCGACCACGCCGCCGCAAACCTACATGAAACCGACGCGCTGGTTGCGCTGCGCGCCACTCTGGCGACGACCCGCGCCATGGAGGCCAGCAACCATGGCTGACGGCAACCACGTTCCCAACCTCGCCAGCCTGGCCCAGTTGCGCGCCCGCCTCTGGGCGGCCGGCTTCCGCCCCGTGGCGCTCTACAGCAACGACAAGCGCCCCATGGGCGACGCCTGGCAGGAGCGCGCCCGACGTGATCCACCGGAGGCCGCTACCGCGCATCCGAACCTCTCCGCGCTCAACACCGGCATCATGTGCGACGGGCTGCGCGCGTTGGACATTGATTGCGACGACAACGACCTGGCGCAGCGGATCGAGGAGGAGGCGGTTGCCCGCTTCGGCCGGGCGCCGGTTCGGTGGCGCGGCAACAGTGGGCGACGGCTGCTGGTTTATCGCGCTGCCGAGGGCGAGCCGCCCAAGCGGGTGCTGGCCGGCACCGAGGGCCGCAAGCTGGAGGTTCTGGGGCGTGGCCAGCAATTCCACGCCTACGGCACCCACCCTTCCGGCGCCGGACTGCGCTGGCGCCCTGAGCCACTGGACGCGATGCGCCTGGACACCCTGCCGACACTGAATGAGGCGCAGATAGACGCACTGTTCAGCGTGGTCACCCCGTGGATTGGCGCCGACCCACCGAAGGCCGAGACGAAGGGCGAGAAGCGCCAGGAACAGCGCCACCGACCCGAGGCGCACGCCAGCGCGGCAGAGGTTGCGGACCTGCTGGGCCGTATCCCCAACACCGGCCCGGCCGACTGGGAAGCGTTCAACCGCATCGGCATGGCGATCTTCGGCGCGCTGGGCGGCGCAGCCGAGGGCGAGACGCTGTTCAGCGCATGGGCCAGTCGAAATCCGGCCTATCAACCAGCCGAGGTGTCGGGCCGCTGGGCGAACTATCATCGGTATCCACCGACCCTTGTGGGGCTGCATACCTTGCGCGGGCTGGCGCGTGATGCCGCGCCCTGGCCGGCGCCGGAACTGAACCTGGCCACGGCCGAGGCCGCGCCGCCGCCCCCATTGCCCCTGGACCTGTTCCCCGGCCGGTGGCGGGGGTGGATTGCTCGCGCGGCCGAGCGTGCCGGCGCACCGCCCGACTATGTGGCGTGTTCGCTGCTGGCGGTTGTCGGCGCCGCCATCGGCAACGCCCGCTGGGCTTCGCCCTGGGACGGCTGGCAGCACCCGCCCGTGGTGAACATGGCGTGCATCGGGCTGCCCAGCGCCGGGAAGTCGCCCGCCATAGACGCGACCACCGGGCCGCTATCCCAGCTTGAGGCCGACCTGAACGACGACACCGAGGACCGGATGCGCGGCTGGCGCACCGAGAAGCAGGAAGCAAAGGAACGCCGCGCATTGTGGGAAGCCGACATGAAGGCGGCGGTGAAGGAGAACCGGCCGGCGCCCCTCGAACCGCTTGGCGCGGTTGAACCGGAACAGCCCGCCCGCCGCCGGGCTTACTCGACCACGCCGACCATGGAGGCGGCGCGCGACCTGAGCGCCGCGAACCCGCGCGGGTTGCTGCTGCATCGGGACGAACTGGCCGGCTGGATCACCGGCATGGACGCCTACAGCGGCAAGGCCGGCATGGAGCGGGCGTTCTGGCTGCAAACCTATGAGGGCAAGCGCTGGGCGGCTGATCGGGTAAAGGATGGCGATAACGCCCGCGACGTGCCGAACCTGACCTGGGCGATTGTCGGCGGCATCCAGCCCGACCGGCTGGCCTCCCTGCTGCTGAATGGCGACGACGACGGATTGAGCGCCCGTTTCCTGTACTGCTGGCCGGCGCCGAGCGCGGATATATCCGAACCACCGGACGGACGGGCGTTGCCCTTCGTGCTGAAAGACCGGCTGTTACGGCTGCGGCAACTGCCGATGGTGAACGACGACCCTCTGCTCCTGCTGTTCACGGCCGAGGCTATCGAGGCGTTGCAGGAGTTGCGGCGCGAGGTGAAGCGGCAGGAGGCCGAGGCCGCCGGGCTGTTCCTGTCCTGGCTGGGCAAGGTGCCGGGCATGGCGGTTCGCCTGTCGCTGATCTTCCTCTACCTCGACTGGCTGGAACAGCCGGCCGGCGCACCTGAGCCGGAAGCGGTTGACCTGAACGCCCTGGCCCGCGCGCTGGGCTTCCTCTGCGACTACGCGCTGCCGATGGCCCGCCGCGCCTTCGGTGAAGCTGCGCTGCCCGAGGCCGAGCGAGACGCCCGCCGGCTGGCCCGCTGGCTGCTGCGCCAGTCGCCCATGCCCGAGACGCTGAACGCCCGCCAGCTCCGGCGCATGGGCAACGGGCCTGGGATCGGCACGGCCGAGCGGATTGAAGCGGCGCTGCATGAACTGGCTGAACTGCATGTGGTCAGGCCGGCGCCGGGCCGCGACGGCGGCAGCAAAGGCCGCCAGCGTGCCGACTGGATGCTGAACCCGGCGATGCAGAGGGCGGCGGCATGACGACCTGGCGCAGCCGGCTGGCGACCCTTCGCGCGGAATGCCCGACTGCCGATAGCGCCAATAGTGCCGATAGGATGCCGGCAGCTCCACCACCGCGACCTAACGGCGCTATCGGCGCTAATGGCATCGCGGTGGATCACGCAAAGGAGGCCGAACGCCAGCGCGCGGCCTTCTACCGGCTCGTCATGGCCGAGGCCGCCGAAGCCCTGGCCGCGCCCGACCCGGAGCTTGACCACGAACGGGCCGAGGTTGACGCCGCGCTGGCCGCCGAGGCGCGGGGCGACATGGGCCAGCCGCTGCCGGCTGCGGATCATCAACGCTACCTGGCCGCTCTGCGCGGCAGCGCCCTACAGCGCCCGCCAAGCTGGGCGGATCACGCCGCGCGCCCTTCGTCCGGCTGCTGGTGTTCATGCTGCCGTGGCCGGTGGTGGTGGGCCGCTGCGGTGCCCGTGCTGGACGGAACCGCAGTTGGGCCGGGCTGGTGCTGCGCGACCTGTCATCCAGCGCCACCGAACACGACAACCATCGAGGTGAGGACATGAGCAAGATTACCAAGGCGCTTCCGAGTGTCGCTGATGCGTTGCATACTCAGGCACGCGCCAAACTGAAGCGCGAAGTTGCGGTTGAGATGCGCGAACGGTGGGGCGACCCGACCGGCGCACGGTTCGAGGAGATGGAAGCGGCGGAACTGGAGCAGGCGGCCGAGCAGGCGCTAGACCCCCTATCCCATGTGACCCGACGCATGGCGCCCGGCAACGGTGGCGAACTCATTGCGGCGACGCGGGAGGTGCTGGGCAGGAAAGCGCATATCGTGGACGTAGTGCGCCAGCGCGGCGACATGCTGGCCGCCAGCGCCAGCCTGGAGCGCCTCGACTTGGCCGGCGAGGCCGGCGCCCTGGTTCTGGGCGTGGACGCCGCCGAGAGCATCCAGGCGCAAAACTCACTGGAGCGGGAACTGGCGCACCAGATGGCCGCAGCCCATGCCCTCGCCATGAAGATGGTCAGCGCCGCCCGAGAAGAACTCGCAGGCTATGCCGCCAGTGGGCACCGCTACCCGCACCGCAGCCATGAGGCAGCGCGGATGGCGAACACCGCTGCCCGCCTAATGGATGCCTATCAGCGTGGACTGCTGACCCTGGACAGGATCAGGAACGGCGGCCGGCAAACAGTGGTGGTGCAATACGTGGCCGTCGCTGAAGGTGGTCAGGCGGTTGTGGCCGGCGCAGTGGGGCGTGGGCGACAGAGGGGGGGTGGGGCGAAGTGAGCAAGGGTCTAATCAAGGTGAAAAGCGCTCACGGGCCGAAAACCAGCGAAGGGCTGGCATTGTGCCGGGCGGCTCCTTGGAGGCATGGGCTTCGCAGCGCCGACGCTAGACAGGCCGCCAAGTGCCGAGGCGAAGCCCAAAGGCTGATCAAAAAAATGAACAGCTTATTCAGCACCCTGATCCACAAGTAGGGTCGTCTTCTTACTATTCCAAAACTAAGTCTCGGCGCTGATTATCTATAGACCATGACTTAAACCGACTAAGGAAGCTCTGCCCAAGTAAGAGACTCCCCCTCACCGCAGCGACGCTTCCAATTACATTGGATATTTCGCGATCGCCAACTTTCAGTTGTCGAATTCGAAAAGTCTGAGAGGGAACAGTAGAGCCATCTGCGAGCCTATACGTTCTTTGCCCCAGAAAATCAGCGGCACTTATCGTACCAGTCCGCATCAAAGTCATGACCACATCTGCCGGGATAGACACGTCGGAGGCACCACTATCCAGCACGAAATTGAGGGTGATTGCGTTGTTAATGGACACCGGAACCGTAAACGTACCGCCCTCATTCCTTAACGCGACACGAGTAATCTGCGAGTGACGGTCGCGTGGAGCCTCAACAGGGGCGGCCGGAGGCAAGACCTGCGGTGCCTGCACGGCGGCTGTCGTGGGTGGAGGCGCCAATTTCGTTACGGAAAAGTCGCCACAAAAAAGTCCCCCCGTCACGCTTCCACTGTAAGTGTCGCCGCGAACCACCCCCGAAAGTCCGACCATTGAGTAGGCGCCAGGGCGGTTGAGCCAGCGGACCGGATTTAGTCTCAGACTGCCATCCATGCTCGTGCTTATTCCCGAGAGGAGGAACGAGCCAGCGCCACCGCTGACGCCTGGGGGTGGCCCGAAGTCAAACAGACCCTCGACCATGCCGTCCTGGGTGACCCGCGTACGTAAACGCAAAAGGGTTGGACCCTGGAGGCAGGAATAGGAACCCTGCCACCATGTCGTTCCTTGAGGCAACGTGGCCGGCCCGCTTTGGGTCTGCTGGAGATAACTGCCGGTGGCTGGCGCTGCCACCTGCGGCTGGGAGCATGCAACCTGGAGCAAGGTCAGCACACAAACGGCGAAGGGCTGAAGCCTGAGACCTCGCGATAACCGATCTAACGCCATCCCACTGCAACTCCCCGACCGGCCAGAGTCGTAGCGAATGCCCAACGGGACGCCAACCGTCGATATGGCTGCCAGATGGTATCAGGCGCTTGAAGCAGGCGCGGAGTTGTTCACCAAGGCTGGCAAACCGTCGTCGCTGTCCGGCCAATGTCCGGTCAGGAAAGGGCCTTCAGGGAAGAAGGTTTTGCTAACTCGACATTTTATGTCGGATATTCAATGGGTTGGAATGGTAGCGGCGGGCGGACTTGAACCGCCGACCCCGGCATTATGAGTGCCGTGCTCTAACCAGCTGAGCTACACCGCCAAACCATCTCGTCATCCTCGCGGCAAGCGCCGTCCGGGAGGGCGCGGGATTAAGCCGCTGCGGCGCCCAAGTCAACCGCCCGCCGGATAAAGCCGCCACCCAACACGCGATTAGCGGCGTAGAGCACGCAACCCTGCCCCGGCGCGGCAATCGCAGGCACCCCCGGCCGCACCCGCAGCAGGCCCGCGGCCGCGTCCCAATCGGCCAGGCAGGGCTGCGGCTGCTCGCGTGCCCGCAGCTTCACCTCGCACGCAAAGGGGCCGGCCGGCGGCGTCCACAGCCAGTTCACCTCGCCAGCGACGATCTCGGCGCTCGGCAGCGCCTGCCTGTGGGCCACCACCACGCGGCGCCGTGGTGCGTCCAGCGCGGCCACGTAGAGCGGCTGCTCGCCCTCGCGCAGCCCCAGCCCCAGCCCGCGCCCCTGGCCGATGGTGTAGCTCGCAATGCCCTGGTGCCGGCCCAGCACCCGGCCCTCGGCATCGACGATCTCGCCCGGCTCGGCCGCTTCCGGCCGCAGCTTCGCCACCACCTGGTGATATTGCCCCTCGGGGACGAAGCAGATGTCCTGGCTGTCCGGCTTCTCCGCCACCGCCAGGCCCAGCCGTTGGGCTTGCACCCGCACCGCCGCCTTGTCCGGATAATGTCCGAGCGGAAAGCGCGAGAACGCCAGCTGCTCCCGCGTGGTGGCGAACAGGAACCAGCTCTGGTCCCGCTGCGGGTCCGCGGCGCGGTGCAACTCCGGCCCCTCCGCGCCTTCTACCCGCTGGACGTAGTGGCCGGTCGCCATGGCCTCGCAGCCCAGGTCGCGCGCCAACTCCACCAGGTCATGGAACTTCACCGTCTGGTTGCAGCGCACGCAGGGCACCGGCGTCTCGCCCGCGGCATATTGCGCGGCGAAGTCGTCGATGACGGCACTGCGAAACCGCTGCTCGCGGTCCAGCACGTAATGCGCGATGCCCAGCCTATCGGCCACGCGCCGCGCATCCATGATGTCCTGCCCGGCACAGCAGGCGCCCTTCTTCTGCACCGCGGCTCCATGGTCATACAGCTGCAGCGTGGCGCCGATCACCTCATGGCCCTGCTCGGCCAGCAGCCCCGCCACCACGGAGCTATCCACGCCGCCGGACATCGCCACCAGGATGCGCATCAGGCCGCGTCCAGGCCCTGCTGCCAGAACCGCTGTTCCAGCCTTGCCGCCTCGCTGAAGGTCGCGCTCAGCATAGCGAAGCGCGCCTCGCCGCCATGCGAAACACCCAGCGCATCGATCCGCAGGGCCGCCGCCCGCGCCAGCTTCTGGTAGCCCTCGGCGCCGTAGGTATCGATCCAACTCTGGTACGGGTTGCCGTCCACCTTCCGCGCCGGGTCCGCCAGCACGCGCAGCGCCACCTCGGCATAGCCCACGCTGCACGGCACCAGCGCCACCTCCAGGTCCAGGATGTCGCCGGCCAGGCCACGGTCGATCACGTAGCGCGTGTAACTGACCGTCTCCGCGCTCTCGGCGGTGCCCAGCACCTTGGCCTGCGAAAGCCCCCAGCCCTCGCAATACTTCAGGTGCATGCTGGTCTCGGCCAGGATAGCGCTGATGGCGTTGGTCTTGTCCACCATCGCCTGGATGCTCTCGGCCTTGAACACCGCCAGCGCCTTGGCCCGGGCGAAGTGGATCAGGAACAGGTAGTCCTGGATCAGGTAGCGCCGGAACGCCTCCAGCGGCAGCGAGCCATCGCTGATCCGCCGGCAGAACTCATGCCAGGTATAGTCCGCCCAATCCTGCGCGCAGGCCGCCCGCAGCGTGCGGAACAGCCCGCCTTCGGCGCCGAAGTCGGTCTCCCAGCGCGGCGTCCCCACGGGCGCGGCCATCAGCCGGCGTTCCTGGTGCCGCTCGGCAGCTTCACCACCAGCCCGTCCAGCGCATCGGTCATGATGAGCTGGCAGCCCAGGCGCGACGTCTCCTGCAGGTCGAAGGCCAGGTCGAGCATATCCTCCTCGTCCTCGGTCGGCGCCGCCAGCCTCTCGAACCAGCCGGCATCCACGATCACATGGCAGGTGGAGCATGCCAGCGAGCCCTCGCAGGCGCCCTCGATATCCACGCCATGCTTGTGGGCAATCTCCAGCACCGAAAGCCCGAGCGGCGCGTCCACCGTCTTCCGGTTACCGTCACGCTCGACGAAGGTCATGCTGGGCATCGCTCAATCCTGTTCCACGGTGCTTGCCGGACGCTCCAGGAAGCGTGCGACCGGCACCTAAGCTTTTATCGACGCGGCTGATTCACGTCGCCGGTGGTGTCATCGGCGACGATCAGACGCGAGGCTACGCCAGGCGGCGGCCAGCAAGGCGGCCCCCTGTTCGGCTTCGGCCGGGGAGGTAAAGCGCCCAATCCCCACACGCAAGGTGGATCGCGCCTCCGCCTCCGACAGTCCAATGGCCGCCAGTACATAGGAAGGCTCGACCGCTGCGGAAGAACAGGCCGAGCCGGTGGAGACGCAGACCTCCGGCGCCGCCGCCATCAGCGCCTGGGCATCCACCCCGCCAGGGAAGGTTATGTTCGTGTTCCCGGCCACACGGTGCTCCAGGCTGGCATTCACCCGCACCCCCGGCACCTCGGTACGCAGGCGCGTCAGGAACACTTCCCGCTGCCCGGCAATCCGCCCGGCATCCAGCAGCCCCTCGATGCCCGCGATCCGTGCGGCCTCGCCGAAGCCGACGATCAAGGGCGTGGCCAGCGTGCCGCTGCGCAGCCCCCGCTCCTGCCCGCCGCCCGAGAACAACGGCGCCAGCCTGACCCGCGGCCGCCGCCGCACATACAGCGCGCCGATACCCTTCGGCCCGTAGATCTTGTGGCCGGAGATGCTCAGCAAATCGAGCCGCAGTTCCTCCACGTCCAGCGGAATCCGCCCGCAGCCCTGCGCCGCATCGCTGTGGAACAAGGCGCCCGCGGCCTTCACCAAGCCGCCGATCGCGGCCAGGTCCTGCACCACGCCGATCTCGTTGTTCACCGCCATCACGCTGACCAGCAGCGTCGGCACTTCCAGCGCGGCCCGCAGCACGTCCAACTCCACCAGCCCATCCGGGCGCACCGGCAGCACCACCGGTTCAAACCCCTCGGCGGCCAGGTCGCGCACGCTCTCCAGCACGCATTTATGCTCGGTCGCCAGGGTGATGACCCGCCGGCGCTCGCTGCCCTGCCCGGCGGCGAAGCGCGCGGCGCCCTTGATCGCCAGGTTGTTCGCCTCGGTCGCACCACTCGTCAGGATGATCTCGGACGCACCCGCGCCGATCAGTTCCGCCACATGGCCGCGCGCCGTTTCCACCGCTGCCTCGGCCTCCCGCCCCATGGCGTGCTCGGCGCTGTGCGGGTTGGCGAAGTTCTCCTCCCACCAAGGTCGCATCGCCGCCAGCACGCGCGGGTCCACCGGCGTGGTGGCGTGGTTGTCCAGATAGATCGGTCGGTTCGGTCGCATCCCCGGGAAGATGGGGCGTTATGCCGCGCGGCGCGAGAGGCGATCCCGCATGGCAGCCCAGGCCGCCAGGAAACGCTCGGCGCTGTCGGCTGGCGCATTCCAGGGCAGCGAAACCCGGATACCGCTGCCGGCATCCTCGCCGAACCCCATGGCCTGCAACACCGGGCTCCGCGCCACCTTGCCGGATGAACATGCCGCGCCGGCGCTGACCCGGATGCCCGCGATATCCAGCGCAATCACCTGCGTCTCGGCGGCGACGCCCGGCAGTACCAGGCAGGTGGTGTTCGGCAGCCGCGCCGCCCCGGCGCTGGCCACCGTCGCGCCGGCGGCGCCAGCCTCAATCGCGTCCCGCAGCCCTGCCAGCCCGGCTGCGGCCGCCGGCGTCGCCTCGGCCAAGGCCGCTGCCATGCCGGCAATCGCCGGCAGCGGCTCGGTCCCGCCGCGGCGCCCACGTTCCTGGCCGCCACCGGCGATCAGCGGTGCCACCTCCAGGCCCGGGCGGAGCAGCAGGGCGCCGGCGCCACACGGCCCGCCCAGCTTGTGGCCCGACACCGCCAACGAATCCCATCCCACAGCTACCGCCACCCGCCCGGCCGCCTGCACCGCATCCACATGCAGCAGCGCGCCATGGCGCCGGCACAGCTCCGCCGCGGCCGCCAGCGGATGCAGCACCCCGGTTTCGTTGTTCGCCGCCATCAGCGCCACCAGCGCCGGGCCGCCCTCGGCCAGGGCGGCTTCCAGCGCCGCCAGGTCCAGCGTGCCATCCGCCAGCACCGGCAGTACCCCGGCCCCCGGCGCCGCCGCCAGCACCGCCGGATGCTCCGTCGCGCCCACCAGCAGGCGTCGCCCGGCTCCGATGCCACGCAGCGCCAGCGCATTCGCCTCGGTGCCGCCGCTGGTGAAGACCACATCCTGCGCTCGGCCACCGAAGCGCGCCGCCAGCGCCTCACGCGCCTCCTCCAGCACCCGCCGCGCCGCCCGGCCGGCGGCATGCACGCTGGATGGGTTGCCGCCGAGTTCCATCGCCGCCAGCGCCGCCGCCCGCGCCACCGGCCGCAGCGGCTCGGTCGCGTTGGCGTCCAGGTACAGCGCGCCGCTCATTTCGCCGCCTGCGCCACCTCGGCCTGCGCTACCGCGGCCTGCGCTACCCCGGCCCGAACCGGTACCGCCGCCCGCCCCAGCACCTGGCCGCTGACGATATCGGCCAGCGTCATATGCGCCAGGAACATCCGGATCTGCTCGCCGAGCTCCGACCACAGGTCATGCGTCAGGCACTTGCCCCCCGCCGCCAGACATCCGGGGGAGCCTTCCTCGCAGCGCGTCGCCCGGATCGGCTCGTCCACCGCATCGACAATCTCCGCCACCGCGATCAGCTCCGGCGCCCGCGCCAGCCGATAGCCGCCACCGGGGCCGCGCGCCGAGGCCACCAGCCCCGCCCGCCGCAACCGCCCGAACAGCTGTTCCAGATAAGCCAGCGACAATTGCTGGGCGCTGGCGATGTCCGCCAGGCTGACCGGGCGTTCCTGCAGGCAGGTCAGGTCGCCGCCGCGCTGGCGCACCGCCATCTCCACCATGGCCATCACCGCGTAGCGCCCACGGGTTGAAAGCCTCATGCGCCATGGCCCAGCGGCAATCGCAAGCGTTTCGGCACCAGGTGCCCCGCATCGCCAGCATGGCGGATCATACCTGAGGACATGGGGCGCGTACCGTGAATCCGTTATGAAAACCCATAGCCAAGTGCCTATATTCAGGCACCCCCGGAACCGGGAGCCCGTCCGGGGGCGCCCTAGGTAGGATCGAAGCCAAGAACCGACGACAGGCAGCCCCGGCAGCGGGCGTCGAAGGAATGAGGCTATTTTACCCGACTTCCCCAGTCAACCATTGGGGCGGCGGGTAAGCGACACCATCTGAGGCAACGGTGTTCCCTGGACGTGCCAGGGACCGCCTACAGGACACCCCCACCAGGCGACAGTGCGCGCTTGGCGTGTCGGCAGGACCTCCCGCAAGGACGTTCCCCGGCAAGCCTGGCGTGCACGGCACAACACGAATTGGACCCACGGGAAGATGCCTGAGGTCATGTTTGCCGGCCCCGACGGACGGCTTGAGGGTCGCTACCACCACTCCAAAAAGGCCAACGCGCCGGTGATGCTGCTGCTGCATCCGCATCCCCTGCACGGCGGCACGATGAACAACCGGGTGGTATATTCACTCTACCAGCGATTTCAGTCGCTCGGTTTTTCCATCCTTAGGTTCAACTTTCGCGGCGTTGGCCGCAGCCAGGGCCGCTACGATGGCGGCATTGGCGAAATCTCCGACGCCTGTTCGGCGCTGGACTTTCTCCAGGCAGTCAACCCGAACGCGCATAGCCTCTGGGCTACCGGCTATTCCTTCGGCAGCTATGTCGGCATGCAGGTGCTGATGCGTCGCCCGGAAATGGGCGGCTTCGTCTCCATCAGCGCGCCGGCCAGCCACTACGACTTCGGCTTCCTCGCCCCCTGCCCGTGCAACGGCCTGATCCTGCACGGTGCCGAGGACGAGTTGGTCCCCGAACCCAGCGTCCGCAAGCTAGTCGATAAGCTGAACACCCAGAAGGGCATCACCATCGACTATCGGGTGATGCCGGGTGCCGGGCATGTCTTCACGCCGGAGCAGACCGAACGCGTGGTCGATGCCGCCGAGGACCATGTCATGACCAAGCTGAACGGCAGCCGGATGGCGCTCGCCGCCGACTGACCCCATTCCAGGGCCAGACAAATCCAGGGCGGCGGGGGCAACCTCGCCGCCCTTTTTTTTGCGTCTTCATCGCCCGGGCTGCCCTGCCCGCAGGGGATGATTAGCTTCTTTGCGGTTTAACGGTCGGCGGCCCCCCAACCCGGGCCCGCAAAGAAGACCCCGCCGCCATGGCTGACCCGACCGCATCCCCCCAGGCCCGTCTCGGCCTCGCCCGATCCACGCCACCTTCCCTGTTCCGTTGGGCCGGGCTGGGCCGCAATGAACGTGGGTTGATCCTGGCCGGCATCGGCTTCATGGCACTCGCCATGCTGGTCGTGGCCTTGCTGATGGCGCAGTTGCACCGCCAGACCCGGCGCAACGCCGAGCGGGAGTTGTCCAACCTCGCCCTGGTGCTTTCCAGCGACGTGCAGAACAGCTTCCACGCCGTGGAACTGCTGCAGGCCGGCATCATCAAGCTGATCGACGGGCTGCATCTCACCTCCACCGAGGAGTTCAACGCCCGGCTCGCCACCGAGGCGCTGAACCGCGATCTGATCGGCCGCATCGCCGCCGTGCCCCAGGTGGAGGCGGTGTTCCTGACCAATGCCGATGGCATCACCATCAACTCAACCCGCGCCTTCCCCACCGTCGCCTTTTCCATCGCCGATCGCCCGCACTTCACCGCCCTGCGCGACGACCCGACCCTGGAGAGCTACCTGGCGCCACCGGCCCGCAACGTGCAGACCGGCACCTGGAACATCTACCTTACCCACCGCCTCAGCAGTGCCGAGGGCCAGTTCCTCGGCGTGGTCGGGGTGGGCCTGAGCCTGACCTACTTCGAGCAGTTCCTCGCCCGCATCAGCCTTGGCGGCGGCAGTTCCATCGGCCTGTGGCGCCGCGACGGCATCCTGATGGCCCGCCATCCCCATGCCGCCGATGCGATCGGCCGCCGCCTGCAAGGCCCGCTGTTGCCGTTCCAGCAGGTGCTGGAGCATGCCGAGGCCGGCACCGGTGAAACCCACAGCGCAGTCGATGGCATCCATCGGCAATTCGCCGTGCGAGCGCTCACTGCTTATCCCGCAGCCATGGTGGTCACCCGCGCCGAGGACGACATCCTGCGCCTGTGGCGCCAACAGGCCAACTACACCGCCGCCGGCATGGTGGTCCTCGCCTTCATCGTGCTGGGGGCCGTCATGCTCGGCATCCGCCAGATGCAGCACCGCGCCGCGCTTGAGCGGTCGCAGACCGAAATGCGCATCCTGGCCGAACAGCACCGCGCCGCCGCCAAGATCGCCCATCTGGCGCATCATGATGCGCTGACCGGCCTGGCCAACCGGACCCTGTTCCGCACCCGCATGGATGAAGCCGCGGCCCGCGCCCGCCGCGGCGAAGGCTTCGCCGTGCTGTGCATCGACCTGGACCACTTCAAGGATGTCAACGACAGCCTGGGCCACGCCGCCGGCGACCTGGTGCTGCAGGAGGTGACGGCCCGGCTGCAAGCCGCGGTGCGGGAGACCGACACCATCGCCCGCCTGGGCGGCGACGAGTTCGCCGTGGTCCAGGCCAAGGTCACCCGCGCCGCGGACGCCGCCGCCCTGGCCCAGCGCCTGGTGGAGACCCTCTGCACCCCCTATGAGGTGGAAGGCCACAGCATCAGCATCGGCGCCAGCATCGGCATTGCCCTGGCCCCCGATGACGGGCTGGAGGCCGACCAGCTGATGCGCCATGCCGACCTGGCGCTGTACCGCGCCAAGGCCGATGGCCGCGGCTGCATGCGCTTCTTCGAGACCGAGATGAACGCCCGCGCGCTGCTGCGCCGCAGCCTGCAACTGGACCTGCAACGCGCCCTGGCCGCCGGCGAGTTCGAGGTATTCTACCAATCCCAGGTCGGCATCCCCAGCCGCCGCCTGACCGGCTTCGAGGCCCTGCTGCGCTGGCGTCACCCGGAACGCGGGCTGGTGCCGCCGGACCGCTTCATCCCCCAGGCCGAGGAGATGGGCCTGATCGTGCCGCTGGGCGAATGGGTGTTGCGGGATGCCTGCCGCACCGCCGCCAGCTGGGCCGGGCCGTGGAAGGTCGCGGTCAACCTCTCCCCAGTGCAGTTCGCCTCCAGCCGCCTGGTCGGCGCGGTGGCCGCGGCCCTGGCCGGCTCCGGCCTCAACCCGACCCGGCTGGAGCTGGAGATCACCGAGACCGTCATGCTCCAGAACACCGAGGCGACGCTGGCCACCCTGCACCAGCTCAAGGCGCTCGGCGTCAGTATCGCGCTGGACGATTTCGGCACCGGCTATTCCTCGCTCAGCTACCTCCAGCGCTTTCCGTTCGACACGGTGAAGATCGATGGCAGCTTCATCCGCAACCTCGAAGCGTCCAAGGTCAGCCTGGCCATTGTCCGCGCGGTTACCGACCTGTGCAGCGCGCTCGGCATGGCCACCATCGCCGAAGGCGTGGAGACCGAGGCGCAGTGGCAGGCGCTGCGGCGGCTGGGCTGCACCGACGCGCAGGGCTACCTGTTCAGCCGCCCCTGCCCGGCGGCCGAACTGACCGACCTGCTGGCGCAGGCAGTCCTGCCTTGCCGGGCTGACGCGCGATCCGCCGACGTGGCGCCCGCTTCGACCGCCCTATGAGCGACTGAGTCCCAGCATACGGAGGTCCGACCCGCGGGAAGGAAGGTGACGCTTTCGCGCCTGGGCATGATTCAGCGCCCCGCCGATTCCGCCGCCGCCGCGCAGCCACAAGCTTGTTCGCGGCCGTCCGGCGTGCTGCTCTCCGGCCAATCAAACCTGGGAAACGTCCATGACCACGCGCCGCGCCCTGCTCGCCGCTGCCGCCTTAGCGCCGTTCGCCCGCCCGGCCCACGCCTGGGAACCCGACCGCCCCCTGAGCATGATCGTCGCCTACGCCGCCGGTGGCGGCACCGACACCGCCGCCCGGCTGCTGGCCCGCGTGCTGGAAAAGCAGCTCGGCCAGACCGTCGTCGTGGTCAACCGCGCCGGCGCCGGTGGCGAGATCGGCTTCACCGAACTCGCCCGGGCCAGGCCGGATGGCTACACCATCGGCTTCACCAACACCCCCACCATCGTGACGGTGCCGATCGAGCGCCAGGCCCGCTTCAGCCTGGAAAGCTTCAGCTTCATCGCCAACATCGTCGACGACCCCGGCGGGCTGTGGGTGCTCACCGCCAGCCCGATCAAATCGCTGGACGACCTGCTGGCGGAGGCGCGCCGCCGCCCCGGCCAGGTCAGCTACGGCACCACCGGCATCGGCAGCGACGACCACCTGGCCATGCTGGCGCTGGAACGCGCGACGGGTACCAGCTTCCTGCACGTGCCCTTCGGCGGCTCCTCGCAGGTCCGCACCGCGCTGTTCGGCCGCACCATCGACCTGGCCGTGGTCAATATGGGGGAAGGCATCACCGACTGGCGCCAGGGCGTGGTCCGCCCGCTCGGCCAGCTGGCCACCAGCCGGTGGGAGGTGGCCGCCGAGGTGCCGACGCTGCGCGAACTCGGCCATGACGTGGTGGAGGGCAGCATGCGCGGCGTCGCCGCCCCGGCCGGCCTGCCGCCGGAGGTGCTGGCCCGGCTGGCACTGGCCGTCCGCCAGGCCGTGGCCACGCCGGAATTCCTGGCCGGCGCCCAGCAGCAACTGCTGCCGCTGCGCTTCCTCGGCCCGGCGGAATACACCGCCGAATTGCAGGCCCTGCGCGCCAATTACAGCCGCCTCTGGGCGCAGCACCCCTGGAAGGAATGAGCCGCATGGCCATCAACGTCATCCGCGCCGAGGCCCTGGTCTTCCGCGCCCCCATCGCCGTGCCCGTGGTCAACGCCTTCGGCGCCATGACCGAACGCGTGGCGCTGTACCTGAAGCTGACCGACGCCGATGGCACCGAGGGCTTTGCCGAGGTCTGGGGCAACTTCCCCACCCTGACCGCCGACCACCGCGCCCGGCTGTTCGACGCCTTCATCGCCCCCCGCCTGCTTGCCGGGCCGATCAGCGATATCAACGCCTTCTGGCATGAGATGGACCGCCGCCTGCACGTCTGGGGCCTGCAAGCGGGCGAACCCGGCGCCTATGCCGCCGCCCTGGCCGGCGCCGACCTGGCGCTGCACGACCTGGCCGCGCGCAAGGCCGGCCTGCCGCTGTGGCAATACCTCGGCGGCACCGATGCCTCCCCGCTGCCCTGCTACGCCAGCGGCCTGAACCCGGACGAGCAGGCCCTGGCCCAGGTGACGGCCGCACGCGCCAAGGGCTATCGCGCCTTCAAGATAAAAATCGGCTTCGGCGAAAAGCGTGACTTCGCCACCCTGGCCCCGGTCTTCGCGGGATTGCAGCCCGGCGAGCGCTGCATGGTCGATATCAACCAGGGCTGGGATTTTGACAGTGCCGTCCGCATGGTCGAAGTCCTCCGCCAGTTCCCCCTCGCCTGGATCGAGGAACCGTTGACCTGCGACCGTCCGGCCTGGGAGTGGGCCGCGGTCCGCGCCGCCGCCCGCAGCCCGATCGCGGCCGGCGAGAACATCCGCGGCTCCCTGGCCTTCGCCCAGGCCATCGCGGACGGCCATTTCGGCGTGATGCAGCCGGATTGCGCCAAGTGGGGCGGCCACACCGCAACGCTACCGGTGGCCAAGGCGATCGTCGGCGCCGGCAAGATGTACTGTCCGCACTTCCTTGGCGGTGCCGTCGGCCTGATGCACAGCCTGCACCTGCTGGCCGCTGTGCGCGGACCCCAGGGGAAGGAGGGCCTGCTGGAATGGGACGCCAACCCCAACCCGCTGCGCGAGGCCCTGCTGGACGACGTGCTGCGCGTGGAGGACGGCAAGGTGGCGCTGCCAACTGGCCCCGGCCTCGGCTTCACGCCAGACTTCAGCCGCATCGCGGCCTACCAGGGCCTGCACCTCGACCGCCGCGCCGGCTGAGCCGCCTGGAGCGGCAGCGGCGCCTGCGGTAGCCTGGGCGGCGCAAGCAGCCCCCCAGCCAGGATGCCCCGGCGATGAAGCAACCGGTCAAGACCGCCGCGAAGCCGAAATCATCCGCGCGTCGCCGCATCCCGGCTGTCTCACTGACCGAGCGGCAGAAGATGCTGGCAGGCCTGCCCTATCGGCCTGATGACCCCGAATTGCAGGACCTCTCCGCCACCGCCGATCGCTGGATGGCGCGCTACAATGCGGGCCTGCCGGTCTCCCCGGGCGAACGCCTGGCCCTGCTGCGCCAGGGTCTCGGCGCGGTCGGCGACCACAGCGTCGTCCGCCCACCCTTCCATTGTGACTACGGCGTCAACATCACGCTGGGCGTCGGGGTCTTCATCAACTTCAACTGCACCATCCTGGATGTGGTCGCCATCACCATCGGCGACGGCACCCGCATTGGCCCCGGCGTGCAGATCCTGGCGGCCGACCACCCGCGCGACGCCACCGAGCGCCGCGCCGGCGGCGAGTTCGGCCGCCCCGTCACCATAGGCAACCATGTCTGGATCGGCGCCGGCGCGCTGATCCTCCCAGGCGTCACCATCGGCGAGGACGCCGTGGTCGGCGCCGGCGCGGTGGTGACCAGGGATGTCCCGGCCGGCGCCACCGCCCTGGGCAACCCGGCGCGGAACCGCAGCAGACCTTGACTTAAGCTACTGTTTTTGTTACTTTAACGCAGCCAACCAGCCCCAACCCCGGCTATTTGTCCGAAACCGGCTGTCCCCGCACCAGCCCATGGATGAACCCAAGCTTGGCGATGACCGCCGGGCTGAGGATGAAGGGGTAGAGGTCCCGCGCGCCCATGCTCCGGCTCAGCTCGTTCATCGCCGAGGTCAGCGGCAGCCAGGCCGCCGTCAGCGTCTCGATATCCGGCGCCGCATAGCTGTCGAAGTCGATCTCGGCCGACATCTCGTCGCGCCGGTCCAGCTGCGGTTGCACGCTGATGCCGAAGGCCGCCGCGATCTCCAGCGTATCGACGATGTGCAGGTAGTGGGCCCAGGTCTCGGCGAAATCCTCCCACGGGTGGGCGGTGGCGTAGCTGGAGACGAAGCTCTCCTGCCAGTCAGCCGGGGCGCCGTTGGCGTAGTGCGCCTGCAATGCCGCGTTGTAGTCCAGGCTCTCATCGCCGAAGACGGCGCGGCAAGCCTCCAGCTGGCCGCCATCCCGCACCAGGCGGTCCCAGTAGTAATGCCCGCTCTCATGGCGGAAATGGCCGAGCAGCGTGCGATACGGCTCGCCCATCGCGGCGCGGCGCTGCTCGCGCAGCGCGTCGTCGGCCTCGGCCAGCGCGATGGTGATCAGGCCGTTGTCGTGCCCGGTCATCACCTTGGGGCCGCCGGTCACCGGGGGGTCGGCCAGGATGTCGAAGGCCAGGCCGGTCTCGGGCTGCTCGGTCCGCGTCGGCACCGGTAGCGTCAGGTGCAGCAGGGAATAGATCAGCCGCCGCTTCGCCGCCTCGATCAACCGCCAGGGCGGCAGGTTGGCGGGCACGGTCAGGTCCGGCACCAGGTGGTTGTGGCTGCACGCCTGGCAGAACCGGGCCGGGCTTTCGGCCGGCACCAGCCAGTTGCACGCGGCATGGCTGGCGTTGTCGCAAGCCCGCCACTGGCCCGGATGGCCCAGCGTGCGGAACGCCTCGCCTTCCGGCTCCAGCGCGCAGAGCAGGCCGATATCGGCGCGATAGCCAAGCTGGTGGCGGCACCGCTCGCAGATGGTGTTCTCGAAGTAGAGCAGTTGGCCACAGGCCTGGCAGCGGAAGAGCTTCATGCCCGGGGCAACGCCGAACCAGCCCGACGGCTGACACACAAAAGCGTCAGCCTTCGCCTCGCGGCGAGCACCTACCCCTCGCCTTGCGGCGAACGCCTAACCCTCGCCTCGCGGCGAGCGTTTACCCTTCGCCTTGCGGCGAACTTCTACCCTTCGCCTTGCGGCTCAAGGTCCACGCCCACTTCAAGCCGATGCGCACCGCCGCCCAGGATCACCCCCAGCACCGGGCTGACATCGGCATAGTCCCGCCCCCAGCCGAGCACGACATGCTCGTCCTTCACCACGATCCCATTGGTCGGGTCCAGGTCCACCCAGCCATGCTCGGCGCCCATCCAGCAGCCGACCCAGGCATGGGACTGGTCCGCCCCGCGGCGGCGCTGCTGCCCCGCGGGCGGGCGGGTGCGGATATAGCCGCTGGTATACCGCGCCGGCAGCCCCAGGTGGCGCAGCGCACCGATCATCAGATGCGTAAAATCCTGGCAGACGCCCTCGCGCCGCTCCAGCACCTCGGAGATCGGCGTGCTCAGCGTCGTGACCCCGGCGCGGAAGCGGAATTCGGTGCGGATACGATGGTTCAGCTCCAGCAGGCCCTCCAGCACCGGCCGGCCGGGCGGGAAGCTTTTCGCCGCATAGGCGCCGGCCCCGGCATGCGCTGGCGCCATGCGGCTGCCGAAGCAGTATTCCGCCGCCTGCCAGGCGCCTGGCCCCCCGAGGCGCGCCTGCGCCGCGACCTGCTCCCAGGCCGGCGTCGCCGCGGGCTCCGGCGCTTCGGGGAAGCGCACCTCGACCACCGCCTCGGTCGTCACCTCGAATTCCGGGTGCGGCAGGTCGAGGAACAGCCAGGTCACCAGATTGCCGAAGTGGTCCAGGCCGTCGCGCCGCCGCGCCGCCTTGGGCGTCACCGTCAGCCCGGCCGCCAGCACCCGCTGCCAGGGCAGCGTGCGGGGGCGCAGGTGGACCATGTGCGCCGCCAGATCAACCGGCGTGGCGTAGCTGTACCGCGTGGTGTGCCGCACCTTGTAGATCATGACGCCATGTCCTTCAGGCGCCTACCCTCGGCTTCCACCCCCAGGCTGCGCACCGCCGGCAGCAGCGCGAAGTAGCGCCGGGTGATGCGGTCGGACAGGTCGGCAATCGCCTCCGCCAGGGCCTTCAGCTGGGGCGCCAGCACCACCGCGGCGCCGGCCTGCTGCGGCGCGGCCAGCACGTCGCGGGTCATCGCCTGCACCGAGTCCAGCATCTGCGCCGCCACGGTCGCCAGCGGGCTGTCGGTGCGGCCGCCGAGTTCCGCCAGCAGGTCACGCGTTGCCGCCAACTGGAAGGCCAGGCCACGCGGGTTGCCCTCATCCGCCATCACCAGGTCCAGCACCGGCCCGGCCTGCAACACAGAAAGGTAGCGGGTCCGGTAGGTGATCACGCTGTCGCGCAGTTCCAGCGCCAGGCGCAGCCCCGGCTCCAGCCGGCTCGGCCGCACCACGGCGCCGGGCTGGTCCAGCACGCAGGCCAGCTCGTTGGCGATGGCGCGGGCGCGCTCCACCCGGCGGCCCAGATCCAGGAACAGCCGGCCGCCGCCGCGCACCATGTTCTCCGCCGCCAGCCCGGCGACGGTGGCGCTGAACTGCAGCACCCCGGTCATCGCCAGGGACAGCGTCTCCAGCCCCTTGGCGGTGGCGCGGGTTTCCCGCACCCGGGCCAGTGACGCCGAGAGCGTCCGCAGCGAATGGTGCAGCGTGCCGTGCACTTCGCCGGTCAGCCGGTCGCGCAGCAGCTCGGCCAGCCGATGCACCTCCTCCAGCAGGCCCGCCAGCGGACCAGTGGCCGCGGCCACCTGCCGCAGCTCGGTGCCCAGCGCGGCGGGGCCGAGGCCCTGCACCGCCTCGGCCTTGACCAGCCGCGCCGCCACCAGGCAGGCGGTCAAACTTTGCAGCTCCGCCACTTCGCGGGGCGTCGGCGTCGGTCGCTCGATCCAGGCGATGGCCAGGCGCAGCAGCCGGGCGTCGCCTTCCAGCCGTTCCAGGTAGCGACCCAGCCAGAAGAAGTTGTCGCCCACCCGGCTCGGCAGGTCGCCGGTGGTGCGGCGGATCGGCAACGCCGCGACGCCGAGATGCGCCGGGCCAAGCAGCTCCGTCTCCTCCTCGGCCGCCACCCAGACATCCTTGGAAAGGGCATGCAGCGGCAGCCGGCCGGTGATGACATCCTGCTCGGACAGCACCCGCGCGAGCCCGCCCGGCATGGCCTGCCATTGCGTCCCGTCGAACACCAGGAACATCCGCACCACCACCGGGCGCGGCACCATGCCATCCGGCCCGACGCAGGGCGCCACCGAGGGACGCAGCGGCGGCAGCGCCACATATTCCTCGCCGGCCACGGCGATGCGGGTTGCCAGCTCGGCCCGCGCCGCCAGGTCCAGCTGATGCGCCGCCACCGGGTTCTCGGTACCGTCGAAGGCCGAGCGGATGCGCCATTCCGGCAGCGCCGCCAGCACCTCCTCGCGCGCCGCGGCATCGCCGAGCCAGCGCACCGGCAGGCTGGGCAGCAGCAGCTCCTCGCCCAGCAGGTGCCGCGCCAGGGCGGGCATGAAGGCGGCCAGCGCCGGCGCCTCGGCAAAGCCGGCGCCGGGGTCGTTGACCACGCGCACATTGCCTTCGCGCATGGCGTCCAGCAGGCCGGGGATGCCGTCGGCGGCGCCCGACTCAAGCTCCAGCGGGTCCAGCGTGCGGCCATCCTGCCGGCGCAGCAGCACATCCACGCGCTGCAACCCCTTCAGCGTCTTCAGGAACAGCAGGCCGTCGCGCACCGTCAGGTCGCCGCCTTCCACCAGGCTGCAACTCAGTTCCCGCGCCAGCACCACATGCTCGAACCACAGCTTGTCGCCGGGGCCGGCGGTCAGCAACGCCAGGCCGGGATTGCTCGCGGTGTGCGGTGCCAGGCGCTGCATCGCGTCCTGCCAGGTCTCGAAGAACGGCCGCAGCCGGCGCAGCTGGGTGGAGCGGAACAGCTCCGGCACCACCCGGGCCAGGGCGCGCCGGTTCTCCAGCGCATAGGCCACGCCGGCGGCATCCGCGGTGCGGTCGGCCAGCACCTGCCAGCGGCCATCGGCGTCGCGCATCACCTCGGCGGAATACAGGTGCAGGCGCGGCGGCTGGGCCGGCTCCTCGGTGGCGCGGCAGGGCCGCAGGAAGGCCGGGTTGGCGAAGACCAGCGCCGGCGGCAGCAGCCCTGCCGCCAGCAGCGACTGCTGGCCGTAGACATCGGCCAGAACGGCGTCCAGCAGCCGGGCGCGCTGGGCCAGGCCTTCGGCGAGCATGGCGAATTCGCCGGCGCTCAGCGGCAGCGGAATGGGGTCGCAGCGCCAGCCGATCGGCGCGGCGCCAGGCAGCAGGCTGGTCAGCCCTTCATCCTGGAAGATACGGTCCAACTGCTGGCCACGTTCCGCCAGCACGTCGCGACCCAACCCGGTCAGCGTCGCATGCAGCAGGCGCCAGGGTGGCCGCAGCCCGCCGCTGCCGTCCACCATTTCATCCCGGGGTTCAATCATTGAACCCGGGTGCTTAAAGCAATCTCCGTGCGGATGGAATCATCCGCGGGCGAATGCCTTGCCTCGGTACCGCAAACGGCCAACCGGGGCGGCGCCGCGGAGGCGGACCTGCCGCTCCGGCCGCAGGGCGTGGCCGCGGTTCAGGCCCTAAACCCCACGGCGCAGGTCCAGCGTGCGCGGCGTCTCCAGCGAAACCACCGGCTCCGGCGGCTCCATCGGCCCCGGGGTATGGCCGAAGGCGAAGAAGCGGATGCGCCGGCGGGCCTCGGCCTCGTTGGCGTTCACCGGCAGGGTTTCATAGTTGCGCCCGCCCGGGTGGGCCACGTGGTGGGTCAGCCCGCCCAGGCTGCGCCCGGTCCAGCGGTCGTAGATGTCGAACACCAGCGGCGTCTGCGCCGGCACCGTCGGGTGCAGGGCCGAGGGCGGCGCCCAGGCCTTGAAGCGCACACCACCGACGAACTCGCCCTCGCGCTCGGTCCGGGTCATCGGCACCGCCTGGCCGTTGCAGGCCAGCACGTAGCGCTCCTCTACCCAGCCACTCACCTTGGCCTGGACGCGTTCGCAGGAGCTGTCCACGTAGCGCGCCGTCCCGCCGGCGGCGGCTTCCTCGCCCAGCACGTGCCAGGGCTCCAACGCGTGGCGCAGCTCCAGCCCGGTGCCGCGCACCATGGTCTCGCCGATCTTGGGGAAGCGGAATTCCTGGTGCGGCACGAACCAGGCGGGGTCCAGCGCAAAACCATTGGCGCCGAGCTCCGCCAGCACATCCTGGAAGTCCTGGTTGTTCCAGTGCGGCATCAGGAAGTCGTCATGGATGCGGGTGCCCCAGCGCACCAGCTTCCGCTCATAGGGCTTCTGCCAGAAGGCGGCGATGGCGGCGCGCATCAGCAGCGTCTGCGCGGCGGACATGCGCGCATGCGGCGGCATCTCGGCGGCGCGGTACTCCACCAGGCCGAGGCGCCCGCTGCTGCTGTCCGGCGAGTACAGCTTGTCGATGCAGAACTCGGTGCGGTGGGTGTTGCCAGTGACATCCGCCAGGATGTTGCGGAACACCCGGTCCACCAGCCAGGGCGGGCTGGGCTGGTCGCGCCTGATCTGGGTGAAGGCGAACTCCAGCTCGCCCACGCTGTCCATCCGCGCTTCATCGATGCGCGGGTGCTGGCTGGACGGCCCGATGAACAGGCCGCTGAACAGGTAGCTCATGCTCGGGTGGTTGTGCCAGAAGCCGAGCAGGCTCTTCAGCAGGTCCGGCCGGCGCAGGAAGGGGCTGTCGCTGGCCTGGGCGGCGCCCATGACGATGTGGTTGCCGCCGCCGGTGCCGACGTGGCGACCATCCAGCATGAACTTCTCGGCCGCCAGCCCGACCTGGCGGGCTTCCTCGTACAGCGTCTCGGTGCGCTCCACATGCTCGGCCCAGCTGGCCGAGGGGTGGATGTTCACCTCGATCACGCCCGGGTCCGGCGTGACGGAGAAATGCGTCAGCCGCGGGTCGCGCGGCGGCAGGTAGCCTTCCAGGATGACCTTGCGGCCCATCTCCTGCGCGGTGTCCTCCACCGCGGCGGTCAGGTCCAGCCAGTCCTCGGCCTGCATCAGCGGCGGGTAGAACACATGCAGCAGGCCGCCGCGGGCTTCCACCGCCAGCGCGGTGCGGACCAGCTCCGGATCGCCGCGGCCGACAACGGGCAGCTCCTGATGGCGCGGGCGGAAGGCGTCCAGGCCATCGCCGCCCTGGGCGCCCTGGCCTTGCTGCCCACGCTGCGCATGGGCGCGCTGATAGGGGTTCACGCCCTCGCCGCTCGGCACCGCCACGCGGCGGAAGGCCTGGTGCGGCGGCAGCGGCGGCAGGGTCTCGAACGGGTCGCGCTCGTACTCCGCCTGGATGCTCGCCGGGTCGGCCCAGGGCAGGCTTTCCAGCGGCAGGCGCAGGCCGACCGGGCTGTCACCGGGGATCAGGAACATGTGGTTGCCGCGGAAGAACCATTTGCCCGACTGCCAACGCCGGTTGCCGTCCTGCAGCACGCGGCGCAGCGGCAATACGCTGCCGACCGGCGCGTTCAGCCCCTGGGCGAACACTTTTGTGAGTCGCTCGCGTTCCAGCGGATCGCGCAGCTTGGCGTCTTCCACCACCACATTGGCCGGGAGCCGATGCTCCTTCCACAGGTAGTAGTGAATGTCCTCATAGGCCGGATTGACCAGCGCAGGGTCCACCTGCAGCCGCTCGGCCAGCAGCGCGGCGAAGCGCGCGGCCTCGGTCGCGGTCGCGGTGTCTTGGTCATCGTCCGAGGCCAGCAGTGCCGGGTTGCGCCACACCGGCTCGCCATCCGTCCGCCAGTGGGAATACAGCGCCCAGCGCGGCAGTTGCTCGCCCGGGTAGTGCTTGCCCATGGCGTATTGCAGCGCGGCGCCCGGCGACCACTTCGGCACCAGGCGGCGCAGCAGCCGGCCGGCATAGCCGCGCTTGGTCGGCCCCAGCGCGTCGGTGTTCCATTCCGGCGCGTCCATGTCGTCGGCGGCGATGAAGGTCGGCTCGCCGCCCATGGTCAGCCGCACGTCGCCGGCCTTCAGCGCCACGTCCACGCGCTGGCCGGTGGCCAGGATGTCCTGCCATTGCCGTTCCGTGTAGGGCTTGGTGACGCGCGGGGTTTCCTTCACCCGCGTCACCGTCATGGCGAACTCGAACTCGGTTTCCGCCGGTTCGGCCATGCCGGTGATGGCGGCGGCCGAGGCCGGCTCCGGGCTGGCCGCCAGTGGGATATGGCCCTCGCCGGTCAGCAGGCCGGAGGTCGCGTCCAGTCCGATCCAGCCGGCGCCGGGCAGATAGACCTCGGCCCAGGCGTGCAGGTCGGTGAAGTCGCTGCTCGGCCCCTCGGCGCCTACCACCGGCTTCACATCCGGCACCAGCTGGATCAGGTAGCCGCTGACGAAGCGCGCGGCGAAGCCGAGGTTGCGCAGCACCTGCACCAGCAGCCAGGCACTGTCGCGGCAACTGCCCTTTTGCTTGCCCAGCACTTCCTCGGGCGTCCAGACGCCGGGTTCCAGCCGCACGACGTATTCGGTGCGCTCCTGGATCTGCCGGTTCAGATCGATCAGCACGTCGATGGTGCGCTTCGGCTCCAGCGAAACGCCGGCCAGAAAGCCCTTCAGCAGCGGGCCGACGGGGGCGCATTTGCGGAACGGGGCGAGTTCCTCCACCAGCACCGGGTCGTAGGTGAAAGGGAAGCTCTCGGCTTCCGGCTCCAGGAAGAAGTCGAACGGGTTGATGGTCGCCATGTCGGCCACCAGGTCCACCGTGACGTCGAAATGGGTGACGCGGTCGGGGAAGACCACGCGGGCGAGGAAGTTGCCCTGCGGGTCCTGCATCCAGTTCAGGAAGTGCGGCTGCGGCTCGATCTTCAGCGCGTAGCTGATGATGGGCGTGCCGGCATGCGGCGCCGGGCGCAGCCGGATGGTCTGCGGCCCCAGCGAGACAGCGCGCTCATACTTGTAGGAAGTCCGGTGATGCAGGGCGACGTGCAGGGACATGGAGACCTGGATGCTGTTTGGGCAAGCGGCCGTGAGGTAAGCAATAAGCGCACCCGGGCCCAAGGGCGATGGATAGCCGGCGGATAGGGCAGGCGACGGAACAAGTCCACGAATAACGCCGCCGGCGCGCCGCCGCTGGCGCATGGCTGGGGCGGCCCGGGTTTGCCCCAATCCGCGCCGTTTGCCCAAGCCACGAGCGGCCGTGACCCGGGCCGTCCGCGGGTGATCCCCCATCCCTCGTCAGCGCCTGGCCGCCCCGGCGGCAATGCGGCCGCGAGTGGTTCTAGCAGGCTGCGGAAATTCTACCACGGAAGGGCAACAAAGGTCGCAATGGAATCCGTCCGAGCCTTTGCCTGAAACTTCCTGTCGCTCCGCGTCGGCGCCGCGAATCAATGTTGCGGCGTCCGGTGCCGAAATTCGAATTTCCGCAGCCTGCTAGCGCATGCCCAGGTCGGCCGCGGCCCGGGCCTCGAAAGCGCGGCAGGCCTCGGTGTGGTTCTGGCCGATGAAGCCACCGCGCACCGTGCCCGGCTCCACCTGTTTAAAGGCGTCGCGGAAGCCATCCGGCAGGCGATAGCTGTCCGGCGGCGCCAGCCACAGGCGGTACAGCAGCCGGCGGCGTTCCGGGTCGGCGTGGTCGTCGAACTCGGTGCGACTGTGGACGCAGGCGTGGTTGTTCATCAGTTGCAGGTCGCCCGGCCGCAGCCAGGTGCTGAACATCAGGTCTGCCCGCCGCATCAGCGCATCCAGCAGCGCCAGCGCCTCGGCCTGCGCCGGCGTCAGGTCCGGCACGCCTTCCATGCCCTGGGCGTGTTTCAGCCGGTTGCGGTTCCAGCGGCCGAAGACCCGGCCATCCTGCGCCGCCACCACCGGGCAGGTAAGGAAGGCGCCTTCATCGGCGGCCTGCTCGCCCTGGCGGGAGAAGCAGTAGGTGTCGTGCAGCCGCTCGGCCAGATCGGGGCGTTCGCGCGCCATCGTGTTGTGCGCGGCGAGCGTGCTGGTCGCCATGCTCATGCCGCCAGCCAGGGCGTCGTTGTAGCAGGCCAGCAGCACGACATCTGACGTGTCCGTGTGGAAATCCAGGTCGGCATTGCTGTTGTAGCCACGCCCGGTGCCGGTGCGGTACGCGTTGCCGGCATTCTCCACCCGGCTGACATAGTGGGTCTGCTTGCCCTGCGGCCGCGCCACGCCGAAATGCAGGCCGATGCCCCAGGTCATCAGCTCGAACTCGGCCTGGCTGACACCTTCCCGCGGCAGCCCGCGCACCACTGCCAGCCCACGGCCGCTGCGCTGTTCCTCGAACGCCGCGCGCAGCGTCGGCAGAGCGCGGCCGAGGTCGAAGTCATCGCGGCGATAGTCAAGCAGGGGTTGGCCTTCCCGCAGGGCGCCACGCGCCGCGCCGAGCAGGTCGCGGGCGCCGGCTTCGGAGAGGGTGAAGATCCAGGCCTGGTCGGCCGCCAGTTCCGCCGCGGTCCATTCCGGCCGGCTGCCGGTGCCGATGGGCTGCATCCTTGTTTCCTCCATGGCTGGCGCCAAGGTAACCACACCGGGGCCGCTGGGCGAACCCTGAACCAGAACGGGAGACGACACCATGGACGGATTGCTCGGACTTAACGGCCTGCACCTGCCACCGCCAGCCCGGCGCGGCTTCGTCATGGGCACGCTGATGGCGGGCTTCACCATGGCCACGGCGCATGGCCAGGCGGCGCCGATCCACACCGACAGCACCGGCCTGATGGCGGGCGAGGTGCAGATTCCGGTGCAGGGCGGGCACATCCCCGCCTATGTCGCCTCCCCGGCCGGGGGCGGCGCGCATCCGCTGGTGATGGTGCACGAGGAAATCTTCGGCGTGCACGAATACATCAAGGACACCTGCCGCCGGCTGGCCAAGCTGGGCTACACCGCCGTCGCACCGGAATACTACGCGCGGCTCGGCGACCTCTCGAAGATGACGGACGTGCCGACGATCATCCGGGATGTCATCAGCAAGGCGCCGGATGCAACGCTACAAGCCGACTTCGCCGCCGCCGTGGCCTGGGCGCGGTCCAGCGGCCGGGCGCATGCGACGCGCCTGGCGGTGACCGGCTTCTGCCGCGGTGGCCGCAACACCTGGCTGACGGCGGCGACCAACCCGCAGGTGAAGGCCGCCGTGGCCTGGTACGGCCCGGTCGGCGGCGCCACCACCGAGATCCAGCCGAAGACCGCGACCGACCTGGCCGGCGACCTGCATTGCCCGCTGCTGGGCCTGTATGGCGGCGCCGATACCGGCATTCCCGTGGACGCGGTGCGGGCTGCGGAAGCCAAGGCCAAGGCGGCCGGCAAGACGGTGGAAATCCATGTCTATCCGGAAGCCCCGCATGGCTTCCATGCCGACTATCGGCCGACCTACCGGCGCGAAGCGGCCGAGGATGGCTGGCAGCGCATGCTGGCCTGGTTCAGGAAGTACGGGGTCTGAGCGGCGACGGAAGCGGGCAACGCCTGCTTCCGCCGGCTAGCTGCCGGCCAGAGTGTGATCGCTTCTGACTGAAGCGCTCACGCTCCAGCCTTGTGGTTGGAGAGACTGATTCACGGCTTACGGCGATTCCGCCTAAGCCGATCAGGCGCTAACAGGCTGCGGAAATTCGCCGCTACAGGCTTGGTTTTCTGGAATGTTGATGGGATCGGCTGGTTTGCGGTGGCCTGATTTGGCCGATTTCCCGCAGGCCAGCGCCGGAAACTACCGCGTCGGGGCGGCGTCCGCGCCCTTCAGGCAGCCGCTGCCAGCAGCTTC
>CANBNK010000028.1 GCA_947371015.1 Acetobacteraceae bacterium | reverse complement strand
TGGGCGGAAGGTTTAGAAACTGCCGGGCGTTACGGCAAGGGGTTGGCAAGCGCCCCCGCGCCATCGGCAGCGTCCACCAGCGCCCGGCCCGCCACCAGCCGCACCCGCCCGGCGGCCAGCCAGGCCAGGGCCGCCGGATACAGCCGGTGTTCCTGCGCCAGCACCCGCGCCGCCAGGCTGTCGGCATCGTCACCGGCCAGCACCGGGACCGCCGCCTGCGCCAGGATCGGCCCCTCATCCACGCCGGGGCTGACCAGGTGAACCGTGCAGCCATGCAGCCGCACCCCCGCCGCCAGCGCCCGCTCATGCGTCTCCAGCCCCGGGAAGCTCGGCAGCAGGCTGGGGTGGATATTGACCATACGGCCAAACCAATGGGCGACGAACCCCTCGGTCAGCACCCGCATGAAGCCGGCCAGCGCAATCAGTTCCACGCCGTGGCGCGCCAGTTCGGCCTGCACCGCAGCCTCGAAGCCGGCGCGGTCGCCCTTGAAGCCGCGGCTCTCCACAACGGCGGTCGGGATACCCGCGGCCGCCGCCGTCGCCAGCCCGGCGGCCGAGGCCTTGTTCGCCAGCACCAGCACCACCTGCGCCGGATAGGCCGGGTCCGCTGCCGCCGCCAGCAGGGCGGCCATGTTGCTGCCCCGGCCGGAGATCAGAATCGCCGTGCGGGCGCGTGCCGGCCCTGCCGGCACGAAGGCCAGGCTCATCCTTGGCGCGGCCAGCCGGCCGGCAGGTTGTCCACCCGCAACCCCGGCGCGCCGGTTGCCGCCTCCAGCGTGCCGATGCGGAACACCTGCTCGCCGGCCGCGCCCAGCTGGGCCATGGCGGCCTCGGCGTGCGCCGCAGCCACCACCAGCACCATGCCGATGCCACAGTTAAACACGCGCAGCATCTCGTCCGGCTGCACGTTGCCGGCCGCCGCCAACCAGGCGAAGACCGGCGGAACCGGCCAGCTGCTGGCATCCACCACCGCTTCCACCCCCTGCGGCAGCACCCGCGGCAGGTTGCCCGGCAGGCCGCCGCCGGTGATGTGCGCCGCCGCCTTCAGCAGCCCAGCCTTGTGCAGCGCCAGCATGGGCTGCACGTAGATCCGGGTCGGCGTCAGCAGCGCCTCCCCCAGCGAAACCCCCGGCTGGAACGGGCAGGACGCATCCAGCGCTACCCCGGCGACGGCGGCAATGCGCCGCACCAGGGAGAACCCGTTGGAATGCACGCCAGCCGAGGCCAGCCCCAGCAGCACGTCGCCCGGCCCGACATCCGGCTTCGGCAGCAGGTTCCCGCGCTCGGCGGCCCCCACCGAGAACCCGGCCAGGTCGTAGTCCTCGGCCGCGTAAATGCCGGGCATTTCCGCGGTCTCGCCGCCCACCAGGGCGCAGCCGGTGATGCGACACCCCTCGGCGATGCCGGAGATCACCGCCGTGGCATGCGCCACGCTCAGCTTGCCGCTGGCGAAATAGTCCAGGAAGAACAGCGGCTCGGCGCCGGCCACCACCAGGTCGTTCACGCACATCGCCACCAGGTCGACGCCCACGGTGTCGTGGCGGCCGGTGTCGATGGCCAGCTTCAGCTTGGTGCCGACGCCGTCGGTGGAACTCACCAGCACCGGGTCGGTGAAGCCCGCCGCGCGCAGGTCGAACAGCGCGCCGAAGCCGCCAAGGCCGCCCATCACCCCCTTGCGGGAGGTGGCCTTAGCCAGCGGCTTGATGGCATCGACCAGCGCATCGCCGGCGTCGATATCCACCCCGGCATCACGGTAGGTCAGGCTGTGGGAGGTGGAACTGGTCAGGATAGCCTCCAATCGGCTAAGGCTTGGGGCGGGCTGGCTGCGGGGATTGCCAATGCATGGTTGCTGGACAAGCCGCTCGCGGCGCGGGCTCAAAAACCACAGGGGCGGGCTGACCGCAACCGGCTTGCTGCTGGCGGCCCTGATGCTGGCCTTTCCGGCCGGGGCACAGCTGCTCATGGCACCGCCCGGCGCCGCGCCGCTGGCGCCGCCCGCCACCGATTCGGGCCTGGCCTTCACCCAGCGCAACGTCCCGGCCGAAGCCACCGCCGCCGATGCGGTCCAGGCCAAGGAACGCGCCCTGGCGCAGGGCCGCCGCACCGCCTGGCAGGCCCTGGCCAGCACCGCCGGGCTGGGCGGGCAGCAACTCGGCGACGCGCAGATCGACGACCTCGTCGCCTCGATCATCGTCGAGGAGGAGCGGCTGACCGCCACCCGCTACAGCGGCCGCATCACCGTGAACTTCGCGCCCGACCGAGTGCGCGCCCTGTTGGCCGGCCGGCCGCTGGCGCCCGGCGGCGCCCCGGCCCCGCTGGCCGGTGGCGCACTGCCAGCCACCCCGGCGTCCAACTGGGTGCAGGCCACCGCCAGCTACCGGTCCATGGGCGAATGGCTGGAACTGCGCCGCCGCCTGCTCTCCGCCGCCCCGGTCGCCAGCCTGGAGATACAGTCCATCGCGGTGGATGCCGCCCGCGTCCGGGTCGGCCTGCGCGGCGACCCCGCCGCGGCAGCCGGCGACCTGGCGGCGCTGGGCGTCGCCCTGCAACCCGGTACCGCCAGCCCCGGCGGCGTCGCTATCTGGCGGGTAGGCCTTGCCGGAGGGGGTTAACCCGGCGAAGGAGCTGACCCCGGCGCCGCCGCCCAGCGCGCTTTACGTCACGCTCCCTAACCTCATCACCCTGGCCCGGCTCTGCGCGGTGCCGGCCACGGTGTGGCTGATCCTGCATGGCCGGCTCGACCTCGGCTTCGGGCTGTTCATCGGCGCCGGCATCTCGGATGCCATCGACGGCTGGCTGGCGCGCATCCGCAACGCCCGCAGCGCACTGGGTGCCATCCTTGATCCTTTGGCCGACAAGACCCTGCTGGTCTCGGTCTATGTCACCCTGGCCGCCATCGGCGTGCTGCCGGACTGGCTGGCCATCCTGGTCGTGTTCCGCGACCTGCTGATCATCGGCGGCTTCCTGATGCTCTGGGTGCTGGAGGCCCCGCCCCGCGTGCGGCCCCTGCTGGTCTCCAAGCTCAACACCGCGCTGCAGATCGGCCTGGCGGCGCTGGCCCTGGCGTTGGCCGGCTTCAACCTGGCCGCGCCGCTGCTGCTGGAGGCCAGCATCTGGGCGACCGCCGCCAGCACCCTGGTCTCCGGCGCCGCCTATGTCTGGCTGGCGCTGCGGCGGCCGCCGGCATGAGCCTGTTCCCGGGCAAGGGCCGGCCCACCCCGCCGCCCCGGCCGCTGGCAGTGGAAGCGCCACGCCCCACCATGCCCGCGCCCTCCGCAGGCGCGGAGGCGGCCCCGCCGCCCGGCCGCGGCCGCGTGCTGCCGCCCATGCCGCGCGTCGCCACGCCGGTGCAGCGCGCCGCGCTGGCGCTGGGCATGTTGGCGGCGCTGATGCTGGCGCTCTGGGTGTTCTCGCCGATCCTGACGCCGTTCGTGCTGGCCGCCGCGGTGGCCTATTTCCTCGACCCTTCCGCCACCTACCTAGCGCGGCTGGGCGTGCCGCGCGGTATGGCCGCGCTGCTGCTGGTGCTGGCGCTGGCCGCCCTCTCCCTGGTCGGGCTGCTGCTGCTCTACCCGCTGCTGATCGCCCAGGTAACCGTGCTGCTGCAACGGCTGCCGGCCTATGTGCTGGGCGTCGGCCAGGCGGTGCGGGAAGCCCTGACCATGCTGTCCGAACGCCTGGGGCCGGAGGTGGTCGATACCCGCCTGCAGGACCTCGCTGTCGGCCAGGCTGGGTCGATCATCAGCTTCTTCGGCTCGGCCCTGGCTCGGTTGATCGGCGGCGGCGTCGCCCTGTTCAACGTCTTCACCTTCGTCGCGGTCACGCCGGTCGTGGCCTTCTACCTGTTGCGGGACTGGCCGCGGATGACCGCGCGAATGGATAGCTGGCTGCCGCGCCGCTCCGCCGGGGTACTGCGGCAACTGGCCCGGGACGTGGACCGCGTGGTCTCCGCCTGGCTGCGCGGGCAGTTGCTGTGCTGCCTGCTGCTGGCCGCCATCTATGCCGGCGGCCTCACCCTGGTCGGACTGGAACTCGGCCTGGCGGTCGGCCTGATGTCCGGCCTGCTGTCCTTTATCCCCTATGTCGGCTCGCTGACCGGCATGCTCGCCGGGCTGCTGTTGGCCTTGGCGCAGTTCGGCACCTGGCATGGCGTGGGCACCGTGCTGGCTATCTTCCTGACCGGGCAGATCGTCGAAGGCTATCTGATCTACCCGCATCTGCTGGGCAACCGGGTGGAGCTTCACGCTGTCTGGGTGATCTTCGCGCTGTTCGCCGGCGGCATCGCCTTCGGCTTCCTCGGCGTGTTGCTGGCAGTACCGATGGCGGCTGCGGTCGGCGTCGTCGCCCGCTACTGGCTGCGGCGCTATCTGGAGAGCCCACTCTACCTGGACCCGCCGCGCACCGGCCGATAAGCAGGTGGGCCGATGAAGCAACTGCCGCTGCCCTTCGCCCCGCACCAGTCCTACGCGGCGGCGGACCTGATATCCGATGCCTCCAACGCCGCGGCCCTGGCTTGGCTGGCGGAACCGGCACGCTGGCCGCTCGGCCGCCTGGCGCTGCATGGCCCGGCCGGGGTCGGCAAGACCCACATGCTGCACGCCACCGTAGCCCGCTTCGGCTGGCGGTTGCTGGACATCGCGGCGCTGCGCGGCCTGCCGCCGCCGCCCACCACCGGCCTGGTGCTGGACGACGCCGACCAGGCGTCGGACGAAACCGCGCTGTTCCACCTCATCAACCTGTGCGCCGAGGCCGGCCACCCGCTGCTGCTGGCTGGCCGCCAATCGCCGGCGCGCTGGCCGGTGCGGCTGCCGGACCTGGCCAGCCGGCTGCGCGCCACCACCGCCGTACCGGTGGCACCGCCCGGCGACGCGCTGCTGGCCCGCCTGCTGGAAAAGCACTTCGCCGACCGGCAGCTGCGCACCGAGGCCGGCTTCCGCGCCTGGCTGCTGCCCCGCCTGCCGCGCGCCGCCGCCGCCATCGCCGAGGCCGCCGCCCGATTGGACCGCGCCGCCCTGGCCGCCGCCGTGCCGGTCAGCCGCAGCCTGGCCCGCGCCTGCCTGGCCACGCTATTGGACCCGGCGGCGCCATTCGACGATCAAGACGATTATGTGACGGCGGTTGCACCGCCCTCGCCGGAACGGGGCGCACTGCTGTAGGCTGCAGGCATGTCAGCCGCCGAAACAGTGACCGCCGTGCCCGCAGCCAAGCCAGCCATCGCCCTGTCGGACCCGGAGCGGTTCATCAACCGCGAATTGTCCTGGCTGGACTTCAACACCCGGGTGCTGGAGGAAGCCGCCAATCCACGGCATCCGCTGCTGGAACGACTGCGCTTCATCTCCATCTCCGCCTCAAACCTGGACGAATTCTATTCGGTGCGCGTCGCCGGGCTGATGGGCCAGGAGCGCGCCGGCCTCGGCCATGTCTCGCCGGATGGCCGCACCCCCGGCCAGCAGCTCACCGCCATCCACGCCCGCGCCCAGGCGCTGATGAACGAGCAGCAGCGCAGCTGGCGCGAACTGCGGCTGTTGCTGCGCGAGGCCGGGGTGGTGCTGACCGACCGGTCTGAGCTGACCGAGGCCGACCACGAATGGCTGGCCGACTTCTTCATGGAACGGGTCTTCCCGGTGCTGACGCCGCTGGCGGTGGACCCAGCGCATCCTTTCCCCTTCATCGCCAACCTGGCGCTGTGCCTGGTGATGAAGCTGGTGCGCGAGGAGGACGGTGGCACCATGCGCGCGCTGCTGCCACTGCCGCCGCAGATCGAGCGCTTCATCCGCCTGCCCGCGGCCGCCGGCAACCAGGCCGGCATCCGCTTCATGCTGCTGGAAGACCTGGTCGGGCTCTTCCTGAACCGCGTCTTCCCCGGCTTCATCCCGGCCGAGGTCGGCCAATTCCGCCTGATCCGCGACACCGACGTGGAGTTCGAGGAAGAGGCCGAGGACCTGGTCCGCAGCTACGAGACCGCGCTGAAGCGCCGCCGCCGTGGCCGCGCGATCCGCCTGGCGGTGGATGTCCACATGCCGCCCGACATCGTCGCCTTCGTCGCCGAGGAGATGGACGCCGACCGCAGCTGGATCTTCCCGGTGGATGGCTTCCTCGGCGTGGTCGATCTCAAGCAGCTGATCGTCGATGATCGGCCCGACCTGCTGTTCACGCCCTACACGCCGCGCTTCCCGGAGCGCATCCTGGACTATGGCGGGGACTGCTTTGCCGCGATCCGCGCCAAGGACATCGTGGTCCACCACCCGTATGAGAGCTTCGACGTGGTGGTGCAGTTCCTGCGCCAGGCGGCGCGCGACCCCAATGTCGTTGCCATCAAGCAGACGCTGTACCGCACCACGCGCGACAGCCCCATCGCCAAGGCGCTGATCGAGGCCGCCGACGCCGGCAAGAGCGTCACCGCGATGGTCGAGCTCAAGGCCCGCTTCGATGAGGAGCGCAACATCGCCCTGGCACGGGAGCTGGAAGCGGCGGGCGTGCAGGTGGTCTATGGCTTCGTCGAACTGAAGACCCACGCCAAGGTGTCGCTGGTGGTGCGGCGCGAGGGCAATACGCTGCGCAGCTACGCCCATTTCGGCACCGGCAACTACCACCCGATCACCGCGCGGATCTACACCGACATCAGCTTCTTTACCGCTGACCCTGGCATGACGCGGGACGCCAGCAAGCTGTTCAACTTCATGACCGGCTACGCCCGGCCGGAAGCCATGCAGAGCCTGGCCTTCAGCCCGTTGACCACGCGGCCGACGCTGCTGGCGCTGATCGACCGGGAAGTTGAGCACGCCCAGGCCGGCAAGCCCGCGGGCATCTGGCTGAAGATGAACAGCCTGGTGGACGAGACCCTGATCGACGCGCTGTACCGCGCCAGTCAGGCCGGCGTGAAGATCGAGTGCGTCATCCGTGGCATCTGCTGCCTGCGGCCGGGCGTGGCCGGGCTTTCCGAGAATATCCGGGTCAAGTCCATCGTCGGCCGCTTCCTGGAGCACTCCCGAATCCTGGTCTTCGGCAATGGCCACAAGCTGCCCAGCCGCCGCGCCAAGATCTATATTTCCTCGGCCGACTGGATGGCACGCAACATGGACTGGCGCGTTGAGACCTTGGTGCCGGTAGAGAATGCCACCGTGCATGCCCAGATTCTGGATCAGATCATGGTGGTGAACCTCAAGGATACCGCGCAAAGCTGGCAGCTGAAGCCGGACGGCACTTGGCGCCGCCTGAATCCCGGCATCCACCCGGTCTCCGCGCATGAGTATTTCATGACCAATCCCTCGCTTTCCGGCCGCGGCAGCGCGCTGCACCGCGCCGGCACCGCCGCCACCCCGAAGCGACCGAAGGCCGACCGTGTGGCGCAGGATTGATCAGGTGGGCACACCTCTTCCCAGCTGGGCCACCGGCATGTCCTCGCCCGGCAACCAGCGACGGTGCGGCGTGGTCGATCTCGGCTCCAACTCGGTCCGCCTGGTGGTGTTCGAGGGCAGTGGCCGCAACCCGCAGGCGATCTTCAATGAAAAGGCGGTACTCGGCCTTGGCCGTGGCCTGCAGACCACCGGCCAGCTGAACCCCGAGGCGATTGAGCCAGCACTGACCGTGCTGGCACGCTACTACGCGGTGGCGACCGCCATGCAGGCCACCCCGCTGGAGGTGCTGGCCACCGCGGCGGTGCGCGATGCCGAGAACGGCCCGGCCTTCGTCGCCGCCCTGCAGCAGCGGATGCCAGGCGTTCCCGTGCGCATCCTCACCGGTGTCGAGGAAGCCGGCTTCTCGGCCGATGGCGTGCTGCTGGGCTTTCCCGGCGCCGATGGCATCCTGGCCGACCTGGGCGGTGGCAGCCTGGAAGCGGTGCGACTGGAGGCCGGCCGGGTTGCCGACGCCGCCTCGCTGCCGATCGGCTCGCTGCGCCTGGCCGACCGCTCCGGCGGCGACATTGCCCGGGCGCGGGCGGTGGCTGAAGCCGAACTGACCAAGCTGCCCTGGCTGGCCAGCGGCGGTGGGCGGGACCTGTATCTGGTCGGCGGTGCCTGGCGGGCGCTGGCGCGCATCCACATCGCCCAGACCAGTTACCCGCTGGCCATTGTCCACCACTACGTGCTGCGCCGGGACGAGGCGCGCGACCTGGCCGGCGTGGTCATGGGCGCGTCCAAGCGTGCCCTGGAACGCATGCCCGGGGCGCCGCAGAAGCGCCTGACCGACCTGCCCTACGCCGCCGTGGTGATGCGCCGGCTGCTGCGCGCCACCGGCGCCGGGCGTGTCGTGTTCTCGGCCAATGGGCTGCGGGAAGGCTGGTACAGCCGCATGCTGCCGGACCAGGTGCGCGCGGTGGACCCCATGCTGGAAGCCGGGCGCGAGCTGGCCCAGGGCTGGGGCCGCGACCCGCATCTGCCGGCGGCGCTGCTGGGCTGGACCGATTCGATCTTCCCGCAGGACGACGTTGCCGCCCGGGTGCTGCGGGAAGCGGCCTGCCTGGTTTCCGACATCGGCAGCCACGACCACCCGGAATACCGCGCCGAACAGGCCTTCCTGCGCGTGCTGCGCCAGCACGGCGCCGGGCTGGACCATCCGGCGCGGGCCTTCCTGGCGCTGTGCGCGGCACTGCGCTACGAGGCCGCCGCCGACAGCCCGTTCCTGGCAACCGCCCGCGCGCTGCTGGACAGCCAGGCGCTGGCCCGGGCCGAGGCGTTGGGGGCGGCGCTGCGCCTGGCCTATACACTCTGCGGCGGCACCCCGAAGCTGCTGGCCGGCACCGCGCTGGAACGCCGGGGCAGCCAACTGGTGCTGCGGCTGCGCGAAGGCAGCGGTGTCTTCGCCGGCGAGAGCGTCGAGCGGCGGCTCAGCAGCCTGGCGATGGCGCTGGGGCTGGACTGGGTGGTGGAGTTGGCGGCGTGACCGCCCAGGCCATGCTCGACCAGTTCTGCCGCGCGGTGGAGCGGCGGGAGGGCGCCACGGTAGCGGCATTGTTCACGCCGGATGGCGTTTATCACGATGTCTTCTATGGCAGCTTCGTCGGCCGGGCGAAGGTGGCCGAGTTGATCGACGACTGGTTCTACCGCGACGCCGAGGCGTTCCGCTGGGATATGGTGGATCCGGTCAGCGATGGGCGGCTGCTGTATGCCCGCTACCGGTTCAGTTATCGGTCGCTGCTGCCGGAAGCCCAGGGCGCCCGGGCGATGTTCCAGGGCGTGGCGATCCTGCGGCTGCAGGACGGCCTGATCGCCGAATACAGCGAGGTGGCCGAGACCGCCCCGGCCTTCGTGCAGATGGGCTTCGCGCCCGAACGGGTCGCCCGGATTGCGGCCAAGCAGGGCGCCGCCCTGCAGGCCCTGCCGGAGTGGCAGCGGCACCTGGCCTGAAGCCCAGTGTTTTCAACGCGGTGCGTTTCGGACAAATACCCCGCACGCTGACTTTATTCCTATAGGCCCAGCACCCCCACCGGTTCAACCGGGGAAGTTCAACTCGATGGTGATGCCGTTGGGGTCGTCCACGAAGAGCTGGGTCAGGTTCAGGCTGGGCACCAGGCGTTCGCGGTAGGGCACACCCAGGGCCTCGAACCGCGCCTTCATGCCGGGCACGTCGGCGGCAGTGAAGGCCAGGTGGTCCACGCTGCCGCTGTTGTCGGCCTCGGTCAGCGCCTTTTCGCCGAGATAGGCGACGACCGGGCCGGGGTTGGCGTGGTCGATCTCCACCACATGCAGTTCCGACTTGCCGTTGCTGTACAGCCAGGCGCCGCCGAAGGCGAAGGGCGGCCGGTAGCCGTCCTCCATGCCCAAGACGTTGACGTAGAAGTCCCGGGTTTCCGCCAGGCGGGTGGTGCGGATGGAGAGGTGGTCGATGCGGGTCAGGGGCATGGAAGCTTCCTTTTGAGCGGCTGATTCACGCCCTTCGGCGCCAAGCGCCTCGGACGGCCGAACGCTGTTTCGAGCGACCGATTCACGCCCTCCGGCGCCAGCGCCTCGGACGACCAGGCGCTGTTTCGAGCGACCGATTCACGCCCTTCGGCGCCAGCGCCTCGGACGACCGGGCGCTAATCCTCAAAGATCGCAACGGCGCGGCACCAGCCGGCGCTGCCCTGATGCACTTTCACGGGCAGGCAGCTGACGATGAAGCCGCTGGACGGCAGGCTTTCCAGGTTGTGCAGCTTTTCGATGTGGCTGTAGCCGATCTCCCGCCCGGCGCGGTGGCCTTCCCAGATCAGGTCCGGCGAGCCGCCCTCGGCGATGCGCTTCTTGGTGAAGGAGAAGGGCGGGTCCCAGGACCAGCCATCGGTGCCGACCACGCGGATGCCCTGTTCCAGCATCCACAGCGTGGCGGCCTTGGACATGCCGCAGCCGGATTCGACGTAGTCGTCCTCGCCATAGCGGGCGCCGGCGCGGGTGTTGATGACGACGATTTCCAGCGGCTTGAGGGTGTGGCCGATGCGCTTGAGCTCGGCTTCGACATCCGCGGGCTGGACGATGTAGCCGTCCTCGAACTTACGAAAGTCCAGCTTCACGCCGGGCTGGAAGCACCATTCCAGCGGCACCTGGTCGATCCGCCAGGAGGGTTCGCCACCGGGGATGAAGCGTTCATTCATGCGGGAGAAGAAGTGGTAGGGCGCGTCGATATGCGTGCCGTTATGGGTGGAGATGTCCACGCGTTCCACCGCGGCGTACTGGCCTTCCGGCAGGGCGGAGAGCGGGACGCCCATGTAGTCGGCCATTTTTTGGCCGGTCTGCTGGTGGTTGAAGTAGGTGATCTTGGGTTCCGAGCCGGCGGGGTCGGATTTGATGCCGGCTTTCAGCGGGACTGAGATATCGACGATGCGGCGCGGCATGGGTTCCTCCGAGGGCGTTTCCGGGGAGGGTAACGCTAGGTCTGAATGGTGGGAAGGTCGCGCGCCCTCACCCCACTAAAAGCGTTCGCGGAGTTCACCAATGCGATCTGAAACCAACCCGACCGCAACGTTAGCTTCTTGACTCACCTCATTGCCATCTGCATCCTTTGTTCTCAGCGCAATACAGGTGTCAACATTATGTATAGTATTGTTTATGTTTTGAGCAATCCCGCCATGCCTGGTTTAATAAAAATTGGGATGAGTTCAAATGAAGATGCAACGGAAAGGCTTGGTCAATTATATACGACGGGCGTTCCATTTCCTTTCCATTTAGAATTCGCTTGCAGAGTTCCCAACCCTGACGAGGTCGAAAAAGCACTCCATACAGCTTTTTCACCAAGTAGAGTTAATCCGCGCCGCGAATTTTTTTCTATAGACGCAGGCCAAGCAATTGCGATTCTTAAACTTCTACACGTTCAAGATGCTACAACAGAAATAGAAAATAACGCTCCGACGCCAGAGCAGCAGGTCGAAATCAACTCAGGTCAGCAATATAAATCAAGAAGGCCGCAGCTTAATTTAGAATCACTTGGAATACCGGTTGGATCAAGGCTAATCTCTTCCACTAATCCGGATATTAGTTTGGAGGTGTTAGCTAACAAGAAAGTTAGGCTGGGGGAGGAAGACATGTCTCTAACTGCCGCCACCAAAAAAGTACTCTCCTTAGATTATGCAGTATCACCTGCCCCTTATTGGACCCATGAAGGCACAAGCCTACAAGAAATCTACAACCGCAGCTTAACCGAAGAGGAATAAGCCGCGCCCCAAAACACAATTTGCGTTAGATATTTAGAGCCTGCGCTCAGTTTCGTGCCAAATTCTGGGCGACATTATATGATATCGCACTCCATCAGCCTCAGTCCCCCACCCCAATCAACTTGATCTTCCGCCCATCCACGCCCACGGCAAGCCGCCCGCTCTTCAAATCCAGCGCCGCGTTCCCAAAAACCTCGCGCCGCCAGCCATGCAGGCTCGGCACGTCCGGGTTGGCCTCGGCCGCCAGGCGGTCCAGTTCCTCGCTGTTGGCCAGCAGCTTCGGCGCCACGTGGTGTTCCTCGCTCTTCGCCGCCAGCACCACCTTCAGCAGTGCCACCAACGCCGGGGAGGCGACCGGCCCGGCGCGTTCCTTCTGCGCTTCCGGCAACTCGGCATCCGGCAGCGCCTTGGCCGCGGCAATCGCCGCCAGCAGCCCGGCGCCGGATTTTCCACGCGCGAAGTTCTCCGAGATGCCGCGGGCGCGGGAGAGCGCAATGGCGTCCTCCGGCGCGGTGGCGGCAATCTCCAGCAGCGTTTCGTCCTTCACCAGGCGCTGGCGCGGAATGTTGATGCGCTGCGCCTCGCGTTCCCGCCAGGCCGCCGCTGCGCGCAGCATGCCCAGGTACCGGCGGTTGGTGGTGCGGGGCTTCAGCCGCTCCCACATCGTCTCGGGGTCGGCCAGGTAGGTGCCGGGCTCCGCCAGGGCGCCCATTTCCTCGGCCACCCAGGCCAGGCGGCCCTCGCGCTGCAACCGCTCGGTCAGGGCGCGGTAGATGGCGCGCAGATGGGTCACATCGGCGGCGGCGTAGCTGACCTGGCTGGCGCTCAAGGGGCGGGCCGACCAGTCGCTGAAGCGGTGCGCCTTGTCGATCTGCACATTGGCCAGCGACCGGCACAACCCGTCATAGCTGACCTGGTCGCCGAAGCCGGCCACCATGGCGGCCACCTGGGTATCAAAGATCGGCTTCGGCACCGCGCCGAACTTCAGCAGGAAGATTTCCACATCCTGCCGCGCCGCGTGGAACACTTTTACCACGCGTTCGTCGGCCAGCAGCTCGCCCAAGGGGGCCAGGTCCAGGCCCTCGGCCTGGGCGTCCACCACGGCCAGGTCGTTGTCGCCGGCCAGCTGGATCACGCAGAGCTCGGGCCAATAGGTCCGCTCGCGCATGAACTCGGTATCCACCGTGACGAATTCCTCGCCACGCAGCCTTTCGCATAGCGCGGCCAGCTCGGCGGAGGTGGTGATCAGCGGGATAGCGGGGTCCGGGGTGGCCCGGTCCTGGCTGCCGGAAGCAGGCGTGCGGCGATTCATGGCATCGCTTCTAGACCCGGGCGAGGGCGGGGGAAAGGCAGGGACTTGCCGGCGGGCGGGAACCCGGCAAGCTGGGCCGGAAACGCGAGGGAGCGGATGATGGAACAGGTACAACTCGGGCGGTCGGGCATTGCGGTGCCGCCGGTGATCTTCGGCTGCAACATCTTCGGCTGGACCGTCGATAAGGCGCAGACCTTCCGGCTGCTGGACGCGCTGGTGGACCTGGGCCTGAACGCGCTGGATACCGCGGATGTCTATTCCTACTGGGTGCCGGGCAACCAGGGTGGCGAATCCGAAGTGCTGATGGGCGAATGGCTGAAGGCCCGCGGCCGGCGAAATGACGTGCTGATCTTCAGCAAGGGCGGCATCGAGATGCCGGGCAAAGGCAAGGGGCTCTCGGCCGCCTGGCTGAACCGGGCGGTGGAGGATTCGCTGCGCCGGCTGGGTGTCGACGTGATCGACCTGTACCAGACCCACCGGGATGACGACGTGACGCCGCTGGCGGAAACGCTGGGCGCGCTGGACGGCATGATCAAGGCCGGCAAGGTGCGGGCGGTGGGTGCCTCCAACGTCTCGGTGGCGCGCTTCCAGGAGGCGCTGGCGGTCAGCGCCAAGGAAGGCCTGCCGCGCTATGAGACAATGCAGCCGCAGTACAACCTGATGGAACGCGGCATCGAGGCCGACATGCTGCCGGCCTGCGCCGAGGCCGGCGTGGCAGTGATTCCCTACTATTCCCTGGCCAGCGGCTTCCTGTCCGGCAAGTACCGGACCGAGGCCGACCTGGGCAAAAGCCCGCGCGGCACCCGCGGCGCCGGCAAGTACCTGGATGAAAAGGGCCTGCGGGTGCTGGCGGCGCTGGATGCGGTCTCCGCCCGGTATGGCGCCACCCCGGCGCAGGTGGCGCTGGCCTGGCTGCGGGCACGGCCGGGCACGGTGGTGCCGATCGCCAGCGCGACCACGCTGGAGCAGCTGGCCGACCTGGCCAAGGCGGCGGCGCTGCGGCTGGACGCCGAGGCGGTGCAGATGCTGGACGCCGCCAGCGCGTGATTCACCGCCGGAGGGGTGGCCACGCTTGGCCACCCCTCCCCAAACGTCGCCCGCCGGCACGGGCGCCAGGGCTGAAGGCGGGGCGGCCCACCGCGATCACAAGCGGGTGCTTTCGCGCTTTCCTTCATCCGCCAGCCGGGCGAGGCTGCCGCCAGGGCCGATGCTCACCGGGGGCCGGCCCGGTTCCAAAGGGAGATGACGATGTTCTCGCACATCATGGTCGGCAGCAACGATATTGCCCGATCGAAGGTGTTCTACGATGCCTTGCTGGGGGTTATCGGCGCCCCGGCGGCCACGCAGGACCCCAAGGGCCGCCTGCTCTATGCCCATAAGGGCGGTCGCCTGATGGTTTCGCCGCCGATCGACGGCAAGCCGGCAACCCATGCCAATGGCGGCACCATCGGCTTCGGCTGCGCCACCACCGCCGAGGTGGACGCCTGGCACCAGGCCGGCGTCGCCCATGGCGGCACCTCGATCGAGGATCCGCCGGGGCCGCGCCAGGGTGCCGCTGGGCAGATCTACCTCGCCTATCTGCGGGACCCCGACGGCAACAAGCTCTGCGCCGTGTGCCGGATGGGCTGACGCCCCCGTAGGCTGGACCGTGGCAACCGCGCCCTGGCGCGGCAGCCACGGCCGAGCCGCCATCGAAACGCCGATTCACGGCCTGCGGCGGCCCCGCCCCGGCCGTTCGGGCTCTGGGCCTGGCGCCATGGCGGGGGCGGGGTTGACTTCCGCCCCCTTCCCCGCTTGTTGCCGCTCCTGGATTTCCGCCCGAGGGCTTGAGCATGCACGCCTACCGCACCCATACCTGCGCCGCCCTCCGGGGTACCGACGCCGGCAGCACCGCCCGCCTGTCCGGTTGGGTGCATCGCAAGCGCGACCATGGCGGCGTGCTGTTCATCGACCTGCGCGACCATTACGGGCTGACGCAATGCGTCGTCGCCCAGGGCTCGCCGCTGCTGGAGAAGCTTGAGGCGCTGCGGCCCGAGAGCGTCATCACCGTCACCGGTGACGTGGTGTTGCGCGAAGGCAGCACCACCAACGCCAAGCTGCCCACCGGCGAGATCGAGCTGCGGGTGCGCGAACTCAGCGTGCAGAGCGCCGCCGAGGTGCTGCCGATCCAGGTCGCCGGCGAGCAGGAATTCCCCGAGGATTTGCGGCTGCGCTACCGCTTCATCGACCTGCGGCGGGAAAAGCAGCACCGCAACATCATCCTGCGCAGCCAGGTCATCAACAGCATCCGCCGCCGGATGGTGGACCAGGGTTTTACCGAGTTCCAAACCCCGATCCTGACCGCGTCCAGCCCGGAAGGCGCGCGCGACTACCTGGTGCCGTCCCGCCTGCACCCCGGCACCTTCTACGCGCTGCCGCAGGCGCCGCAGCAGTTCAAGCAGTTGGCGATGGTCGCGGGCTTCGACCGCTACTTCCAGATTGCTCCTTGTTTCCGCGACGAAGCTTCCCGTGCGGACCGCTCGCCAGGTGAGTTCTACCAACTCGACTTCGAGATGAGCTTCGTTACCCAGGAAGACGTCTTCGCCGCCATCGAGCCGGTGCTGCATGGCGTGTTCGAGCAGTTCGCCGATTTCTCCGGCACCCGGCGCAGCGTCACGCCCTACCCCTTCCCGCGCATTCCGTTCGAGACCTCCATGCTGGAATTCGGCTCCGACAAGCCGGATCTGCGGAACCCGCTGCGGATCAAGGATGTCACCGCGCAGTTCAAGGGCGGCGCCTTTGGCCTGTTCGCCCGCAACATCGAAGGCAAGGGCGCCGTCGTCCGCGCCATTCCTGCCCCCGGCGCCGGCGGCAACCCGCGCAGCTTCTTCGACAAGCTGAACGACTGGGCGAAGGAGAGCGGCGCCGGCGGCCTCGGCTACATCACGTTTGCGGGCGGCGAGCCGCAGGGGCCGATCGCCAAGAACCTGGAGCGCGACCGCGCCATCGCCATCCGCGACCTGATGGGCCTGGGCGATGGCGACGCTGTGTTCTTCGCCTGTGACAAGGCCGAACCCGCGGCGAAGTTCGCCGGCCAGGTACGGACGCGGCTGGGCAACGAGCTCGGGTTGATCGAGAAGGATTGCTACAAGTTCTGCTGGGTCACCGACTTCCCGATGTACGAGCTGAACGAGGAAACCGGCCAGGTCGATTTCAGCCACAACCCCTTCAGCATGCCGCAGGGCGAGCTGGAGGCGCTGAACACGATGAACCCGCTGGATATCAAGGCGTTCCAGTACGACATCGTCTGCAACGGCATCGAGCTGTCCTCCGGCGCCATCCGCAACCATCGGCCGGACATCATGATCCGCGCCTTTGAGATTGCCGGCTATTCCGCGCAGACGGTGGAAGACCGCTTCGGCGGCATGCTCAACGCCTTCCGCTACGGCGCCCCGCCGCATGGTGGCTCGGCGCCGGGCATCGACCGCATCGTCATGCTGCTGGCGGATGAGCCGAATATCCGCGAAGTGATCCTGTTCCCGATGAACCAGCAGGCGCAGGACCTGATGATGGGCGCCCCGGCGCCGGTGGAAGACAAGCGGCTGAAGGAGTTGCACCTGAAGCTGGATTTGCCGCCGGCAAAGGGTGCAGCCGGGCCGAAGGCTCCCTAACTACTGCGTCGCCCGACCGGAGACTGCCCCATGCGCCTGCGCCGTAGCCTGCTTCTCGCCCTGGCCGGCGCCGCCTTCGCCCTGACGCCGGGCGCTCCCCGTGCGGCGGACCCCGGCCCGGCCGTGCCGGGGGCGGAACGCATGGTCGCGCATCGGGCAGCCTACCGGCTGACGCTGGACCAGGTGCGGGCGAACTCCAACGTGGCGACCGCCCGCGGCGCCATGCTGTACGAGGTGGGCGACGCCTGCGACGGTTGGACCACGCGCCAGCGCTTCACCCTGGCGCTGAACGACCGAGACGGGCAGGAGGTGGAGACCACTTCTGATTATTCGACCTATGAGACCAAGGACGGCCGGAGCATCCGGTTCTCCTTGACCCAGACCAGCCAGGGCGCGGTCTCCCAGCGCATCGCCGGGGAAGCCACGCTCGGCCCGAACGGCGCCGGCTTCGTGCGCTATACATCCCCCGAGGCCAAGGAGGAGCGGCTGCCCACAGGCACGCTGCTGCCAACCACCCACACGTTGCGCGCCTTGGCGGAGGCGCGGGCCGGCGGGCGGTTGCTGGTGGCGCCGCTGTTCGATGGCACTTCTGCCAATGGCGCGCAGGACAGCACCACGGCGATCTCCCCCTGGGCACCACCACAGGTGATGGAGCGCTTTCCGCAGCTTTCCACCCTGGGCAGCGCCCGGGTGCGCGTGGCCTTCTTCGACCGCAACAGCGCCAACGGCGCCACCGCAAGCCAGCCGGACTATGAGGTGGGGCTGCGCTACTTCGAGAATGGCGTGGCCGATGAGCTGAAGATGGATTTCGGCGAGTTCGTGGTGAATGGCCAGTTGGTCGAGTTGGCGCTGACGCCCGCCGGCTGCTGAGGGGCAGGGCCTACCTACTCTCCGCTTGGCGGGACGGAGCGCTTCGGCGTTCCGCCGTCGCGGATCAGGCTCTACAGTGCTGCCAAATCAGGGAGCCAGCCGCCATGGACGCCACCACCCAGCCGCCCGTCATTCGCCTGCACCCGGATGACAGCGTGGTCATCACGCGGATGGCGCTGCCGCCGGGCACCCCGGTGGGCGACAACATCGCCACCAGGCAGCGGGTACCGCCCGGCCACAAGGTGGCGATGCGCTGGCACCAGCCGGGCGAAGCGGTGAAGCGCTACGGCCAGATCATCGGCTTTGCGTCGCAGCCGATTGCACCGGGCGACTGGGTGCATACCCACAACACCAGCATGGGCGAGCTGGCCCTGGACTACGCTTGGGGCGTCGATGCCCGGGCGAACGAGCCGGTGGAGGTGCCGGCGCATTTCCTGGGGCTGCGCCGCGCCAATGGCAGCGTCGCCACGCGCAACTACATCGGCATTGTCACGTCGGTGAACTGCAGCGCGCATGTCGCCGACCTGATCGCCCAGGCTTTTCGGAGAAACCCCATCACCGGCGACGACCCCTTGGGCGATTGGCCGAAGGTGGATGGCGTGGTCGCGCTGACCCACAAGACCGGCTGCGGCATGACCGAGGGCGAGCCGCTGCGCGTACTGCGCCGCACGCTGGCGGGCTTCGCGCGGCATGCCAACTTCTCCCACGTCATCGCCATCGGCCTGGGCTGCGAAGTGAACCAGCTGGGCGGCTTGCTGGAGGAGCAGCATCTGGCTGGGCGGCTGCGCAACATGAACATCCAGGAGATGGGCGGCACCCGCAAAACCGTGGCGGCGGGCATCGACTTCGTGAAGGAAGTGGTGGCCGAGGCCAACAACGTCACGCGCGTGGCAGTGCCGGCCAGCGAGTTGAAGGTGGCGCTGCAATGCGGCGGCTCCGATGGCTACAGCGGCATCACCGCCAACCCGTCGCTAGGCGCCGCCAGCGACCTGGTGGTGCGGCATGGCGGCACGGTCATCCTCTCGGAGACGCCGGAGACCTATGGCGCCGAGCACCTGCTGACCCGCCGCGCGGTCAGCCAGGAGGTCGGCGAGAAGCTGGTGGCACTGATGCGCTGGTGGGAGGCGTATTGCGAGCGCGAGGGCGCCGAGATGAATGCCAACCCCAGCCCCGGCAACAAGGCGGGCGGGCTGACCACCATTCTGGAGAAGTCGCTGGGCGCCATGGCCAAGGCCGGCACCACCAATCTGGTGGATGTGGTGCGCTACGCAGAGGAAGTGAAAGCCAAGGGCTTCGTCTTCATGGACACGCCGGGCTACGACCCCGTGGGCGCTACCGGCCAGGTAGCGGGCGGCGCCAACCTGATGTGCTTCACCACGGGACGCGGCAGCGTCTTCGGCATGAAGCCGGCGCCCAGCATCAAGCTCGCCACCAACACGCCAATGTATGAACGCATGTCGGATGACATGGATGTCAACTGCGGCACGGTGCTGACCGGCGAGGAGAGCGTGCAGCAGGCCGGCGAGCGCATCTTCCAACTGATGCTGCGCGTGGCGAGCGGCGAGGCGACGAAGAGCGAAGCGTTCGACTTCGGCGCTGCAGAGTTCGCGCCATGGGTGCTCGGCGCGACCATGTAGGCGCGCCTCTGGCGCGACCATGTAGGCGCGCCTCTGGCGCGACGATACAGGCGCCATCGGGGCGGCGACCAGCGCCGCCCCTGCTCGCCTCAGCCGCCGTAGGCGACCGTCTTCTGCGTCTGCTCGCCCAGGCCCTGGATGCCCAGCTTCATCACCTGGCCCGGCTTCAGGAAGATCGGGTTCGGCTTCTTGCCCAGGCCGACGCCAGGCGGGGTGCCGGTGAAGATCACGTCGCCCGGGTGCAGCGTGATCATGTGGCTGACATAGCTGACCAGCTTCGGAATGCCGAAGATCAGCGTGCGGGTGTTGCCGTCCTGCATGCGCACGCCATCGACATCGGTGAACATCGACAGGTTGTGCGGGTCCGCCACTTCGTCCTTGGTCACCAGCCAGGGGCCGACCGGGCCGAAGGTATCGGCGCCCTTGCCCTTGTCCCAGCTGCCGCCGCGCTCGATCTGCCACTCGCGCTCGGACACGTCGTTGCCGACGGCATAGCCGGCGACATGGCCCAGCGCCTCGCCTTCGGTGACGCAGGTGGCCTTGGTGCCGATGATGACGCAGAGCTCGACTTCCCAGTCGCACTTGACCGAGTTCTTCGGGATGATGACGTCGTCATCCGGGCCGCACAGCGCGCCGAGCGATTTCAGGAACACGATCGGCTCCTTCGGGATCGGGTTGCCGGTCTCGGCGGCGTGGTCGGCGTAGTTCAGGCCGATGCAGAACAGGTTCTTCATGCCGGAGACCGGCGGCCCGAGGCGCGGATTGCCATCGACCTTCGGCAGGCTGTTCACATCCACCGAGGCGAGCTTCTTCAGCCCGTTCGGCCCCAGCACGTCGCCGGCGATGTCATCGACGATGCCGGAGAGGTCGCGGATGGCACCGGACGCATCGAGGATGCCTGGCTTTTCCTGGCCCGCGGGGCCGTAGCGCAACAGCTTCATGGTATATCCCTTTCTCAGAGCCTGCATCTGATCGCCGAAGGTGGAATCACCGAAGGCGTGAATCAGCCACTTAAAAAACTCTACAGCGTCCAGCCGCCATCGATGACGATGGCCTGGCCGGTGACGAACTGACTTTCCGGCGCGGCGAGATACAGCACCAGGCTGGCGATTTCCTCCGGCCCCGCCAGCCGGCCCATGGCCTGGCGGGCGACGAAGGCAGCACGCGCCGCCTCCATGCCACCGGCGGCCGCGGCATTGGCGGCGATGCGCTCCTCCAGCGAGGGCGTGTCCACGGTGCCGGGGCAGACGCAGTTGCAGCGGATGTTCTTGCCCACGTAGTCGGTGGCGACCGACTTGGTCAGCCCGACCACGGCCGCCTTGGTGGTGCCGTAGAGGAAGCGGTTCGGCGCGCCCTTCACGCTGGAGCACGCACTGGACATGTTGACGATGGAGCCGCCGCCCTTGGCGACCATGCCCGGCAGCGCCGCGCGGATGGTCTGCCACATGCTCCGCACGTTGAGCGCGAAGGCGAAGTTCCAATCCTCGTCGGTGCAGCTTTCGATGCTGTTCTGGTGGACATAGCCGGCGCAGTTGAACAGCACGTCCAGCGGGCCGGCAGCATCCAGCGCCGCCTTCACCGCGGCGTCGTCGGTCACGTCCAGCGCCTGCGTGGTGATGCCCATGGCGGCCAGGTCGGCCAGCTTGGCGCCGTCGCGGTCGGTGGCGACCACGCTGCCGCCTTCCCGCGCGAAGGCCATGGCGCTGGCGCGGCCGATGCCCTGCCCCGCCGCCGTCACGAAGCAGCGTTTACCTGCCAGCCTGCCTGCCATGTCCGTCCCTTCCATTCCAGTCCCACCTACCACGCGCGGGCACGGCCATCGAGGGGCCGGCGCGGCGGGTCATTCCAAATACCAGGCGCGCGCAGGCATAACCGTCGCGCGCTGCGATCCCCATGCGGGCCATTCCCGTTGGCGGCGCCGCGGTCCGCAGGGCAAAACGTCGAGCGCTCCGGCTTAAACCGCTTCCACCTTGAAGCCTTCGCCCCAACGCTTGATCCGGCCGGTGGAGGGCGCCGGGAAGTGGCCGAAGCACATCTGCGTGCTGGTGTCGCAGCAGGCTTCCAGGAAGGCGCGGCGCGTCACCGCGCCCTGCTTCGTGTCGTAGTCCGCGCGCATGCCCTGTTCGGGGTAGCGGGCCTGCAACGGGGAATGGATCAGGTCGCCGGTGGCGATGGCGTCATTGCCCGGCTTGCCCACGCGCACCGCGACATGGTCCAGCGAATGGCCCGGTGTCGGCATCAGCCGGACCAGGTCGTTCAGCACGAAGTCATTGGCCACCAGGTCGGCGCGGTCGGCGGCGACGATCGGCAGCACGCTGTCCACGATATGCGGCAGGTCCTGCGTCTTCGCCTCGGCCTCCCAGTGCGTGTATTCCTGCTGCGAGAAGACGTAGCGCGCCTTGCCGAAGGTCGGCACCCAGCGGCCGTTTTCCTGCTTGGTGTTCCAGCCCACATGGTCCACGTGCAGGTGGGTGCACATGACGTAGTCGATGCTCTCGGGCGTGACGCCGGCGGCCTTGAAGGCGGCCATGTAGGCCGGGCTGTCCAGCATGTTCCAGAACGGCCGGGCCGGGCGCGGCTTGTGGTTGCCGACGCAGGTGTCGATCAGGATGTTGTGGTGCGGCGTCTGCACCAGCCAGGACTGCATGCACAGCACCAGCTTGCCGTTGGACTTGTCCAGCGCACCGCCGGCTTCCAGCCAGCCGCGGTTCTCCTCCAGCCGTTCGGCGGTAAGCCCCGGGAAGAAATCCAGCGGGTCAAACCAAGCCTGCTGGTCCTCGATGATGGAGGTGATGGTGACATCACCCAAGCGCACGACAGCCATGGTTCAGCTCCGCTCCAGCGCGGCTTTGACGCGCTCCGGTATGTAGGGGAAGGCGCGCAGGCGCAGGCCGGCGGCGTGCTTCAGCGCATTGGCGATGGCGGCGCCGGCGGGGCCCTGGCTGGCCTCACCGGAACCCAACGGTGGTTGGTCCGGCTGGTTCAGCAGCACGGTCTGCACCTTCGGCACCTCGGGGAAGGTGAGGATCGGGTAGCTGTCCCAGTCGAGGCTGGTGATGCCGGTGGGGGAGAACTGCACCGCCTCCTTCAACGTCCAGCTCACGGCCTGGATGATGCCGCCATCGATCTGGTTGCGCAGGCCATCGGGGTTGATGATCTGGCCGGCATCGGCGGCGGCGAAGGCGCTGATGATGCGGATGGTGCCGGTGGCGCGGTCCAGTTCCAAATCCACCACGCAGGCGCAGTAGCAGGACAGGCCCTTGTACTTGGCGAAGCCGAAGCCGCGGCCATGCGTGCCGTCACCGCGTGCGCCGGGTTGCCAGTCGGCCAGCTTGGCCGCGGCTTCGATCACGGCCCGGCCGCGGGCGTCCTTCAGATGCGCCAGGCGGAAGGCGATGGGGTCCTGCCCCGCGGCCTCGGCCAGCTCGTCCATGAAGGATTCCAGCGCGAAGACATTGCCATAGGCGCCCAGCGTCCGCAGCGCCGAGGTCCGCAGTGGCCCGACCGGAATCAGGTGGTGCAGGATCTTCTGGTTGGGGAAGTCGTACAGCGGCACGGCATTGCGGTCTCCGGCGCCGGCCGGCTGCGCGGTGGCACGCGGATAGGGTGCGGCGTGCGGCGTCTGCAGCAACCAGGCCGGCATCAGGTTGATGCCATTCTGCGGGTTCCCGGGCCGGTTGTTGTGGCCTTGGCTGAACACGTCATGCGTCCAGTCCACGATCTTGCCTTCCGCCGAAAGCCCGGCGGAAACCTCGATCACCATGGCCGGGTTGTACGGCTCCCAGGCGAACTCATCGTCGCGCATCCATTGCAGCTTTACGGGTTTGCCCGGTACGGCGCGGGCCAGCAGCGCGGCGTCCAGCGCCACGTCGTCAGCACCGTTATGGCCATAGCAGCCACTGCCCTGCACATGCGTCACGCGCAGCTTGTCCAGTGGCAGGTCCAGCACCTTGGCCATGTCGCCACGCAGCGGGAACACGCCTTGCGTGTGCGACCAGACATGCAGGCTGGCCTTGTCGGTCGCGTATTGTGCCACCGCGCAGGACGGCCCGATGCTGGCATGCGCCAGATAGTGCTTGGTGTAGGCGGCGGTGAGCCGCTGCGCGACGGGCGCGGCCTCGGCCTTCTTCTCGCTGCTGGTGGTGGTGTCCGCCTTCAGCGTCTTCAGGTGGGTGTGCAGCTCGGCGGGTTGCGGCAGGCTGGGCGGGTTGTCCCAGCGCACCGCCGCGGCCAGCGCCAGGCGGGCCTTCACCGCCTGTTCCTCGCGCTGCGCCACCACGCCGAGGAAGCGGCCATCATGCACCACCGCGACCACGCCGGGCAGCTTGCGCACCGCGTCCAGGTCCATGCTGAGCAGCCGTGCGGCGTAGCTCGGCGGCCGCACCACGCGGCCGAACAGCATGCCCGGCAGGCGCATGTCCTGCACGAAGATGGCGCCGCCGGTGACCTTGGCGGGAATATCCAGGCGCGGGAAGGACTGGCCGACGATGCGGTGTTCGCTCGGCGGCTTTGGGCGGGCGCTGGCGGTCGCCTCGCGGCGCAGCAGGCCCTCCTCGGCCAGCGCCCAATAGCTGACGCCGTTGCCGCTGGGCGCCGTCACCATGCCGTCCTGCACCCGCAGCTGCGCGGCCAGCGCATTCAGCCGGGCGGCGGCCTTTTCCAGCAATATCGCGCGGGCCTCGGCGGCGGCGAAGCGCAGGGCGGTGCCGCCCATCTCCATGCTCTGGCTGCCGCTGGTCACCCCTTCATTCGGTGTCAGCGCGGTATCGCCGCTGACCATGGTGATGCGGCCGGGCAGGATGTCCAGTTCCTCGGCGGCAATCTGCATCAGCGCGGTCACCGCGCCCTGGCCGATCTCTACTTTTCCGGTGCAGACCGTGACCTTGCCGTCGGCACCGATATGCAGCCAGGCATCCAGCCGCCGATTGGTCTGCAGGCTGCCGGGCAGGCGCTTAGGCTGCGGCGGCGTGGTCTGCTGCGCCAGCGCGGGCGCGAAGCTGAAGCTGAGCAGCAGGCCGCTGGCAAAGCCGCGGCGGGTGATGGCGTTCATCGCTCAACCCTCCCTGACGGCGCGCTGCACCGCGGCGACGATGCGGTTATGCGTGCCGCAGCGGCACAGGTAGGGCGCCAGCGCGTCGCGGATTTCCGGCTCGCTCGGTTCGGCATTGCTGTCCAGCAGCGCCTTGGCCGCCATGATCATGCCGTTGGCGCAGTAGCCACATTGCGCCGCCTGCTCGGCGATGAAGGCGCGTTGCAGCGCGTGCAGCTTGTCGGGCGTGCCCAGCCCTTCCAGCGTGGTGATGCGGCGGCCCTGCAGCGCGCCGATCTCGGTGATGCAGGAGCGTGCCGGCTGGCCGTCCACCAGCACGGTGCAGGAACCGCACTGGCCCAGGCCGCAACCGAAGCGCGGGCCGTTCAGCTCAAGGTCGTTGCGCAGCACATAGAGCAGCGGCGTATCCGCCTCGGCGGCCACCTGGTGGCGGTGGCCGTTGACGGTCAGCGTGATGGCGGCCATTGGCGCCTCCGGCTTGGACATTTCCCGGGGCAAGCCTAGCCCTGGCGCGGCGCGGCCTCAATGGTCGTGGCGGCAGGGCGCCGCGGCGGGCCGCCCCGGGGCTGTTGCACGGCAGCCCGCGGCGTCAGGCCGGCGCGCCCTGGCGGCCACGGGCGATGTCGAGAAACACCTGCTCCAAGTCGTCGCGGCCGTATTTCTCCAGCAGGTCAGCCGGGCTGCCGCGATCCACCGCCTCGCCCTGCTTCAGCACCAGCACCTGGTCGCACAGCCGTTCCACCTCGGCCATGTTGTGGCTGGCCAGCAGGATCGCGCAGCCGGTCTCGACCCGGTAGCGTTCCAGCCAGCTGCGCACCCAGTCGCCGGTATCGGGGTCCAGGCTCGCGGTGGGTTCGTCCAGCAGCAGCAGGTCCGGCGTGTTGATCAGCGCCTTGGCCAGCGCCACCCGGGTCTTCTGCCCGGCCGAGAGGTCGCCGGCGGCACGGTCGATGAAGTCGTTCAACTGCAACTGGTCGGCCAGCTCGACGATGCGCGCTTCCAGGCCATGCACGTCGTACAGGTGGCCATAGACGCGCAGGTTTTCCGCCACCGTCAGCTTGGCCGGCAGCGCCAGATAGGGCGAGGAGAAGTTCATCCGCGCCAGCGCGCTGAAGCGGTCGCGCGCCATGTCGTGGCCCAGCGCGACGACGCGGCCGGAGGTAGGCACCAGCAGCCCTAGCAGCATGGCGATGGTGGTGGTCTTGCCGGCGCCATTGCCGCCCAGCAGCCCCAGCACCTGGCCGCGCGGCAGGGTGAAGCTGAGACCAGCCACGGCGGGCCGGGCCTCCGGCCGGTAGCGTTTCACCAGGTTCTCGACCAGCAGCGCGGGGGTTTCCATGCGCTGCATATGCAGGCTGGGATGGCCGACGCCAAGCCGGGCGGTGTGAAGCCTGGTCAGCCCCCCGCCTGCGACGCGCCGAACGAAGGGCGAGCGCCGCTGTCTCGGACCCCACAGCGGAGATCGCTCAGGCCCCAAGCAAAACGCCGCTACCGCCCGCGCACGCCCACCAGGCTGCCCTGGAACAGGGTGATGCCGTTCTCCCAGCCCCAGCCGATGGCGGCCGCGCGGTCCACGCCGGTCAACACCACGCTGTCGGGGTGGCTGGGCAGCGCCTCGGTCAGGCGAGCGCCCAGCTGGGTCAACGCCGAGGACCAGCGCAGCTTCAGCAGGTCCACCGCCAACCCGGTTCCACCCAAGCCCGCGACCGGCAGCAAGGTCAGTGTGGCGGCTTCCACCTCCTCCAGCGCCAGCCGATAGCCGCGGGTCCGGCAGAAGCTGGCGGCGAAGGCGAAGCCCTCGGGGTCGGCCAGCAGCTCGGACACGCTCAAGCCCAGCGTGACATGGCGGCGGGCATCCTGACCCAGCAGGCTGTCCAGCCGCAGGAATTCCGGGTCGGTCAGGCCCTGCACGGTCAGCGACAGGCCAATGCGACCCATCTGGCGGATGTCCTCGGGCCGGGCCAGTTCGGCCAGCAGGCGTCGGTCCAGCAGGCGCTTCAACCGGCGATGCAGCCAGGGCATGCCGGCCGGGGCGGCGCCGGGCAGCAAGGTGGCGCAGAGTTCCGTGGTGGCGACGCGGTATTCCTGCCACTCCGGCTCCGGCCCCTGGCCACCCGGGCGCAGCCGGCAGACCGGTCGCTGGCGCAGATGCGCGGCCAGGCTGGCGGAACCGAGCACGCGCTCCAGCTCGGCCAGCCCGGCGGCATCGAACCGGCCGGTCAGTGCCGGGGCGGGCGCGGCGCTGGCCGAGCCGAGCGAATCCTCCACCACCGCCAGCAGCGCAGCGGCCTGATGCGGCAGGCGCAGCACGGTATAGGCCTGGCCGGGCAGCTCGCCATCGGCGTGCAGCAGCACGTCCAGCGCAGCGCGGGCGACATCGACATGGTTGCTGCGCGGCGGCACCACCGCCACCAGGTCGCCATTCGGCAGTTCGAACAGGCGGGAGCGGGTGGGGCGCAGCAGCGGTTCCAGCGCTTCCCGCACCAGGCGGTGGTGATGCTCGGCCTTCAGCCGGTCGTTCAGGCCGGACATGCGCAGATGCAGCGCCTGACGCTCGGCGCCGGCGGCGACGGCCTCGCGGACCAATTGCGCCAGCGCCAGCGCGTCCTGCGGGCCGGTGCGGGCCAGCGCCGCGGTCAGCATGTTGGCAGCCTGCGGCGGGTTGAGCAGGTTCGCGCTCATGCGGCGGCGCCCGCCACGCCCGGTTTCGGCAGCGGCAAGGTGGCGTCCAGCAGAGCGTGGTTGCGGCAGGCTATGCGGGCGGCGGCGGCGGTGGCGGCAGCGCGCTCGCCGCATTGGCGCTGGGTGCAGCCGGCGGAGTCCCGGCAGCCGGCCAGCCGGGCAGCGGCCAGCACGGCCTCCACATGCGGCCCGACGAAGCGGTTGATGCCGCGGGACTGGCCCCAGGCCAGCGCATCCGGCGCGTCGCAGCCCAGCAGCAGGCAGCGCCGCAGGGTGGCGGGCGCCAGGGCCGGGTTAAGCGCGGCCAGCGCAGGCGACCATTGCAGCAGCAGCCAATCGGCCGGGATCGCGTCCGCGTCCACCAGCCGCAGCGCGGCGGCGTCCAGTCCGCCGATGGCGAGACCCCAGCCCTGTTCGGCCAGGGCGCTGCGGCGTTCCTCCAGCGCATCCGGGTCGGCGGCGGCCTGCAACGGCAGCACGCCGACAATGCCGGGGCGGGGCACCGGGCCAGGCAGGTGGTCGATCGGCAGTGGCAGCAACAGCGTGCCCTGCGGCCGCAGCGGGCCGGGCGTGGCCAGCTGGGGCAACAGGCGGCGCACCAGGGCGTCCTCGGCATGGCGGCGCAGGTCGGCGTCCTCGGCCAGGGCGCCGAGTTCGGCCGCGAGCGCGGGGCGGGAGAGTTCCAGCAGGCGTCCGGGCAACGCCATTTCGCTACCCAGCCGCAGGATGGCGCGGCGCCGCAGCACCAGCTCGGGCGGCAGGGTCGCCAGCAGCGCATCCAGCCCACCGATGCCGGGCGTTGCCGGGGCGGGGCCCGCGGCCGGCAGCAGGTTGGCGGATTCCACCCAGGCCATCAGCCGCTGCGCTTCCTGCGGCAGCGGCCAGGTTTCCAGCACCAGCGGCACGCTGCCAGCCAGCCGGCCCAGCGCCGCGGTGGCGCGGGCGGCGGCGGAGGCCTGGGTGCCCAGCAGCAGCATTTCCCCGGTCGTCGTCTCGAACACCTGGCCACCACCGGTCTGGGCGGCATCCTGCAGCAGCACCTTCAGCACCCGGCGGCGATGGCTGGCGCTGGGCACCCCGAGCAGCCGCAGCGCAACGCGCCCGGTCACGCCGGCAGCCACGGCACGGCGCCCGGCTTCCAGCAAGGCGCCGCGGTTGGCCGGCTGGCCCGCGCCCATCAGCGCCAGGGGTGTCGGGGCGTTCATGCGCCGGGGGCGCCCAAGGGCGGGCCGGCGGAAGCAGATGTCACGTTCATGCGCTATCCTGGCGCGGTGTTGCTCGGCGCGGTGCGGAGCAGCTCCAGCTCAGGTAAACTCGCGGTTCATGCTGAACGAAGCCTTAGCGCCGGGCGCCTTGCCGCCGGGCGAGCGAATTTATGCCGTGGGCGACGTGCATGGTTGCGCCCAGCAACTGGCGATCCTGCACGCGCTGATCGCCGAGGATGCGGCGCGCCGGCCCGGGCCGCGCATCACCCTGGTGCATCTGGGGGACTACATCGACCGCGGGCCGGACAGCGCCGCGGTGCTGGAACGGCTGCTCGGGCCGCCACCGGTGCCGGGGGCGCAGATGGTGAACCTGATGGGCAACCACGAGACCATGCTGCTGGACGCCGCCGCGCCGGACGCCCACCCCGGCGCCCTGCCCTATTGGCTGGAGAATGGCGGCGCCGCGACCCTGGCCAGCTATGGCGCCGAGCCCGAGGACCCGCATTGGCACCACTGCTTGCCGGGGCCGCACCTGGACCTGCTGCGCCGCTGCCGGCTGCTGTGGCAGGCCGGCGACTACTTGTTCACCCATGCCGGGCTGCGGCCCGAGGTTCCGCTGGAGGCCCAGGACCCCTTCGACCTCCTGTGGATCCGCGAGCCCTTCCTGTCCTGGGAAGGTGAGTTGCCCGGGATAGTGGTGCATGGGCATACGCCCAGCGCGCGGCCGGTGGTGCGGGAGAACCGGATCGGTATCGACACCGGTGCCTGCTTCGGCGGCGACCTGACCTGCCTGGTACTGGAGGCCCACCGCATGGGATTCCTGGCGGCATGACCCTTTCCCTGGGCGCCCGGGCAGCGCGACGCTGGCGCAACGGCGCGCCGCGGCTTGCCCACAGGCGCGCCGCACCTTTCTCAACAGGCGCGCCGCACCTTGCCATTGAACGGTAGCATGGGGTACCGCAGGGGAATGCACGGTCCCGCGTCAGAAACTCCCCCCGCCCCGGAACCGACCCAGGCCCAGCTGGCCGACGCCGTGCGGCAATTGCGCCGCGGCACCGCCCTTGTGGTGGGCGACGCCATGCTGGACCGCTACGTCTATGGCCAGGTGCTGCGGATCAGCCCGGAGGCGCCGGTGCCGGTGCTTTCGGTGGAGCGCGAACTGGCGCTGCCCGGCGGGGCCGGCAATGTGGTGCGTTGCCTGACCGCGCTGGGTTCAGCCGTGGCCTTCGTCTCCGTGGTCGGCGACGACCAGGCTGGCAGCGACCTGACCGGCTTGATCGGCGGCCAACCTGGCGTGGAGCCCTGGCTGCTGGTGCAGGGTGGGCGGGCGACCACCACCAAAACCCGCTTCGTGGCCGCCGGCCAACAGATATTGCGCGCCGACCAGGAACAGGTGGCGCCGATCCATCCCCGGCTGGCGGACCGCTTGATCCGCATCGCCAGCGACGCCGCCGCGGCGACGGCGGTTATGGTGCTGAGCGACTATCGCAAAGGTGTGCTGACCGGGGATACCCCGGCGCGGCTGATCGCCGCCGCCCATGCTGGCGGCCGCAAGGTGGTGGTGGACCCGCAGGGCGGCGACCACGCGCGCTTCGCCGGGGCCGACCTGATCATCCCGGAACGCGACGAACTGGCCGAGGCGACCGGCCTGCCGGTGGGGACCTCGGCCGAGGTGGCCGCCGCGGCACGGACGCTGCGGGCGGTGCATGGCTTTGGCGCCGTGCTGGTGGTGCGCGGCGAGGATGGCCTGACCCTGGTGCAGGGCGGCGCGGCACCGGGGACCGACCAGGTGCTGCAGTTCCGCTGCGAGGCCGCCGAGCTGGTGGACCCCGCCGGGGCCGGCGATGCGGTGGTGGCGGTGGCGGCGGCTGGCATGGCCGCTGGGCTGGCGCTGCCGTTGATCGCCCGGCTGGCGGCACTGGCGGCTGGCGTCGCCATGGGCAAGACCGGCATCGCCGTGGTGCGCGAAGACGAGTTGCTGGAAATGCTCACCCCCGGCCTGCTGGCGGCGCGCAAACTGTGTAGCCGCGGCCAGGCGGTGGAGCGGGCAGAGCGCTGGCGCCGGCGCGGCTTGCGGATCGGCTTCCTGGCCGGGGATGCCGGGCATTTCGCCAGTGCCGCCGGGCAAGGCTTGCTGGAGCAGGCGCGCGGCTGGTGCGACCGGCTGGTGGTGGGCGTGGCCGGCCTGCTGGACAGCGCCGAGGCCGCGGCTCTGGCCGAACTTCCGCTGGTGGACCTGGTGACCGCGCTGGGCAATGGCAGCCCGGCGGATACCATCCGCGCGTTGCGGCCGGACGTGCTGGTGCAGCCGCAGCAGGCCGGCGCCGACAGCATGCCCGGAAGCGACCTGCTGTCCGAATGGGGCGGCGAGTTGCGCATTGCCGGGGTGAGCGAGCCGGCGGCCTGAGCCCAAGCGCACGAAGGATAAACCTTCGCGCGCCCTCAATCGCCGGGCGGGCCGCCTCCGCGGCCCTTGGCGTCGTGCGAAGGCACGCTGACGCGTGATGCGGCATAAGCCGCGGCCGCCATTCGGCGGCTCGGCTCGCAATCGGCGGACCGCTGATCGGAACATCGTGTGCTTAGAGCGAGCCCAACCGGCCCGGCCGCGGGCGGACCAAGCTTGGCTTGGCCGCGACTATTCCCCCTTCAGCACCTTCATGCTGGCCAGCAGCGCGCGTTCATAGCGGGCGCGCTCGGCGGCGGCCTTTTCCTCGGTCCAGTCCCAGAAGCCGCGGCCGGTCTTCGGGCCCAGGCGGTTCTCCGCCACCAGCTTCTGCAAGGTGGGGCTGGGTTCGGTGCCGTTGTGCAGGCTGGGGTAGATGGTCGCGGCGGCGGCCAGCTGCGTCTCCAGCCCGGCCAGTTCCTTCTGCATGATCGGCCCGGCCGACAGGTAGCGGAAGCCGAAGCAGTAGCGCACGGCGTTATCGACATCCTCGGCGGAGCCAAGGCCTTCGTCGATGACGTTGAAGGCCTCCCGCATCAGCGCGTGCTGGATGCGGTTGGCCAGGAAGCCCGGGACGTCCCGCGCCACGCGGATCGGCACCCGGCCGAGGCTGGACATGATATCGGCCAGCCTGTCGCAGACCTGCTTTTCGGTGTGCTCGCCCTGCACCACTTCCACGCCGGGCACCAGGTGGGCGGGCAGGAAGAAGTGCAGGTTGGCCATGCGGCTCCGCGTGGCGCAGTCGCCGACGATATCGGTGATGCGATAGCCGCTGGCATTGCTGGCAATGGGAATGCCGGCCGGCACCAGCTTATCGAGTTCGGCGAAGATTTTCTGTTTGAGCGCCAGCTGTTCCGGCGCGGCTTCCACCACCACCGCCACGTCGGACCAGCCGATATCGGCCAGGGTCTCGACGATGCTGGCATTGGCGCTGCGGCCAGGGTCGCCTTCCAACTGGCCGATGCTGCTGGCCATGCGGTCCAGCGCCTTCGGCCAATGCGCGCGGTTGGGTTCCACCGCTGTGACCCGCCAGCCACCGGCCAGGAAGATGGCGGCGATGTCGCAGCCCATGAGGCCGCAACCGATGATGGCGGCGTGTTGCTGGTGCATGCGGGGTCCCTTGGCTTCGGCGTGGTCGTGCTGCCGAGCGTGTGATCGTCGTAGGCGGACTCGCTGGAGACGTGAAGCACACGACAAAACATGAAGTTAGCGTCTGGCTGGCGCTGCTGTCTGCGCCTGCCAGACGCTAGTTGACGTTCGCGCCCCCGTCCACATCCAGCACCTCGCCGGTCATGAAGCAGGGCTCCATCGTGGCCAGGAAGGCGACAACCACGGCGATGTCCTCGGGCGTGCCGACGCGGCCCATCGGCGTGCTGTCGATGATGCGCTGCATGTGCGGGGCGAAGCCTTCCCGCGTGCGGTCGGTTTCGATGCTGCCGGGACAGATGGCGTTGACCGCGATGGCCGGTGCCAAATCCTTCGCCAGCCCCTTGGTCAGCCCCAGCACGCCGGCCTTGGCCGCGGCATAGGCAAACTTGCTGATGGCATGCGGGCTGCCGCCGGTATGCGCCGCCACCGAGGAGGTGTTGATGATGCGCCCGCCAAGCTGAGACCCATGAACCCCTGGCCGCGCCTGCGCCAGCATGATCGGCGCCACCGCCTGGGACCAGTTGAAGTAGCCCTTAAGGTTCACCGACATCTCGGCATCCCATTCGGCTTCGGTGATCTCCAGCAGGCGTTTGGTCTGTGGCACCGCGGCGTTGTTGAACAGCACGTCGATCCGGCCCCATTCGCTGACAACCTCGGCCGCCAGGCGCTTGGCCAGCTGGTGGTCGGAGGTATCCGCCAGGAAGGACATGGCCGGCACGCCCAGTGCCTTAAGCTCTGCCAGCGTCTGCGCCAGCGGGGCTTCGCGCATGTCCAGCACCGCCACCGCGAAGCCATGGCGGGCCAGCGCCAGGGCACTGGCGCGGCCGATACCACGGGCGCCGCCAGTGATGATCGCGGTCTTACGGGGTGCCGTCATGCGGAACTGCTCCTGGTTCGGTACGGAAAGGCTAGACCCGGGCGCCGCCGCCAGGGAAGCTCGCCGCATGATGATCACACGCCGCCTGCTGCTCGCCGCCCTGCCCGGTGCCACCGTGCCTGGCGCCATCCTGCCGGGCATTGCCTCGGCCCAGCCCGCCCCCTGGCCGGCGCATCCGCTGCGCCTGGTGGTGGCCTGGCCGCCGGGCGGTGGCGTGGATACGCCGGCGCGCCTGATCGCCGGACCGATGGGCCAGGCGCTGGGCCAGCCGGTGGTGGTGGAGAACCGCGGCGGCGCCTCGGGCAGCATCGGTTGCGCCGCGGTGGCGCAGGCCGCGCCGGATGGGCTGACCTTGCTGGCCGATGCCTCCCCCCACGCCGCCAACGCGACGCTGCTGAAGGGGTTGAGCTTCGATTACGCCAGCGCGTTTGCGCCGCTGACCCAACTGGTGGTGAACCCGTTGGTGCTGGTGGTGAACGCGGCGGTGCCGGCGCGCACCCTGGCCGAGTTCGTCGCCTGGATGCGCGCGCAGCCGCAGCCGCCGGCCTATGCCAGCAGCGGCATCGCCGCCGCGCCACACCAGGCCGCGGCGCTGTGGCTGCAACGCGCGGGGCTGCGCGCCACGCATGTGCCCTACCGCGGCAGCGCGCCCGCCATGGCCGGGCTGCTGGCGGGGGAGACGGCGTTCACCTTCTCCACCCTGCCCCAGGCGGTGCCGCTGGTGCAGGAAGGCCGGCTGCGCGCCCTGGCGGTGGCCAGTGCCGAACGCCTGCCCAACCTGGCGCAGGTGCCGACCGTGGCCGAGCAGGGTTTTCCCGGATTCGTCTGGAATGACTGGATCGGGCTGTGGACCGTGGCGGGCACGCCCCCCGCCGTGCTGGCCCGGCTGCATGCGGCAGTGGTAGGCGCGCTGCGGGAGCCGGCGGTGGCGCAGCGCCTGGCCGCGGTGGGCCAGGTGCCGCTGGGCAACTCGCCCGCCGAGTTCGGCGCCTTCGTCGCCCAGCAGCGCCAGCAGATGGCGGCGCTGGTGCGCGACGGGCTGCTGACCGCCGACTGAAGTTCGCACCGCGAAGGCGGAACCGCCGCAGCAGTGGGCCCGCCTCTAGCAAGGTCGTCAATGCTGCTGCCTTGCAAAGGCTCCACGGCGCGGCACCGCAAGCCAGCCACGGCGGCGGATCTTCACCAACGCGCGCCAACCTATGCAAAACTTAAGGCGAGTTAGTATTAAAGTTGAGGTAACGTCGCGGCAATCAAACCGCTGCACGCCAGCAACGCCGGATATACCCCATGCGCCAGTTCGTCGCGTTTTCGCTGCAACGACGCCCACTGGTCGTGCTGCTGTTTTTCGCCTTCATCGTGGTTGGGCTGATTGGCTTCACCAAGCTCAATATCGAGGCCTATCCCGACCCGGTGCCGCCGCAGGTGGTCATCATCACGCAGAACTCCGGGCAGAGCGCCGAGGAGATCGAGCGCTACGTCACCATCCCGGTCGAAGTCGCCATGGCGGGCATGCCGAACCTGACCTCGGTGCGCTCGACCAGCCTGTTCGGCCTCTCCGACGTGCGCGTGCAGTTCAACTTCAACTACACTTACGAACAGGCCTTGCAGCAGGTGCTGAACCGCCTGGCGCAGATCGACGGCCTGCCGGATTCGGTGCATCCCACCATCTCGCCGCTGTCGCCGATCGGCGAGATCATGCGCTACCGCCTGGTCGGCCCACCAGGCTTCGGCCTCGCCGACCTCAAGACGTTGCAGGACTGGGTACTCAACCGCCGCTTCAAGCGGCTGCCCGGGGTGGTGGATGTCACCTCCTTCGGCGGGCTGTCCAAAAGTTACAGCGTGTCCATCGACCTGCGCCGGATGGTGGCCTACCAGCTGACCCTGCCACAGGTCGTCTCCGCCATCCGTGCCGGCAACGCCACGGTGGGTGCCGGCATCATCCGCATTGGCCCGCAGGCGGCGGTGGTGCAGGGCATCGGTCTGATCCGCTCGCTCGAGGACCTCGGCAAGGTGGTGCTGACCGCCGAACGCGGGTTGCCGGTCCGGCTCTCAGACATTGCCACGGTGGAGATCGGCAACCTGCCGCGGCTGGGCGTGGCCGGGCATGAGGACGACAACGACGTGGTGCTGGCCACGGTGCTGATGCGCCGCGGCGAGCAGACCCTGCCCACCATCCGCGCGGTGCAGCAGGAAGTCGCGCGGATCAACGCCGGCGGCATCCTGCCCCCCGGCGTGCGGATCGTGCCGCTGTACGACCGCGAAGACCTTGTGAAGATCACCACCCGCACGGTGGTGCACAACATCATCGAAGGCGTGGCGCTGATCCTGCTGATCCAGTGGCTGTTCCTGGGCGATTTCCGCGGTGCCCTGGTGGTGGCGGCGACCGTGCCCTTCGCCTTCCTGTTCGCCATCGTGACCATGCTGGTGCGTGGCGAAAGCGCCAACCTGCTGTCGCTCGGCGCGCTCGACTTCGGCCTGCTGGTGGATGCCACCGTCATCATGGTGGAAAACATCTATCGCCACCTGGGGCTGGCCCGCAGCACCGGCGCCAGGCCAGTGGCGCCCGCCACGCCACAGGGGCTTTCCGGCCTGCCGCTGACCATCCTGCGGGCCGCCAGCGAGGTGGACAAGGCGATCTTCTTCTCGGCGCTGATCATCATCGCCGCCTTCATCCCGCTGTTCACCCTGGGCGGCGTCGAAGGCCGCATCTTCGGGCCGATGTCGAAGACCTACGCCTACGCCATCATCGGCGCGCTGCTGGCCACCTTCACCATCACCCCGGCGCTGGCCGCGCTGATGCTGCGCGAGGACAGCAAGGAAAAGGACACGCCGCTGGTGCGGGTGCTGCGCTGGGGCCATGCCCGGCTCTACGCCGCCGCCATGTCCATGCGCGCGGTCTGCCTGCTGCTGGCGGCGCTGGTGCTGGGCAGTTCCATCATGCTGATGTCCACCCTGGGCGCCGAGTTCCTGCCGACGCTGGAGGAGGGCAACCTTTGGGTCCGCGCCACCATGCCTGGCACCATCTCGCTGGAGGAAGGCAACGGCACGGTCAACCGCATCCGCACGGTGTTGCGGGAGTTCCCCGAGGTCATTACCGCCACCAGCCAGCAGGGCCGCCCGGATGACGGCACCGACAGCGCCGGCTTCTTCAATGCCGAGTTCTTCCTGCCGCTGAAGCCGCCCGACCAATGGACCACCGCGCCGAACCGGGATGGCCTGGTCCACGCCATGCAGGAGCGCCTGTCGCGCGAGTTCCTAGGCGTCGAGTTCAGCTATGCCCAGGCGATCAGCGACAACGTCCAGGAAGCCGCTTCGGGCGTGAAGGGCGCCAACGCGGTGAAGGTCTTCGGGCCGGAACTCGACATCATCGTGCAGAAGGCGGCGGAAATCCGCGCCATCATGGAAAACGTGCGTGGCGTGGCGGACCTTGCCGTGTTCCGCGTGCTCGGCCAGCCCACCGTCGCCATCACCATCGATCGTGATCGCGCGGCGCGCTACGGGCTGGGCATCGACGACGTGAACCAGGTGATCCAGGCCGCCATCGGCGGCCGCGAAGCGGGGCGGCTGTATGAGCCTGGCGCCGACCGCAACTTCCCCATCATGGTGCGCCTGGCGGAATCTGATCGCGACAGCGCCCGGGCCATCCGCCGGATTCCCATCGGCGACCGCACCGGTGCCACGCTGGAGGATGTCGCCACTATCCGCCTGGTCACCGGCACCAGCTACATCTACCGCGAGGATGCCAGTCGCTACGTGCCCATCCGCTTCAGCGTGCGCGGCCGAGACCCCGCCAGCACGGTTTCCGAAGCCCAGCGACTGGTGGCGGCGCAGGTAGTGCTGCCGCCCGGCTACCGGCTGGACTGGGTGGGTGAGTTCCGCAACCTGCAGGAAGCCGTCGCCCGCCTGATGGTGGTGGTGCCCGCGGCCTTCGCGCTGATCCTTGTGCTGCTGTACGTGCAGTTCAACACGCTGCGCGAGACTCTGCTGGTCTTCGGCATCGTCCCGATGTCGCTCACCGGCGGCGTCGCGGCGTTGTGGGTGGCGGGGTTGAACTTCAGCGTGCCGGCGGCCATCGGCTTCCTGGCGCTGTTCGGTATCACGGTGATGGAGGGCATCATCCTGCTGTCCCACTTCAACCACCTGCGGTCGGATGGCATGCCCTGGCGCCGCGCGCTGGACCAGGCCGGCGTGGACCGCATGCGCCCGGTGTTCATGACGTGCTTCGCCAGCTTCACCGGCCTGCTGCCGATGGCGCTGGCCACCGGAATCGGCGCCGACGTGCAGAAACCGTTGGCGCTGGTGGTGGTGGGTGGCATCGGCCTGGTGCCGATCTACATCCTCATCGTCTTCCCGGCGATGATCGACCTGCTGGGCAAGCCGGCCAGCGAGCGGCCGCAGCGTGTCGGCCTGCGTGCCGGCTTCGGCTGGCTGCGGGCCAGCCTGGCCAGGCGCCGGGCTGGGCGATCAGCATGATGTGCCAGCGGTTCGGCACTTCGGAGGCGAGGCGCAGGCCGGACCGGGCCCACCGCCTCGACAGAGGCAGAGGCTTGATTGTATAGCGCTTACCTTGCCTACGACATGGCGGCTCTCGCCTGCGGCGCGCACCACATTGGAGATAACGCAATGACCAAGCGCCTGCCGGTTGCCTTCCTGTCCCTCGCGGCGCTTGGCCTGCTTGGTGCGCTACCCGCCCTGGCCCAGCAGCGCCCGGCAACGCCGCCTGCCGCGCCCCAGGCTGCCGCGCCCCAGGCGCCGGAGCGCACCGTTTCGCAATACGGCGACTGGTCGCTGACCTGCGTGCAACTCACCGGCCAGCCTCGCCGCTGCGAAGTGGGCCTGCAGGTGCAGGACCAGCAGCGCCGCATCGGCGCCGCCATCGCCTTCGGCCGGATCAGCAAGGAAGCGCCGATGCGCATGGTGGTTGTGGTGCCACCGAATATCCGTGTTTCCGCGCCATTGCGCCTGGTGCTGGAAGCCAACGAAACCACCAACCTGACCTATGCCGCCTGCACCGCGAACAACTGCGTCGCGGAATTGGAAATGCGTGACGAGGTGCTGATTCGCCGGCTGCGGAATCGCGCGGCGGAAAGCCCTGGCCGGCTGGAATGGAAGGACGCCGGCGGCAACGACCTGACCCTGCCGCTTTCCGTGCGGGGCTTCGCCGCCGCCATGGACGCGCTGGCGCGCGAGCCGGGCTGAGCCTGAACCGCCCCTGCCAGGGGTATGCAGCAATGCTGCGCCGCACCTAAGATAGGGCATGCTTCTCGTAACCGTCGGCATGCAATCCGAAGCCGCGCTGCTGCCCAAGGGCACCCGTACGCTGGTCAGTGGCGCCGACCCTGAACGGCTGGCCGCGCTGCTCGCGGCCGAGGGTGAGGACGTGACCGCGGTGCTGTCCTTCGGCATCGCCGGCGGGCTGGACCCCATGTTGCAACCAGGCGATCTGGTTGCGGCCACCCGTATCCGTGCCTCGGCCGGCGCCTGGCCAGCCGACATGGCCTGGGCCGCCCGGCTGGCACGCATCACTGCCGCCAGGCTGGGCGTACTGGCCGGCGCCAATCTGGCCGCTACCGATGCGGCGGCGAAAAAGGCGCTGCGGGCCATGACCGGGGCGCTGGCCGTGGACATGGAAAGCCAAGTGGCCGCCGCCTTCGCCGCGCGCCGTAGCCTGCCCTTCGCCGCCCTGCGCGCCGTGGCCGACACCGCCGAGGAAGTCCTGCCCCAGGCCGCCCTGGTGGGGCTGACCGCGGATGGCAGGCCGGCCCCTCTCCGCGTGCTGCTGGCCCTGGCCCGCCGGCCCAGCGACCTGAAGCCGCTGCGCGCGGTCGCCGCCCGGTCCCGCACGGCGTTGGAAGCACTGGGGCATAGCGTTCATTTGCTGCGTGGCAACCTGCAACGACAATAGGCGCGCAGAGCAAGGTTGCGTCCGGGCCATCCCAAGGGGCACCTTCCCGGCACCACCGGGGAGGGTCCTTCGTGTTCCGACTAAGCCTGATCACCAGCCTGCTGCTGTTCACCAGCCTGGCCGAGGCCCAGCAACCCCAGGCGCCGGGGCCGACGCTGGCCGCCGTACGGTCACGGAACGTGCTGGTCTGCGGCACCTCCACCGGGGCTGCAGGGTTTTCCCTGCCGGACAGCCAGGGCAATTACCGCGGCATCGACAGCGACCTGTGCCGCGCCTTCGCCGCCGCCACGCTGAACGACATCAGCAAGATCCGCTGGGTGCCGCTGACCAGCACCGCCCGCTTCCCGGCGCTGCAATCCGGCCAGGTGGACGTGCTGGCCCGCACCGCCACCTGGACCCAGGGGCGCGATACCGCCAACGGGCTGAACTTCACCGCCATCAACTTCTTCGACGGCCAGGGCTTCATGCTGCGCCGGGCGCTCGGCGTGGCCAAGGCGACCGATCTGCGCGGCGCCAGCATCTGCGTCGTCTCCGGCAGCACGAATGAGCTGAACCTGGCGGACTGGGCGCGGGTCAACAACGTGCCCTACGCGCCGGTGGTGTTCGAGCAGAATGACGAGGCTCGGCGCAGCTACCTGGCCGGCCGCTGCGACGCCTATTCCACCGACGCCTCCCAGTTGGCCGGGCTGCGCGCCAGCTTCCCCAACCCGGAGGAGCACGTGATCCTGCCGGAGATCATCAGCAAGGAACCGCACAGCCCGGCGGTGCGCCACGGCGACGACCAATGGTTCGACATCGTCCGCTGGACGCTGTTCGCGCTGCTGACGGCGGAGGAACTCGGCATCACGAGCGCCAACGTGGACAGCCACCTGAACAGCCAGAACCCGGAAATCCGCCGGCTGCTGGGTGACAGCGGCGACCACGGGCCGCTGATGGGGCTGGATCGGCGCTGGGCGTTCAACGCCATCAAGGCGGTGGGCAATTACGGCGAGATCTTTGAGCGCAACCTGGGCCAGGATTCGCCGATCAAGCTGGCGCGCGGGTTGAACGACCTGTGGACGCGCGGCGGGCTGATGTACGCGCCGCCCATTCGGTAGGTGGCTTGCGAGAGGGACGGCGTCCCTCTCGCGCTCTCCCTGCCAAAGGCCGAAGGGCCTTTGGAAACAATGTGTTTTGAACCTGAGGTCCAGGGGCCTTTCGGCCCTTGGCCGGAGAGTTTGAGAGGGCGGAGCCCTCTCAAACCAACGCCTCCAGCACCAACTCCATCGTCATCAGCACGGGGTTGTCGCCGGGCAGCAACCGACCGCTGGAAACCGCGCCGGTATAGTCCACCAGCCCGATGTCGAGGCTGGTTCCGTCGCCCGCGGCATCGATCTCGCCGGCGGTCAGGAACATCTCAGTGGCGTAGTTCTGCACCACGCGGCCGTCCGCGTAGCGCGCGCCGATGGTGCTGCCGACGCCGCCATGCAGCTTGGCACGGGCGATGCCCTGTTCGCGGCAGAAGCCTTCCAGCGCCTGGCCAAATTCCTGGTTCGGCCGCATCCGCAACGCGAAGAACCGGCCTTCTCCCCCGCCGCCGCTGGGCTGGAACAGGCGGAAATTGGTCTCGGCATCATCCTCGCCAATAAAGCCGGCGCCGCCCAACCCCACCGCTTCCACCTCCACCGGCAGCGCCACCTGGCATTCCTCAGGCAGGATGTGGCCGCCGCTCAGGCGCCCATCGGCCTCGGTCCACAGCGCATGGCAGTGGAAGAAAGGCGCACCGTCACGGTGGCCCAGCGTCATCGCGCCCTGGTCCAACCGGGTGGTGCCGGCGGGGCGGAACACATCGCTGTAGTAGGCAGCGTTGCGCGGCGAGACCGGCAGCGAGGGCTGCACATAGGCAAACGGCCCGAAGCCGCCGCCGCGCAACCGCAACACGCCGCTGCCGAACCCCTCGCGCGCGAAGGCCGCGGCAGCGCCAGCAAGCAGTGCCTCACCCGGCGGCAGCGTGAAGCGGAAGGCGCGGCCCTCGCCCTGCGCCGACTGGATGCGCGGCTGAAGCGCCGGGCCGGGCTGCTGGATGCGCCTCATGGCCAGCCCCGCGCCAGGATCTCGTCCTTCACCAGGCGCTTCGGCACCTTGCCGTAGCCGGATTTCGGCAACTCATCCCAGAAAAGGAAGCGGCGCGGCAACTTGTACCGCGCCACCTTGGGACCGAGGAACTCCATCAGCGTCGCCTCATCCGGCGCGGCGCCGTCGCGCGCGACGCAGACGGCCACGCCCACCTCCCCCCACAGGGGGTCCGGCATGCCCACCACAGCCACTTCGGCGATGGCCGGGTGCTGCAAAATCTTCTCCTCCACCTCCCGCGGATACACGTTGGAGCCTCCGGAGATGTACATGTCGGACGCCCGGCCGGTGATGTAGAGGAAGCCCTCGGCATCCAGGTGGCCAAGGTCCCCGGTGCGGAACCAGCCGTCGCGGAACGCCTTCGCATTGGCCTCGGGGTTGTCGTAGTAGCCGGCGAAGACGGCCGGGCCGATGACGCAGATCTCGCCGGTCTCGAACGCCGCGAGTTCGCGGCCGTCATCATCCTGGATGCTCACCTGCATGCCCGTGCGCTCGAAGCCACAGGTGCCGATGCGGGCTTCCGGCCCGTCCTCCCCGGTATGCAGCGCCGGCGGCAGCACGGTGATGTTGCCGGTGACTTCCCCCAGGCCGAAATACTGCACGATGACCTTGCCCAGCACGTTCAGCGCGGTCTTTTGGTCCTCCCGGTACATCGGCGCGCCGGCATAGATGATGTAGCGCAGCGAGGAATGGTCGTACTGCGCCGCCGCCGGATGCTCCGCCAGCATCTTCAAGATCGTCGGCACGGTGAACATGTTGGAAATTCGCAGCGTCTCGATCAGCCGGTAGGCCTCGGCGATATCGAAGCGTTCGGTCGGCAGCAGCACCGTGCAGGCGCCGCGCGCCACCTGGCCCAGCTGGTGCACGCCCGCGCCATGGGACAGCGGCGCCACCACCAGGGAGGCATCGGCCTCCGTCGTCGCCGGGAACAGGTCGGCCAGGTGGTTGGTGATGACGAAGGCCATCTGCCCATGCGTCAACACCGCCGCCTTGCTGCGGCCGGTGGTGCCTGACGTGAAGAAGAACCAGCAGGGGTCGTCGCGATCAACCACCGCATCCGCCACCACTGCCCCGGCATGCGCCGCCAGCAGCTGGGTCAGCGAACCCTCCCCGAAGCTGGCCTGCCCGATGCTCAGCACGAAGCCGACATGCGGTGCCACCGCCGCGGCATGCGCCGGGAAATCGGCATGGCACAGAAAACCCTTGGCACCGGAGGAGGTCGCCAGGAACACCACCTCCTCCGGCAGCAGGCGGAAGTTTGTCGGTACCCAGACCGCGCCCAGCCGGAAGCAGGCGAACATCGAGAAAAACATCTCGGCGCCATTCTTGGCGTGGACCAGCACGCGGTCGCCCTTGCCGATGCCGCGCGCCGCCAGCCCCGCCGCCATGGCGGAAACCGCAGCGTCGATCGCGGCCCAGTCCCAGATCTCGTCACCCTGCCGGAAGCCGGGTGCGGCCGGGAAGCGCCGGGCGTTGCGGGTGAGCATATGCGCCAGGTTGCTGACCCGGGTGGAGACCGGCTTCAACCCGCCCGGCGGGTGCTGCGTCGTGTTCATTGGCCTGTCCTGGACGGCGGTTTCCTCGTGCAACACCGATAGCGCCTGCCGGCCTTGGACGAAATCGTCGAAACGCCCATGCCGCCGCCAAAGCCGGAGCCGCCGGGCGCGGCGCCGTTTCAAACCGCGGGTGGCGCTACCGCAGAATCTGTACCGCTCGCGTGCTGGGTATGGCGGAGCTGGCCTTCTTCAGGTTCACCAGTTCGGTCAGCAGCGCCAGCACCTGGGTGGTGTAGTCGCCGCGCCGGCTGCCATCCGGCGCTGCCTCGGCGAAGCGCGGCACGCGCCAGTGCATGTCGGCATAGTCGACCTCGAAGGCCACGCCGGTCGGCACCGCCTCACCCGGCCGGGCCAGGCGGAAGGTGCAGACCTCCCGCGACGCCTGGCCCGCCGGCGTCGGAGCCGGGCGAAAAGCCAGGCACGGCGGCGCCTCGCCGGGCACTGCCTCCAGCTCCTGCTGCACCCGCAGCACCAGGCCAAGCCAGCGGATGATATCCGCCACCGAGCGAAGCTGAATCTGGATGCCCGGCCCGGCGGCAGGTGCGCCGGCGCCCAGCACCACCTCGTCGCGGGCGCATTGCTCGGTCGGCGGCGGGCGCCCGCCAAAGCGGCCGATGCCCAGCACCGGCACCATCCGCCGGCCTTCCGGCACCCGGCGGCAGGCCGCCAGCCGGGCTTCCTGCCGGAACAGCTGGAATCGTCCGCCAGCGGCCCGGCGTAGCGTCAGCTTGCCCTCTCCCAGGCTGGCCAGCAGCGTCGGGTCGCTGGCCTGCGCGGCGCTCAACGGCGGGCCGAGCGGGGTCAGCGCGGTGTAGTCGTGGAACTCGTAGCGGCCATTCGGGCCGTCGGTCAGGAAGGCCGCCTCGATCAACTGGGCCGGCATCGGCGAGGGGCAGTCCGGCCGCTCGAACCAGCAGCGCGGGTCGTTCAGCACGCGCCGCCCGCTGGCCGGGTCCACCACGCTGTTGAACATCAGCAGCAGCAGCATCTGCTCGGAATAGCCGCGCTCCAGGTAGTAGCGGAACAGGTCCGGCTCCAGCGGCTCCAGCAGGCCGCGGGTGAACTCCTGCGTATCCAGCGCCGAGACATCGAAGCTGGGCGAGGAGGAGCCGTTGAAGCCCAAGGTCAGCCCCTGGCTGGCCAGCGCACCGATCGGCAGGCCGATGCCCGGCTGCCCCAGCCCGACGCTGAGCGAACCACGAATTTGCGGCACGGTGGTGAAGTGCAGCGGCAACTGGTCCCGCGCGCGCAGCACGTTGCGCAGCAGCTGGGTATTGGCCGCCTGCTCCACCGCCAGGTTGTAGTCGCCGGCCTGGCTGGCCACCGTGGTGCCGAGCGAACAGCCGCCCAAGGGGAGGGCCAGCAGCAGCAACGCCAGCGCGAACAGCGCCCTCATCGCACGATCTGCACGGCGCGGGTGGAGGGGATGGAGCTGGAGGACTTCTTCAGGTTCACCAGGTCGCTGACCAGGGCCAGGACGCGCATCGAATAATCCCCCATCGGCTGGTCGCCCTGCCCTGGCTCGCGGAAGGCGGG
>CANBNK010000027.1 GCA_947371015.1 Acetobacteraceae bacterium | reverse complement strand
GACCCTGCCCGACAATATCAGCCTGCTACACCTGCCGCCCTATTCGCCTGAGCTGAACCCGGTAGAGAACGTCTGGCAATATCTCCGCCAAAACTACCTCAGCCACCGTGTCTTCGACGCATACGACGCCATCGTCGACGCCTGCTGCGACGCCTGGAACGCCCTCATGGAAATGCCAGACCGTATCAAAACCATCGCAACAAGGAACTGGGCAATCCCATAGGTCAGTGCACCGGGCCGTTGGTATGAGACACAGCCACCGCCAGCCCCGGCGAGCCATCATTCGATGGACAGCTCAACGCCGGTTGGGCGCGTAGGGGCAGGCTTTGATCGGGATATAGAGTGTGATCGTCATGGGCGGTATCGCCGAAGACACGAATCACACGACAGAACAAGGAGCTAGAGTCTGGCAGGCGCTCCTATCTGCGCCTGACAGACTCTATGCGCTGCCGTAGCTGTGTTGGTACGGCGGCCGGCACCACAGCGGCGGCTAGCCTCAGTAGCAATGCTCCGGCGCCGGAAAGCTGCCCTGCTTCACCGCACCGACATAGGCCGCTACCGCGGCGTCGATGCTTCCGGCGCCCGGGATGAAGTCCTTGGTGAACCGAGCGGTCTTGCCGGGATAGACCCCCAACATGTCGTGCAGCACCAGGATCTGCCCGGCGCAATCCGGGCCTGCGCCAATGCCGATGGTGGGCATGCGCGGGCACTCAGCCGTGATCGCCGCCCCCAGCGCCGCCGGCACCATCTCGATCACACAGAGCGAGGCGCCGGCATCCTGCAAGGCCTGCGCGTCGGCGCTCAGGCGCGCCGCGGCTTCCGGCAGCTTGCCCTGCACCCGGTAGCCGCCAAGCGTGTTCACCGATTGCGGTGTCAGCCCGATATGGGCACAGACGGGAATGCCGCGTTCCACCAGGAAACGCACCGTCTCCGCCAGCCAGGCGCCACCTTCCAGCTTCACCATCTGCGCGCCGGCGGCCATCAGCCGGGCGCTGCTGCGGAAGGCCTGCTCGCGGCTTTCCTGGTAGGTGCCGAAGGGCAGGTCCGCCATCACCAAAGCTCGCTTCACGCCGCGGGCGACGCAGCTGGTATGGTATTCCACCTGCTCCAGCGTCACCGGAAGGGTGGAAGCGTGGCCCTGCAGGACGTTCCCCATGGAATCGCCGACCAGGAACAACTCCACACCACTGCGGTCCAACAGCGCGGCGAAGCTAGAGTCATAGCACGTGAGCGAGGCGATCTTTTCGCCCCGGGCCGCCATGCGGGTGAAGTCGCCCAGGCGGATGGGCTTGGCATCTTCGAGATAGGCCATCGTTGACGGATACCCTTGGCCTTGCCGCGGCAAGGCTATCATGCGTTGTTGCTGCAGACGTGCCGCCCACATCCGACCCCCGGGACCTTCGGCCGGTACAACATGTCCCGGTGGCGGTAGCGGCCAAGCATCGGGCTCAGGTCAGCCCCTACGCCTTGCCGTGACAGTGCTTGTACTTCTTGCCCGACCCACAGGGGCAGGCGGCATTGCGCGGCGTGCGGAACCAGGTGGCCTGGTCGTTCGGGTCCACGCCCTGCGCGGCCGGCCGATTCGCCGCCGCGGTGCCCATCGGCACCGGCTCATACGTCCCGCCGGCCTGCTCCAGCCCGGCCGGGTCGGGGTGGCGCATGTCCAGCACGCGCACCGGCTCCGGGCTCGGCAGCGGTGCCTCGGGGTTCAGCTCGATCCGCATCAGCAGGCTGGTGACGCGCTCGCGCAGGTCGCCCAGCATGCTGTTGAACAGCAGGAAGGCTTCGGACTTGTATTCGTTCAGCGGGTCGCGCTGGCCGTAGGCGCGTAGGCCGATGCCCTGGCGCAGGTGGTCCAGTTGTAACAGGTGTTCCTTCCACACCTGGTCGAACACCTGCAAAAGCAGGGACTTCTCGACCATGCGCATGAAGTCGGGGCCGATATTGGCGGCCTTGGCGGCGAAGAACTGGTCGGCGGCCTGCTCGATGCGCTCGCGCACCTGGGTCTCGTCGATGCCTTCTTCCTTGCCCCAGGCGATGATCGGCAGGTCGAGGCCCAGGTTCTCCCGGACCTTCTCCTCCAGACCCACCAGGTCCCATTGCTCGGGATAGGCGTTCTCGGGGATCGCCGTCGCCACCATGTCGCCGATGCTCTCGGCCCGCATCTCGGCGATGCTCTCGGAGACGTCGTTCGACTGCATGAAGGACTTGCGCTGGGCATAGACCTCCTTGCGCTGGTCGTTCATCACGTCGTCATAGCGCAGCAGGGTTTTGCGGGTGTCGAAGTTGCGGGCCTCGACCTTCTTCTGCGCCTTCTCCAGGGCCTTGTTGATCCAGGGGTGAACAATGGCTTCACCCTCCTTCAGCCCCAGGCGCTGCAGCATGCCGCCCATGCGGTCGCTGCCGAAAATGCGCATCAGGTCGTCTTCCAGCGACAGGAAGAATCGGCTGGCGCCCGGGTCGCCCTGGCGGCCCGACCGGCCACGCAGCTGGTTGTCGATGCGGCGGCTCTCATGCCGCTCAGTGCCGATGACGAAGAGGCCGCCGGATGCCTTCACCGCCGGGCGCACCGCTTCCACTTCCGCCTTGTGCTTGGCCAGGGCAGCCTCGAAGGCGTCGCCCTCGCCGCTGCCGGCTTCCTGCCGCGCCAGCATCTCGGCGTTGCCGCCCAACTGGATGTCGGTGCCACGGCCGGCCATGTTGGTGGCGATGGTGACGGAACCGGGCCGCCCGGCCTGGGCGATGATCGTCGCTTCCTGTTCGTGGTAGCGGGCGTTCAGCACGTTGTGCGGGATCTTTGCCGCCTTCATCAGGCTGGCCAGCAGCTCGGACTTCTCGATGCTGGTGGTGCCGACCAGGCAGGGCTGGCCGCGGTCGCGCGCCTCGCCGATCAGCTTGACCACGGCGGCGTATTTCTCGCCGGCCGAGCGATAGACCTCGTCGTCGCTATCCTCGCGCGAGACAGCCACGTTCGTCGGAATCTCCACCACTTCCAGTTTGTAGATCTCGGCGAACTCGTCGGCCTCGGTCGCCGCGGTGCCGGTCATGCCCGACAGCTTGGGGTACAGCCGGAAGTAGTTCTGGAAGGTGATGCTCGCCAGCGTCTGGTTCTCGGGCTGGACGGTGACGTATTCCTTGGCTTCCAGCGCCTGGTGCAAGCCATCCGAATAGCGCCGGCCTTCCATCATGCGGCCGGTGAACTCGTCGATGATGACGACCTTGTCGTCGCGGTTGATGTAGTCCACGTCGCGCGAGAACAGCACATGTGCGCGCAGGCTCTGGTTCACGTGGTGGACCAGCGTCACGTTGTGGAAATCGTACAGCGTGCCTTCGGTCAGCAAGCCGGCGTCGCGGAGCAGCTGCTCCACCATGCCATTGCCTTCCTCGGTCAGGTTGGCGCTGCGCTGCTTCTCGTCCTTGTCGTAGCTGGTGGGGTCCTTGACCAGTTCCTTCATCACCTCGTTGACCGCGCGGTACAGGTCGGAACTGTCCTCTGACGGGCCGGAGATGATGAGTGGGGTGCGGGCTTCATCCACCAGGATGCTGTCCACCTCATCGACGATGGCGTAGTTGAACTCGCGCTGGACCATCTCCTCCAGCCGGTACTTCATGTTGTCGCGCAGGTAGTCGAAGCCGAACTCGTTGTTGGTGCCGTAGGTGACGTCGGCGGCATAGGCGTCGTGGCGTTCCTGGTCGGTCAGGCCGTGCACGATCACGCCGGTGGTCAGGCCCAGGAAGCGGTAGAGCTTGCCCATCCATTCGCTGTCGCGCTTGGCCAGGTAGTCGTTTACCGTGACTACGTGGACGCCCTTGCCTTCCAGCGCGTTCAGATAGACCGGCAGCGTCCCCACCAGGGTCTTGCCCTCGCCGGTCTTCATCTCCGCGATCATGCCGGCGTTCAGCACCATGCCGCCGATCATCTGCACGTCGAAATGGCGCAGGCCGAGCACGCGCCTGGCCGCCTCCCGCACCGTGGCGAAGGCTTCCGGCAGAATCTCCTCCAGCGTGGCGCCGGCGGCCAGGCGAGAGCGGAACTCCACGGTCTTGGCTTGCAGGGCCTCGTCCGACAGCGCGGCAATCGCCGGCTCCAGGGCGTTGATCTGCGGCACCCGGGCGGAGAAGCGCTTCAGCGCCCGGTCGTTGGAGGTACCGAAAAAGGCGCGGGCGAGGCGGGCGAACATGCGGGGCTTGAGACTCCGGGGCGGGTCCGGGACTGGCCGCTGCCGGCTGCCCCCATCGGGCCTCCAACTCGCGGACAACTGGCGGACCCAGGCGCGGCGAGAGATAGGAGGGGGCAGGCCCCAGGTCAACGGAGGCCCGGATGACAGCCGCACGGCTGGCCTGTGGCCGCGGCTGCCTTGCCGGCCGAAGGCTGTTCGGCCATTGTCCAGCGCCTTTTCCCGGAGCCACCGAATGCGCTGCCGCCTTGCCGTCCTGGCCGCCCTGACGCTCGCCCCCATGGGCGCCGCCCAGGCCCAGGCGCCCCGCCCCGCGGCGCCGGCCCCGGCAGCCGCCCCTGCCCCGGCAGCCCCCACCGAGGCGGCTGACGAGAACCCGGTGCTGGCCCGGATCGACGGCCAGCCGCTGCTGCTGGCGGACGTGCTGGCCACTGCCGAGGAAGTCCTGCCGCCGGAATTGCGCGCCATGCCCGCCCCGATGCTGCTGCAGATGCTGCCGCCCGAGGTGAAGCGCCAGTTGATCGAGCGGGCGATCACCGAGCGCACCCTGATCAACGCCGCCCGTGCGATGGGCCTGGACCGCGACCCCGACATTGCCCGCCGGGTGCGCCGCGCCGAGGAGCAGGAGTTGCAGCAGGCCCTGCTGGGCCGCGAAGTCCAAGGCCGCGTGACCGACGCCGCCATCCGCGCCCGCTACGACCGCGACAATGCCAGCCCGGCGGCGGCGGAGGAGGAAGTCCGCGCCCGCCACATCCTGGTGGCGACCGAAACCGAGGCGCGCCAGATCCTGGCCCAGCTGCAGCGCGGCGGTGACTTCGCCACCCTGGCGCGCAGCAAGAGCCAGGACCCTGGCTCTCGCGAAGGCGGAGACCTCGGCTTCTTCAAGAAGGGCGACATGGTGCCGGAATTCGCCAATGCCGCCTTTGCCTTGCAGCCTGGCCAGCTTTCGCCGGCGCCGGTGCAAAGCCCGTTCGGCTGGCATATCATCAAGGTTGAGGAACGCCGCCGCGCCACCGCCCGGCCGTTCGATGACGTAAAGCAGGAAATCCGCGAGGCCATGCTGCAGGAGGAAGTCACCGCCGTGGTCCAGCGCATCCGTGGCGCCGCCCAGGTGGAACGGCTGGACCAGCCGCCCGCGAATTCCCTGCTGAACCAGGCCGCACCGCCACCGCCGGCGCAACCCACACCGACCCAGCAGCGCCGCCGGTAGTTCCCGCCCCGTCCACCCGAACAACGTCAGAGAGAACAAGAAAATGGCCCTGCCCGTGTCCCCGCTTGCCGTCCCGCTGCCCGAGATGCCGGCCATCGCCGGCGTGCGCCTCGGCGTCATCGAGGCCGGCATCCGATACAAGGGCCGGGCCGACCTGACGATGTTCGAGTTCCCCGCCGGCACCAGCGTCGCCGGGGTGTTCACCCGCAACAAGTGCCCGGGCGCGCCGATCGATTGGTGCCGCGCGGCAATGAAGTCGGGCAAGGCCCGCGCGCTGGTGGTCAATGCCGGCAACGCCAACGTCTTCACCGGCAAGGCTGGCCGCGAGACCACCAAGGCCACCGCGGAAGCCGCCGCCAAGCTGGTCGGCTGCAAGCCCACCGAGGTGTTCCTGGCCTCCACCGGCGTGATCGGCGAGACCCTGCCGCATGAGCGCCTGACCGCCGCCCTGCCGGCGCTGTTCGCCGCGCTGACGCCGGACCGTTGGGCTGAAGCCGCCCGCGGCATCATGACGACCGACACCTTCCCCAAGGGCAGCGTCCGCACCGCCGTCATCGGCGGGGCCACCGTCACCATCGGCGGCATCGCCAAGGGCAGCGGCATGATCGCACCGGACATGGCGACCATGCTCAGCTTCATCGCCACCGACGCCAAGGTGCCGGCCGCCGCCATGCAGAAGCTGCTGGGCAAGGGCTGCGACAAGACCTTCAACTGCGTGACCGTCGATAGCGACACCTCCACCAGCGACTGCGTCATGATCTTCGCCACCGGCCAGGTAAAGCACCCGCGCGTGCCAGCCGAAGGCGGCGCCATCCTGAAGGACTTCGCCCGCGCCCTAAACGAGGTGCTGCACGACCTGGCCTTGCAGGTCGCGCGAGACGGCGAGGGTGCGCAGAAGCTGGTCACCATCAACGTCACCGGCGCCGTCAGTGGCAAATCCGCCCACCGCATCGCCATGGCCATCGCCAATAGCCCACTCGTAAAAACCGCCATCGCCGGCGAGGACGCCAATTGGGGCCGCATCGTCATGGCCGTGGGCAAGGCGGGCGAGCCGGCCGACCGCGACAAGCTTTCCGTCGCTGTCGGCGGGGTGTGGATGGCTAGAGATGGCGGCGTTGTGCCCGGCTACGACGAGACCCCTGTCGTGGCCCATATGAAGGGCCACGAGGTGGAGATCACGGTGGATATCGGCCTGGGCCGCGGCAAGGCCACGGCGTGGACCTGCGACCTGACGCATGGCTACATCGACATCAACGGCAGCTACCGCAGCTAGGACCCGGTCGGCCGGGGCAGCAGCGCTGCACACCGAAGGCCGGTCTGCCCGGGCATGGGGGCGGGACAGCGACGGCCGGGCCTGGGCAAGGCACCGGCCATGAGCGCGCCGCCGCCCTGCCCCATCACCGGGGCGCCCGGCTCCGTGCTGGTCGAGGAACTCTCGCCCAAGTTCCTGACCGACCTCTGGCGTCGCGGCCTTGGCGTTGACCCTGCCCCGCTCGCGGCCACCTCGCCGCGCATCAGGCTCTGGCGCGCCGCCAGCGGGCTGTACTTCTTCCACCCGGCGGAGGCCGGCAGCACCGCCTTCTACCGCAGCTTCTACGCCGGGCAGGGCGGCTACGGCCTGCTCTCGGACCATGCCGCCCAGCGTACCGACTTCCTGGCCGGCGCGGCGGTGATCCGCCCCGGCGACCGCGTGCTGGACATCGGCTGCGGCCAGGGGGCCTTCGCCGGGCTGCTGCCCGAGGCGGACTATACCGGGCTGGACCTGCATGCCGAGGCGCTGCCCGGCGGCCCCCGCGTGCTGCGCGACTGCTTGGCCGACCATGCCGACCGCCACCCCGGCGCCTACGACGTCGTCTGCGGCTTCCAGGTCATCGAACACGTCGCCGACCCGCTGGTCCTGGCCGCGGCCATGGTGCGCTGCCTGCGCCCCGGCGGCCTGCTGGTACTGGCCATGCCGTTGCAGGGCGGCCTGCTGGAGCAGATGCCCAACTGCCTGCTAAACCTGCCGCCGCATCACCTCAGCCGCTGGCCCCCCGAGGCCGCCGCAGCGCTGGCCGCGGCGCTGGGCCTGCAGCCGGAACGCATCGGCCCGGTCGCAGCCAGCCGCGCCCATGCCAGGTTCGGCTGGACAGTCCGCCTGTTGCCGGCCGCACTCCGCACCGGCCCCGCGCTGCGTACCGGCTGGGGCGTGCTGCTTCGCCTCATGCTCGCCTGGCGCCTGGCCCGCCCGCTCGCCGCGCTGCTGGGCCTGCCCAGCGGCACGCCGCCCGCCGACATCGTCCTGGTGGCCCGCAAGCCCGGCGGCGGTTGACAGCGGGTGGCCGCTGGCTGTCCATGCTCGCCTGCTGCCCACACGCCCGCGAACAGCCAAGGCCTGCTTTTGTCCGCACCCAGCTTTGCCCCGTTGCGCACCCAGCGCCTGACCATCCGGCCGTTCCAGGCCGGCGACGCCCCCGCCATGCACCGGCTGGTGAATGACTGGGAGGTGGCGAAGTACCTGGCGCGGGTCCCCTTCCCCTACCCGCGCGACCTGGCGGATGAATGGATCGCCAGCACCTGGCCGCGGATCGAGGCCGGCGATGCCTGGGACCTGGCCATCATCGGCGAGGAAGCCGGCAAGGACGTGCTGGTGGGCTGCATCGCCCTGACCATGCAGCGCGGCAGCCGCCAGGCGGAGCTGGGCTACTGGGTCGGCCGCAAGTTCTGGGGCCATGGCGTGGCGCCCGAGGCTGCCGGCCGGCTGCTCAACTGGGCCTTCGCCAATCTGCCGCTGGACAGCGTGGTGGCCAGCGCGCTGGAGGAGAACAAGCGCTCCGGCAAGGTGCTGCTGCGGCTGGGCTTCCGCGAGACCGGCCAGGGCGTCCGCGAATTCGTCTGCCGCGGCGGGCCGATGCCAGTGCGGCTGTTCGCCGGCAACCGCGAGCAACTGACCGTGACCGCCGCGCCGGCCGAGGCGGTGGCGCCGGTCGGCGGCGGCAGGCCGGTGCTGCTGGTGGCCGCCTGCGCCCTGGTGGACCCGGAAGGCCGCGTGCTGCTGGCGCGCCGCCCCGAGGGCAAGCCGCTGGCGGGGCTGTGGGAGTTCCCCGGTGGCAAGGTCAACCCGGGCGAAACGCCGGAGGCCGCCCTGATCCGCGAGTTGAAGGAGGAACTGGCGATCGACGTGACCGCCGCCTGCCTCGGCCCCTTCACCTTCGCCAGCCATACCTATGAGAAGTTCCACCTGCTGATGCCGCTGTTCCTCTGCCGCCGCTGGCAGGGCCTGGTGACGCCGGTGGAGGGCCAGGCCCTGGCCTGGGTGAAACCAGCGCGGCTGGGTGACTACGAGGTACCTCCGGCGGATATTCCGCTGGTGGCCATGCTCAGGGATTTCCTGTGAAATAGGGGCTACTGTCCTGATTCCGAAGTCCAGTGGACTCCGGAATCAGGACAGTAGCCTTTGTTTACAGTGGCCTGCTGATCCGCTGCGTTCGCCCGAGATCGGACGAACTTCGCGGGCAGGACACGACGGGAGAATCCGACTGCCATGACCAAGAACCCCACCGCCTGCCTGCTGATCATCGGCAACGAGGTCCTTTCCGGCCGCACCCGCGACGCCAACCTGCAATTCCTGGCGACGCGCCTGGGCGAAATGGGCATTCCGCTGCGCGAGGTGCGCGTGATCCCGGATGTCGAGGCGACGATCATCGGCACGGTGAATGAGGTGCGGGCGAAGTTCGACCACGTCTTTACCACCGGCGGCATCGGCCCGACCCATGACGACATCACCAGCGAGTGCATCGCCAAGGCCTTCGGCGTGCCGTGGGAGCCGCAGGCGGTCGCCTGGGAACGCCTGGCCGGGCACTACGCGAAGCAGACCCCGCCGGGTGACTTCAACGCGGCACGGCAGCGCATGGCCACCATGCCGCGCGGCTGCGTGCTGATCGACAACGGCATCTCCATCGCGCCCGGCTTCAGCATGGAGAATGTCCATGTCATGGCCGGCGTGCCGCGCATCATGCAGGCGATGTTCGAGATTCTGGCGCCGACGCTGCAGGGCGGCGTGCCGGTGACGTCCCGCACGGTCTGGGCGGCAGGGTTGCAGGAAGGCGCCATCGCGGCGGGGCTGGAGGCGATCCAGCAGCGCTTCCCGGATTTGGATGTCGGCAGCTACCCGTTCTATCGCAGCACCGGCAACGGCGTGGCTCTGGTGGCCAAGGGCACCGAGGAAGCGGATGTGGTCGCGGCCGGCGAGGCGATCACCGCCTTCATCGCCGGCATGGGCCACACGCCGATCCAGGGCGAGCCGGACTGACGGCACCGCTGCGCCCACCGCTCTGCGAACGAGCAGCCCTTTCCCGGCTTACCCTGGCAGCACGCCAGGGCTGAGAGCGCGAATGCGCGGCGCGAGCCTATGCCCGCGCAAGCCACGCGGCCGAAGGGCCGCGACTGAGGCTCACAATGCCCTGAAGAAGTAGTCGCCCAGCGTCTTCAGCCCGATATGCATCAGGATCTGCGTGTTGATCGGGTATTGCTGGTGCGTCGTCAGGTCGCGGTTGAAGCGGCGGAGTACCCGCGCCTCGATGATGACGCACTCATCCTCATACCCGGCGCCGCCCTGGATGATGGCGAAGCGGCCGTTGCTGAGGTCGTACTTCGCCGTGCCATTGACCCGCCAGCTGCCCAGCCGCGCGGTGGCGCCGACCGAGACTTCCTCCCGCGTGCGGATGGGCAGCAGGTAGGGCACCGGGGGGGCGTAGAGGTAGCCGGTATGCAGGGACAGCGAAGGCCCCAGGCTGACCCGCGCCACGCCATCCACCAGGTGGCGCTGGGTCAGGTCGGTGCCGTCCGTGCGGATGCGGGCGATGGTCTCGAACCACGGCACCGGCGAGACCCGGACGCGGGACACCCAGTCCGAGGCGCGCTTCTGCAAGCCATCCAGCCCGTACAGCACAGATGTGCTGTGGTCGTCCTGCAGGGTGTAGGACCGGCCGACCAAGCCCTCCACCGTGCCGCCATTGGGGAAGTTCCAGGCAGCACGCATGGCGCTGTCCACCCGGCTGCCGCCTTCCATGCGGTCGCGGCCGACGAAGCGGTTCAGCGCGAACAGGTTGGCGTCGGTGAACTCGAAGTCGATACTGTCTTCGTTCGGCAGCCGGCTCTGGCGGCCCATGCGCGGGCCGGTCACCAGTTGTACCCGCGGCTCCAGGATCTGGTTACCCCAGGTATCGCCGTAGCGGACGAAGGGCATCCGCCAATCCACCGCGGCGCGGAAGTTGACGTTGCTGTTCAGCCCGTTGGCATCCGGCAGGTTCACCGGGTCCAGCTGCTGGCCGCCGGCCCAATAGCCAACGGCGTCGCCCTGCATGCGGAAGGTCCACAGCCCGCCCCAGTCGTCGTAGTCATGCCGGACCCAGCTGGCACGGTTGGCGACGCGCTGGGTATGCGACCCGCTGACGCGGAAGATGCTGAGCAGGCCGGTATCCAGCGTCAGATGGCCGCCGGCCACGCTGTCCTTCGGCGCGTATTCGTACACCGCGCTGGGCAGGATGTAGGGCAGCTTGTCGTTGTTGTAGTTCAGCTGCAGGCTTTGATAGCCGCGCACGTCGATGCGCGCGTACTGCTCGGTGCCCCAAAAGCCCTCGACATAGGCGGAGGAGGCATAGACCGGGCGCGACCAGGTGCGGATGGTCTGCAGATAGGTGTCGCTGGTGGCGCGGTTCAGCTCGAAGCCCGCGCGCCAGTTCTCATCCAGCACGAAGCGGCCGCGCAGGAAGATGTGGCCGCCCACCTGCTCCTTGGTCTTGTTCGTCCCGTTCAGCGCCCCGATCGAAGCGTTGCCGTCGATCTCGCCGAAGTTCAGCTTGTTGCGGTATTCCCCCAGCACGAAGGGATACTGGCGGGACGAGAACAGCGGCGTCACCGTCACATCCGACTGTTGGTCGATGACATGGTAGTACGGCACCATCGCAAAGGCGCCGAGGTAGCGGGTGACGCCCAGTTGCGGGAACAGGAAGCCCGAGGCGCGTTCCGCCGAAGGGTCGGGGTGCGACAGGTACGGCGTGTAGAACACGGGGATGCCGTGCACCCGCATGACGGCGTCGCGGTAGGTGATGCGCTGCAGGTCCTTGTCCTGCGTCGCCACCCGCGCCTGCACCTGCCACGCCGGCGAGACCGTCGGGTCGTTCAGGCAGACATCGCAGGAGGAATACACCACCCGCGACAACTCGTTGATGGTGCCGCCGGTACGCCGGACGCCATTCGCCGCGATGCGGACGTTCTGGGTCAGCAGCGCGCGGACTTCCCGCAGCACGCCGTCCTTGAACTGGTCCTTCAGTTCGGCCTGGTCGGCGAACATCACCTGGCCGTCGGCTTCCAGCAGTTGGACGTTGCCGCGGGCGGTGGCCACCTTGGTTTCGCGGTTGTAGGTGAACTCGTCGGCGCGCAGCACGCGCTCGCCCTGCCAGGCCTCGACATGGCCGCGCGCGGTCACCACACCGGTCTCGCGGTCGTACTCCACCTCATCGGCGGTGAAGGTCACTGGGGCGCTCGGGTCGCTCGGCGGCGCCGCGGCGCCGGGGCGTCGCATCAGCGAACCGGAACTCGCCGCGGGCGAGCCGCCCTCGGTCGGCCGGTCGGCCAGAATGCTGCCCGAGGGCATCAGGTTGATGACATCGGTGCCGCCGGTGGTCTGCGCCCCCGGCCGATGCGCCAGGCTGACCGCCAGCCCCAGCGCCAGGCTGCCGGTGACCATCTGGCGCCACCCGAAGCCCGGGTTGGCCAGCCGAGCCAGGGCGCGGCCACCACGCCACGCCGCGGCGCGCCACCGCAGCAGGGCCGCAGCGCCGGCACCGGCCGCCGCTGCCTGCTGCTGCCGCCCGGCATGGGCAGCGCGCACGGCCTCGCAGCGCAACCGCCCCGCCAGCGCCAGGCCACAGCGACAGGCCAGGCCGAGCCCTTGGCGGACGCCGACCTGCGCCCGACGCAGCGGGCCGAAGAACATCGCGGGGTCGAAGCTCGGCCGCATCGGCCGGGCGCTGAAGCGCACCAGCCGGCCGTCCTGCCGGGCAGCAGGCTTGCTGCGATAGGGCGCGCTGCGGCTCATCCGTCCTCCAGGTGCAGCAACAGCGCCAGCGCCAGCAGCAGCCCGGCCAGGGTCGGTGCCCAGGCCGCCAGCGCCACCGGCAAGGCGCCGCTTTCGCCAAACTCATTGGTGATCTTGTCCAGCACGAACAGCGCGAAGCCGGCGGCAACGCCCGCGCCGATCATCTGTGCGACGCCGCCCCGGCGCGATGAGCGCATGGAAAACCCGGCGGCCAGCAGCGCCATCACCGCCGCCAGCACCGGCAGCGACAGCAGGGTCTGGAAATGCAGCCGATGCCGCAGCGCCGAAAAACCGGCCTGTTCCAGTACGCCGATGAAGCCCGGCAAGGCCCAGAAGCTCAGCGTATCCGGCGTGGCGAAGCTGCTCTCGATTCGGTCGGGCGTCAGCTCGGTGGGGAAGGAGATGGCTTGCGGGGCGCTGGCCACGCGGTCGCTGTTGAACACCAGCGCGTTACTCAGCACCCAGCGTCCCGGCAGCAGCTGCGCCCGCGGCGCCTCGATGCGGGCCAAGGGCTTGTCATCCGCCGAAAGCCGCCAGATCGAGACATCCGTCAGGGTGAACACCGCCGCGCTGCGGGAAGCCGATGCCGGCTCCGGCCGGCCGGACAGGATCGCCACGCCCTGGGCTTCCAGCCCGCGGTCCGACTGGCGCAGCCAGAGCCGACCGCCGGCCAGAGCAGTCAGCCCGGCACTGTTGCGCAGGAAGGCATTGTCCATCCGTTCCGCCCTGGCCAGCATGGCCGAGGACAACGGCGAGATGCCGATGGTGCCGACGATACCGAGGAACAGCGCCACCAAAACCGGGCCGGAGAGGAAGCCCCAGGCCGAAATGCCCGCAGCACGCGCCACGATCAGCTCGGAAGACCGGGTCAGCCGCCAGAACGCCAGGATGCCGCCGAGCAGGATGGCGAAGGGCAAGATCTGCAGCATAACGAAGGGCAGCCTGAGCCCGGCGATGCTGGCGACGATGCCGAAGCCGGCATCCTGCCGTGTCGCCGCCCGGCGCAGCAGCTCGATAAAGTCGAACAGCGAGATCAACAGCGTCAGCGCCGCCAGCATCGCCAGCGTCGCCTCGGTGAAGCGCCGGGCCACATAGGCCGTCAGGGTCATCGCCAAGGTCATGCCGGGTCCGACGCTGTTCGGCGGCCCGAGACGAAGGGCAGCCTCATCCAGCCGGGCTTGCCGGCCAGGACCCACAGCGCCACCCCGATGGGCACCGCCGTGGTCAGCCAGACCAGCGGCAGCATGGCGTTGTCGCGGGCGCCGAGGTTGTTCGCCACCAGCCCCAGCGCCAGCAGCGCCACCACAATGGCGATGCCGACAAACAGGTGGAACCCGCCGCCGTGGCGCCGGAACTCACCGGTCAGCACCGTCGCCAGCGCCACCAGGCAGAAGCCCATCACGTTGATCGGGTTGATCAGGCGCTGGGTCGCCTCGGCCCGGAAGCGCCGCAGGTCGCGCAGCGGGATGTTCTCCGCGGGGTCGGGGTGCAGCAACTCGTCGATCGAACGTTCCTGGGCATTGCGATAGCGGCCATCCATCGGCCGTGCCGCCCGGGTCAGATCCAGGCTGTTCTCGGCAAAGCTCAGAACGTTCAGCCGCTCCACCGCGGCGGTGCCAGGCGGTGCGCCAGCTTGCGGCGGCGTGCGCTCGACCTGCTGGCGCACCCCGTTCAGCAGGGTGACGCGCGGGCCATTGGGGGTGCTGGTGATCCGCCCGGCCTCGGCCAGCACCGTCACCGGGGCGCCGCGTTCGCGGGCGTCATGCACCAGAATGCCGCGCAGCGTACCATCGGGGTCGCGGTAGCGGGCGTAGACGGTCAGGTCGTCGCCGACCGAGGCGAAGACCCCCTCCTGCACCAGGATCGCCGCCAGTTGGTTGCGGATCTCGAACTGCCAGCCGCGGAAGGCAGTCTGGCTGGCTGGCACCAGCCATAGGTTCAGCGCGTAGCAGGCCAGCATTGCCACTGTGGCCAACGCCAGCGCCGGCCTGGCGAGTTGCCACTGCGAAAGCCCACCGGCGCGCATCACCACCAGCTCACGATCCGAGCCCAGCCGGACATAGATGAACAGCGTCACCACGAAAGTGGTGATGGGGATAATGACAGCGAAGAAGCCGGGCAGCAGCAGGCCGGTCAGCTTCAGGAACACCCAGAAGGACAGCCCGCGGTCCAGCACCAGCTCGATGAAGCGGAGCGACTGCGTCAGCCACACCAGTGCCGCCAGGCCGATGGTCACGGCCAGCAATGCGCCTGCAAGCTGGCGGAAGAGATAGCGGTCCAGAAGCGTGATCATCGATAGCGGCACCCTACCGAAAGCCATCCGGCGGGGAAAGCCGGCAGCGCCGGGTTCCTGGCGGAGGCAAGCGCCCAGCCTAGTCCGTGGCCAGGAAAGCGCGGATCACCGCCGCCCGTACCAGCCAGCTGCGGCCCGGCTCGGCCGGGTCCCGCATGCTGATGACCCCCAGCAGGCAGCCGCTGCCGGCGTCGAACACCCCGCCACCCGAGTCGCCCGGCTCCAGCCGCAGGGCCAGCACGGCATAGCGGCCATTGGCCGCCTCGGCCTCCGCCGCCTCCCCCGCCATGCGCCCGGGCAGCAACTGCCCCCCGCTGAAGGCAACCACCCTTTGGCCCGGCAGCGGGTCGGCGGCGCAGACCGCCACGCCTGGGACTTGCAGGGGGGGTGCCGGCCGCAGCAGCGCCAGGTCCTGGCCGTCGCGATAGGCCAGGTCGCAGCCTTGCGCGGTGAAGGTGCTGCGCCCCAGCCGCAACCTGGTCGCCGGCACCCGGATGCCGTCCGCCCCGGCCACGGTCAGCCCGGCCAGATACGGCGCCGCCTCCGCCGGCCAGCGGCCAAGGCGGCATAATTCCTCCCGCAGGCTGGCTTCGTCCACCACATGGGCGGCGGTCAACACCAGCCCGCCGGCCAGCGGAACCGCGCTGCCCCGGGCCCGCGCCATGAGGCCAAAGCTGGCTTCCAGCGCCAGCACAGGCGGATTCGGGCCCACAGCCGGGGCGGCGGCGCACCCCGCCAGCGCCAGCACCACCATTGCCGACAGCAAGATATTCCTCATCGGCCTAGCCCTACGGTTGCCGTGCGGCTAAAGACCGTTGCATGCGCCCTGCTGCTCCCCTGCTCTCCGGCCCGCGGGCCCTGCTCCTCGCCACCCTGCTGGCATCCGCGGCATGCGTGGCTTCGGCCACCGCCCAGCCGTCCCGGACGGCCGCGCCGCCGGCGGCCGAGGCTGGCCAGCCTGCCCGCCGCCCGGCGGCAACGCCAGCGGCAAGCCAGGGTCCGGCTCAGACCCCGGCCCAGGCCAATACCATCGTCGCGGTGGTGAATGGCGACGTGGTCAGCCGGGCCGATGTCAACGCCCGCGCCCGGCTGCTGGCGCTAAATGCCGGCATGCAGGTGGCTTCAGACCAGCTTTCCCGCCTGGGCACCCAGGTGACCCGCCTGTTGGTGGACGAAAAGCTGCGCAACCAGGAAGTCCGCCGCCGGCGCATTCCCGTGACCGACGACGACGTCGGCGAGGCCGTAGCCGATATCGAGAAGCGCAACGGCCTGCCCGCCGGCGGCCTGGTGGCCCAGCTTCGTCGCGCCGGCATTCAGCCGCGCGCGCTGTTCGACCAGCTGCGCAGCCAGATCGGCTGGGCGCGGCTGATCAGGATAACCCTAGGCCAGAACGTGGAGCCGACCGACGCCGACGTGCAGGAGTTCCTGCGTGTCGCCAAGGGGCGCACCGGCGAGCCTGAGTTCCAGATGTCCGAGATCTTCATCCCCGTGGAGAACCCGGCGCAGGAAGACGAAGTGCGCCGCTTCGTCCAGGAAATCTCCCGCCAGTTGCGCAGTGGCACGCCGTTCCAGGTGGCCGCCACCCAGTTCAGCCAGGCGCAGACTGCGCTGCAGGGCGGCGACCTCGGCTGGGTCCACAAGGACCAGCTGGACCCCGAAGTCGCCATCCTGACCGACCGCATGCCGCCGGGTGCCATCAGCAACCCGGTTCGCGTTGCCGGCGGCTTCCAGATCATCGCCATGCGGGCGCGGCGCGAAAGCGGCCGCGACCTGGCGACGCTGCTGAACATCCGCCAAGTGTTCCTGCCCTTCTCCAGCCCGCTGAACCGCGAGCAGCCGCCGACCGACCAGCAGCGCGCCCAGGTGGAACGCGCCACCCGGCTGACCGAATCCGCCCGCAGCTGCGAGGCGATGGACGCCGCGCAGCGCGCCGCCAGCCCGGACCGCAACGCCGATCCGGGGCCGATCCGGCTGGAAACGGTCAGCCCGCCGCAGCTGCGGACTCTGCTGACCGGCCTGGCGCCGGGCCGGCCCTCGCAGCCACTGCTGTCGAATGACGGCGTCATGATGTTCATGGTGTGCAGTCGGGAACAGCGCAACCTGGCGGAAACCACCCCCGACCAGGCCAAGCAGCAGATGCTGCGCGACCGCGTGGAGAGCCAGTCCCGCGCCTTGCAGCGCGACCTGCGCCGCCGCGCCAATATCGAAAACCGCGAGCCGGCGTGAGCAGCCTTTGACCCTGGCGTCCCTCCGGGACACCATCGCCCGGCATGGGCTGGATGCGCGCAAGTCGCTCGGCCAGCATTTCCTGCTGGATGAGGGGCTGTGCGGCCGCATCGCCCGGCTGGCCGGCGCTATGGATGGCCGCCATGTGTTGGAAGTCGGCCCCGGCCCCGGTGGGCTGACCCGCGCCCTGCTGGCCGGCGAGACCACGCACATCACTGCAGTGGAGTTGGACCGCCGTGCCGTGGCTGCCCTGGCGGAGCTGGAAGCGGCCTTCCCCGGACGCCTGACGGTGGTGGAAGCCGATGCGTTGAAGTTCGATGCACTTTCGTTGCCGGCGCCTCGGAAAATCGTCGCCAACCTGCCCTACAACGTGGCCTCCGTGCTGCTGATCGGCTGGCTGCGCCAGGCGGCGGGGCTGGAGGGCATGACCCTGATGTTCCAGCAGGAGGTCGCCGAGCGGATCTGTGCCGCGCCAGATACCGACCCCTATGGCCGGCTGGGGGTGCTGGCGCAGTGGCGCTGCCGCTGCGACATGCTGCTGACCCTGCCGCCAGGTGCCTTCAGCCCACCGCCCAAGGTCTTTTCCGCCGTGGTCGGCTTCACGCCCCACGCCGAGGACCCCGGCGAGGCGCTGTTCCGCAGCATGGAACGGGTGACCGCCGCCGCCTTCGGCCAGCGCCGCAAGATGCTGCGCGGGGCGCTCAAATCGTTGGGCGAGGCCGACAAGCTGCTGGCCGGTTGCGACATCGCCGGCGAGCGCCGGGCCGAGACGCTGACCGTGGCGGAATTCGACAGGCTGGCACGCGCGCTGCTGGCGAGGGGATGAACCGGATGCCAACGATCGAGACCCTGCGTGCCATCGCGGCCGCCTTCAACGCCCATGACATCGAGGCGATTCTGGGCTTCTTCGCCGAGGACAGCGCCATGCAGATGCCGCGCGGCCCCGACCGCTGCGGCACCCGCTATGCCGGCAAGCCAGCCATCCGCGCCGGCCTGGCCGCCCGCTTCGCCGGTCTGCCGGACGTGCATTACGGCCAGGACGAGCACTTCATCAGCGGCAGCACCGGCATGTCCAAATGGGTGCTGACCGGCACTATGGCCAGCACCGGCCAGAAGCTGGAGGTGATGGGCTGCGACTTCTACAGCTTCAACGCCGCCGGCAAGGTGATGCTGAAGGACAGCTACTGGAAGATCGTCGAGTAGCCGTCCTCCAGAGGCTGATCCACGGCTTGCGGCGATTCCGCCTTAGCCGACCAGGCTCTACCCCAGCCAGACCAGTAGCGCGCTCAGCGTCACCACGCTGAGCAGCGTGCCCAGCAGCACCGCCGCGCCGGATTGCTCCGCCGCCACCTGGTAACGCTGCGCCAGCAGGAAGGCGTTGGCCCCGGTGGGCAGCGCCGCCACCAGCACCGCCACGGCGGCCTGGGCCGGCGGCACCGCGAGCAGCCGGCAGGCGCCCCAGACCAGCAGCGGCATCACCAGCAGCTTGAGGGCCAGCACCACCGCGGTTTCCCGCCACGCGGCACGGGCATTGAAGCCGAGCAGGCTGCCACCCAGGCAGAACAGCGCCACCGGCGGCGCTGCCGCGCCCAGCAGTTCCAGCGTATGCCGCAGCAGGCCGGGCGGCGGCGGCAGGCCGATATTGCGCCAGACCAGCGCTACCAGCACCGACATGACGATGGGGTTGCGCGCCACGCCCCGCGCCGTGGCCCACAGCACCCGGTGCAGCGGCGCGCGCGCGTTCAGGCCGATCTCCGCCACCACCGTGGCTACGCCCAGCAGCACCATGGAATGCAGTGCCAGGATCGCCAGCATCACCGGCATGGCCTGCACGCCGAAGCCGGCGACCACCAGCGGAATGCCCATCATCACGGTATTGCCGAAGCTGGCATTCAGCGCGAACAGCCCGGCCGGCGACAGCGCCATGCCCAGCAGCCACCGCCCGGCCAGCAGCGCCGCCGCATAGAGCACCGCGGTGCCGCAGAAGAAGGCAAGCGCCGCCGGGCCGCCGCCGCCCTGCGCCGTGGTGCCACCGAGGAACAGCAGCGCCGGCGCGCCCAGGGTGAAGGTGAAGGTGTTCAGCCCCTTGAAGCCGGCGGCGTCGATGTAGCGGAAACGCGCAGCCGCCCAGCCAAGCGCGACGATGACGAAGACCGGCGCCACCACCTCCAGGACGATGTTCATCCCGGCGCGAGCAGCCCGGCCACGAACCCGGGCAGCCCCGGCTGGCGCTGCCGCATCGAGCGCGCCGCATGCAGGATGGCGCGCACCTGCGCCACCGTAGCGTCGAGGTCGTCATTCACCAGCACATGGTCGAACTCGTCCCAATGGCTGATCTCGGCGCGGGCGGCGGCCATGCGCTTGGCCACCTCGGCCTCGCTGTCCGTGCCGCGGCCGCGCAGCCGGCGTTCCAGCTCCACCAGGCTGGGCGGCAACAGGAACACGCCGACCAGGTCCTGCGGCAGCTTCTGCTGCACCTGGCGGAAGCCCTGCCAGTCGATGTCGAACAGCACGTCTCGCCCCGCGGCCATCGCAGCCTCCACCGGGCCGCGCGGGGTGCCGTAGCGGCGGCCGAAGACCTCGGCATGCTCCAGCATCTCGCCCGCCGCGACCATGGCGAGGAATTTCTGCCCGTCGCGGAAGTGGTAGTGGATGCCGTCGACCTCCCCGGCGCGCGGCGCCCGGGTGGTGGCGCTGACCGAGAGCGACAGCGCCGGCTCGCTGTCCAGCAGGGCGCGGGAGACGCTGGACTTGCCGACGCCGGAGGCCGCGGCGATGACCATGCAGACGCCGCGGCGCGGGTGGGGTTGGGTCATGCTGCGCTCCTCACGCCCAAGGGAAGACGACCGCTACTCCACATTGGCCGCCTGCTCGCGCAGTCGCTCGATCGCCGCCTTGAGGTCCAGGCCGACGCGGGTCAGCGGCACGCTGGCGGATTTGCTGCACAGCGTATTGGCCTCGCGGACGAACTCCTGGGTCAGGAACTCCAGCTTGCGGCCGGCGCCTTCGCCCGCCTTCAGCAGCGCGCGGGCGGCCTCGATATGCGCGGCCAGGCGGTCCAGTTCCTCCCGCACGTCGGATTTCTGCGCCAGCAGCGCCACTTCCTGCGCCAGCCTTTCTTCCGGCACGCGGGCGGTACCGGCTTCCCCCAGCAGCGCCGCCAGTTGGTCGCGCAGCTTGGCGCGCTGAGCCTCCGGCTGGCCCGCGGCTTCGCGGGCGGCGTCGGCGTGCAACCCGGCGATCTCGTCCAGCAGGGTGCCGAGCACCACGGCCAGCTTGGCGCCCTCGGCCCGGCGGGCGGCGACCAGCCCTTCCAGCGCGCGGGTGAAAGCCTTGGCCAACTCGGCGCGTTTGGCTTCCTCCATCGCCTCGTCGGGTTCCACTGCCTCGCTGCGCATGACACCGGGCAGCGCCAGCAGCGCCTCGGCCCGGGGCGGGGCGCCACCGGGGATGCGCGCGGCGAGCGCCAGCGCCAGGTGCAGCGCCTGGTCCAGCGCGGCGGCGTCGGCCACCAGCCGAGGGCGCTCCTCGCGCTTCAGGTTCAGGTTGGCCGAGACGTTGCCGCGCTTCAGCCGTTTCCCGGCGGCGTCGCGCACCGCTGGTTCCAGCGCATCCTGCCCATTCGGCAGCCGCAGCCGCAGGTCCAGCCCGCGGCCATTGACGCTGCGGAGTTCCCAGATGAAAGCGGTACCATCGGCGAGGACGCCGCTATCCCGGGCAAAGCCGGTCATGCTCATAAGGCTCATGCGCCGCTTTTCGCGCCAGGAGGCATCGAATGCAACCGAAGTGGCCATGGCGCTGCGTGCTGATCACCGGCGCGTCCTCGGGCATCGGCCGGGCGCTGGCGGAAGCCCTGGCGGCGCCGGGGGTGACGCTGCACCTGGGCGGGCGCGACGCCACCCGCCTGGCCGAGGCCGCCGCCGCTTGTACCGCTCTGGGCGCCACCGTCGCCACGCACCAGGCCGATGTGCGTGACGCCGCCGCCATGGCCGCCTGGATCGGCGGTGCCGGGCCGCTGGACCTAGTCTTCGCCAATGCCGGCATCGGCGCCGGCACCGGCAAGGGCTTTGAACGCGCCGAGGACGCCCGTGCGGTGTTCGAGACCAACATCACCGGCGTGCTGAACACCGTCATTCCCGCTGTTGCCGCCATGGCCGCGCAACCGGCCGGGCCGGGTGGGCTGCGCGGGCGCATCGCGGTGGTTGCCTCCATCGCCAGCTTCGTCGCCACACCTGGCGCGCCGGCCTATTCGGCGGCCAAGGCGGCCGTGCAACGCTGGGCGGAAGCGCTGGACGCCACCGAACGCCGCCGCGGCATCAGGCTGCACAGCATCTGCCCCGGCTATATCCGCACACCGCTGACCGCGCACAACCGCTTCCCCATGCCCTTGCTGATGGAGCCGGCCGAGGCCGCGCGCCGGACCCTGAAAGGTCTGCGCGCCGGGCGGCTGCGGGTGGTCTATCCGCGGCGAATGTACCTGCTGGCGCGCCTGGTCGGTGCTCTGCCGCCGGGCTGGCGCGCGGCGCTGATGGCGGGGTTTCCCGGCAAGGATTGACGGCTTGCTTCCGCGCACGGTCCCGTGTCATTCCGGGATGGTTCACCCCAGGAAGGGTTCCCCGATGCGCGTTGCCCTGTTGCTGCTTGGCTGCCTTGTCCTGAACGCGTGCGGCGTCGCCGCCCTGCCGTTCCGCATCGCCGGCGATGTCATCGACATCGTGCCGATCATCGGCTCGCCGATCAGCGGCGCGCTGCATGGGGTCGGCAACGTCATCGACTGACCCCCCCGCCCGGCGCATTGCGCCGGGTCCGGTCCAACCCAGGCGCCTCGCGCCGGGTCCGGTTCAGCCCAGGCTTTCGCCGTGCAGCGCCTCATCCAGGCCCTGGCGCTCTTCCTCCTGGCTAACCCGCAGGCCGACGACGAAATCGGTCAGCTTCAGCAGGCCGTAGGTGCCGGCGGCGCTCCAGCCCGCCGCCGCCAGCACGCCCAGCGCCTGCACGCCCAGCAGCGCCAGGCCGCCCTGATAGACACCCTCAGGCGCTGCCTCGGTGGCTGAGAGCGCGCCGAAGGCCAGCACGCCGGTGGCCAGCATGCCCAGCATGCCGCCGACTCCATGCACGCCGAAGGCATCCAGGCTGTCGTCGTAGCCCAGCTTCACCTTGGCCACCGTCACCGCCCAGAAGCAGACGACGCCCGCCGCCAACCCGATCAGCAGCGCCGCGCCCGGCAGCACGAAACCCGCCGCCGGGGTGATGGCGACCAGCCCGGCCACCGCGCCCGAGATGGCGCCCAGCACCGTTGGCCGCCGATGCCGAATCCATTCCACCAGGGTCCAGGACAGCGTCGCGCCGGCCGCCGCCACCTGGGTCGCCACGATCGCCATGCCGGCGCGGCCGCCCGATGCCAGGGCGCTGCCGCCATTGAAGCCGAGCCAGCCAACCCAGAGCAGGCTGGCGCCGACCACCGCATAGGCCAGGTTGTAGGGCGCCATGTTGTCATGGCCGTAGCCAAGCCGGCGGCCCAGCACCAGGGCGCAGACCAGGCCGGCCACGCCGGAATTCACCTCCACCACCGTGCCGCCGGCGAAATCCGCCATGCCCATTTGGTTCAGCCAGCCCAACGGCGCCCAGGCCCAATGCGCGATGGGCGCATAGACCACCAGCGACCATAGCGTCATCAGCAGCAGCATGGCGCTGAACTTCATGCGGTCGGCGAAGGCCCCGGTGACCACCGCTGGCGTGATGATGGCGAAGGTCATCTGGTAGAGCATGAAGACCGGCTCGGGGATGGTAAGCGCCACCTCGGCCCCGGTGCCGGCGCCCAGGGTGAAGGCGCGGTCGAAGCCGATTTCCATGCCCCACAGCATCAGGCGGGAAAAGTCGCCAATGAAGGCGCCGCCATTGCCGAAGGCCAGGCTGTAGCCGGCGACCACCCAGACCACCGTGATCAACGCGCAGAGCACGAAGCTCTGCGCCATGATCGCCAGGATGTTCTTCTTGCGGACCATGCCGCCGTAGAACAGCGCCAGGCCTGGCACCGTCATCAGCAGCACCAGCACGGTGGACAGCAGCATGAAGGCGGTGTCGCCGGTATCGGCGGGGCGCGCCTCGGCGGCCCAGGCTGGCGCTGAAACAAGCATCATGGCGCCGGAAAACGCGCCCGGAAGGCTACGAAACTTGGACAATGGCGTCCCCTAAAGCGTCTCTGCCCGCACCTTATTCAAGTGCTCCGGCTTTACGCATGGCCATTGCCATTAAAATGGGCGGCTGAAAATCCCCGTCCGGGGGATTTGCGGCACCGAATTGCACGCGGCAGTCCGCTCCGGCTGACGGCGGCGTGGACGTCTGATTGGACGCCTGCTGGCGCAAATGGCCCTCGGGCGTGCCATGCAGGCTCCGGCCGGTCGGCTCCAGGCAGGGACTTCAGTTCCGATGCACCCGCCTGAACGGGCAATACGCTCAGCCCTTGGCTTTGTCTGCTGCCGGAGCGCCGAAGCCCATGACCAGTTCCTGGATCCGCTCGGGGTCGGACTGCTCCATTACCCGCCGCGCGAAGCGGGCGCAGTCGTCGATATCCAGCGCCCGCACCGCCTGCTTCACGCGGGGGATGCTGCTGGCATTCATGCTGAGGCAGCGAATGCCGAGGCCCAACAACAAAGGCACCAGGCGGGGGTTGCCCGCCATTTCGCCACAGACGGAAACCGGCATGCGCAGCCGCAGAGCCGCCTCGGTGGCGAACTGCATCAGCCGCAACACCGCCGGGTGCAGCGGGTCGTACAGATGCGCCACCTCGGCATCCGCCCGGTCCACCGCCAGCGTGTACATCGCCAGGTCATTGGTACCGATGGCGAAGAAATCCGCCTCCAGGGCAATGGCGTCGGCGGCCAGCGCGGCGCCGGGCGTTTCGATCATCACCCCCAGCGGCGGCAACTTGTCCGGTAGGGTCAGGCCGCGGCGGCGCAGGCGACGGGCCACCCGATCATAGATCTCCCGCGCCTGCTTGACCTCGTTCGGCGTGGTGACCAGCGGCAGCAGGATGCGCACCTTGCCCTTGTCCGCTACCCGCAGAATGGCGGCGAACTGCGCTTCCAGCAGCTCCGGCCGCTTCAGCAGCAGGCGCAGCCCGCGCAGGCCAAGCGCCGGGTTCGGCCCGCCATGAGTCGGCGCAATGCCGGCAGCGCGGGCCTCCAGGTCCTTCTCACCACCCCAGTCCAGCACGCGGATGGTCACCTCGTCAGGCGCCATGGCGCTGACGATCTGCTCATAGGCGGTAACCTGGGCCTCCTCGTCCGGCAGGTCCTCGCGGTTCATGAACAGGAATTCGGTACGCAGCAGGCCGATGCCCTGGGCGCCGGCCTGGGCGATCAGCGGCAACTCCGCCGGAATCTCCAGGTTGGCCTGCAACTCCACCAGTTCGCCATCCTTGGTGACGGCTGGCAGTTGGCGCAGCTTTGCGAGTTTCGCGCGTTCCTTGGCGAAGGCGGCCAGGCCTTCCTTCGCCTTGTCAAGCGCGCCCTGGCCGGGCCGCAGCACGATGGTCCCCGTCGCGCCATCAAGCACCGCCATGTCACCGCGCTGGGCGCTTTCGGTCAGGCCATGGCAGGCAACGACGCTCGGGATGCCGAGCGCGCGCAACATGATGGCGGTATGGCCATCGGCGCCGCCTTCCTCCGTCGCCACGCCGGCGATGCGGCTGGGGTCCAGCAGCGCGGCATCGGCCGGGGTCAGTTCCTCGGCGACCAGGATCGCGCCGGCCGGCACGCCGGACAGGCTGCGGAACGGCGCCGCCATCAGGTTGCGGTTCAGCCGGCGGGCAATCTCCCGCACCTCCTGCGCGCGGCGCAGCAGCCCCGCCTTGTCGTCATCCTTCGCGGCCAGGATGGTCGCGGCGATGGCCTCCGACTCGTCCAGCACCGCGGTCTCGGCGGCCAGGTGTTCCTCGCCGATCCGCCGCGCCGCGTTGCGCAGCAGCCGGGAGTTGCCGAGCATCATGACATAGGCGTCGAGCAGCGGCGCCAGTTCCTCCTGCGCTTCCTCCGGCAGGACGGACAGCCGCATCTTCAGCTTGCCGAGTTGCTTGCGGGACAGCTTGACCGCATCGGTCAGCCGCGTGCGCTCCGGCTCCACCTGCTCCTCGGTGATGCGCCGGCGCGGCGCCTCGGCCGGCGCCTCGGTGGTGTCGTAGATCGCGCCTATGGCGATACCGGGGGCCACGGGGATGCCGCGCACCACCTGTTCCTTGGCCCGGCGCTTCTCGGCCTTCACCGGGTCGCCGCTGCGGGCGGCCTCGGCGCGTGGCTCATTCTTCATTGAAGCCGGCCTCGACCAAGTCGCAGACGGCTTCCAACGCCTCCTTGGCGTCCCAGCCATCAGCTTCGATGCTGATCTCGGCGCCAAGGCCGGCACCCAGCATCATCAGCCCCATGATGGAGCCGGCGGGCACCGTATCGTTCTTGTAGGTCACCTGCACCAGGGCGCTGAACCGTTCCACCAGCGCCACCAGCTTGGCGGCGGCGCGGGCGTGCAGGCCCCGGGCATTGCGGATGGCGAGGGTGCGACGCAGCACGAGCCCTGAGTTGTTCATCGTCCCCCCTCCATCCTAGATCTATCGGCGGGCTAGTTTTCCCCACCGTTGCCATTCAGGCCATTGCCGTTGACTGCGCCGTTCAGGCTGTCCTGGCCATGCGCGGTGGCGATGTATTTGCGCCCGGCCGCCGCGGCATGGCTGACCGCCTCGGCCAGTGGCTCACTGGACCGGATCTTGGCCAGCTTGACCAGCAGCGGCAGATTGACCCCGGCGATCACGTCCACATGCTTCCGGTCAGCCAGGCTGGCCGCCAAGTTGCAGGGGGTGCCGCCGAGGATATCGGTCAGCACCACCACGCCATCGCCCATATCGACGCTGGCAATGCTGTTCTTGATGTCCTGCCGGCGCTCTTCCATGTCGTCGTCGGGGCCGATGCAGACGGTGGCCACGGCCCGTTGCGGGCCGACCACATGCTCCATGGCGGAGCGAAGTTCCTCGGCCAGGCGGCCGTGGGTAACGAGGACGAGACCTATCATGGGTTGCGCTGCGGGGCCTCCTGACCCCCTTCTGGCCTGGCCACGGCGGCACCAAGGGAAGGTGTCGCCGCTGGGGTGGCTGCCGCCACCCGATCACGTTCAGCAGTAAGTTCGCGATGGGTTACGTCCACGCGCCAGCCCAAGCTCCGGAGATGGTCAGACAGCCGTTCCGTCACAAGGACCGACCTGTGCCGGCCCCCGGTACACCCAATCGCGACCGTGAGGTACTTCTTGCCCTCCGCCACGTAGCGCGGCAAGAGCGGATCGATGAAGCCGGTCAACCGTTGCCAGAAGGCTGGGAAGTCAGGGTCTGCAGCAACATAGTCCGCGACTCCTGAATCCTTTCCTGTCAGTGGCTTCAGCACCGGCACATAGTGCGGATTGCGCAGGAAGCGCACGTCGAACACTAGGTCTGCCTCCCGCGGGAGGCCCTTGGGGTAGCCGAAGCTTTGCAGCAGGATAGACATCCCCGGCGAGTCCTCGGGCCGGAAGCGCTCCTCGATCAGCCGGCGCAGGGCCGGCAGCGGCAGGTCGGAGGTATCGACCACCAGGTCGGCCTCATCGCGCAACGGCTCCAGGATGGCTTTTTCGCGGGCGATGCCATCGGCAACCTTGGTGCCCAGGGCGCCCCCCGGTGCCAGCGGGTGGCGGCGGCGGGTTTCGGTGTATCGGCGCAGCAGCACCGACTCCTCGGCGGTCACGAAGATCAGGGTTGCCGCCACGCCGGGGCGCCGCCGCAGGGCATGGATGGCGCGCTTCACCTGTTCGGCGTCGAAGCCGCGGGTTCGCGTGTCGATGCCCGCCGCCAACGGCATGCTGCCATCCTCGACCAGGCTTTCCAGGATGCTGAGCGGCGGGTTGTCCACCGTCTCGTAGCCCAGATCCTCCAGCAGGTTCAGCACGCTGGCCTTGCCCGCGCCTGAGAGGCCGGTGACCACGACGAAGGGCCGGGGCGGCGGGGTTGCAGGGGCGACCATCAGCCGACGAAGGCCCCGGCGGACTGGGTCCGCAGCCCCAGCGCGGCATCCAGCGCCCAATCCACCTTGCTGGGCGCCGATGCTTCCACCGCGCAGAGGCTTACCAGGGGCAGGGTCACGCCACTATGGCTCCAGCACCGCGGTTCCGGCAGGCGCGGCGGCTGCACGCCGGGAGCCAGGCATTCGACCGCAAGCCGCAGGCTGAGCGGCGGCGCGGCGCAGCGCAAACCCGAGAAGATGCCAAGGCCACGAACCTCCAACTGTCCGTATAACTCAGCCGGCGCGGCGATGGCGCCATCGGGCGACAGCCGCACCTGGTCGTCGGCCACCAGTTGCCAGCCGAGGCCGAGCAACCGCAGCACGAGGTCAGACTTGCCGCTTCCGGGCGAACCCAGGAACAGCACGGCATCGGCCCCACGGGCCGCACAGCTTGCATGCAGGAGCATTCCCAGCCGCGCCCTTACGGCGCTTTCCGAACGAATGGCGCCGGACCATGGCAGAACCGAGGCAGCGGTGGAAGGCCTTGCTGCAATTGCGAAGCAGCGGCAGCGGTGCGAGGCTCGGCGGTATGACCCTGGACCGAAACACCATATCCGCCGCGGCCGAGCGCATTGCCGGCCATGTTCGGGCGACGCCGACGTTGCGGATGGCGCCCGGCCTGACGCTGAAACTTGAACTGCTGCAGGCCAGCGGCAGCTTCAAGCCCAGGGGAGCCTTCAACCGAATGCTGTCCGCACCGATCCCGCCCGCCGGGGTGGTGGCGGCCAGCGGCGGCAACCACGGCGCCGCGGTGGCCTATGCCGCCCGAGCCTTGGGCGTGCCGGCCGCGATCTTCGTGCCGGAGATCACCGGCGCGGCCAAGCGGGCGCGAATCCAGGCTTATGGCGCGCAGCTGCTGGTCGGCGGCGCCGCCTATGACGAAGCCCGCCTGGCCAGCGAAGCCTTCGCCGCCGAGACCGGCGCCTTGCTGGTACATGCCTACGATCAGCCGGAGGTATTGGCCGGCCAAGGCACCCTGGCGTTGGAGTTGCAGGCCCAGGCGCCGGAGCTGACCCATGTGCTGGTGGCGGTGGGTGGCGGTGGGCTGATCGGGGGCGTCGCGGCCTGGTACGCCGGCAGCGGCGTTCAGGTGGTGGCGGTGGAACCAGAGGGCTGCCCGACCCTGCATCACGCCCTGGCCGCCGGCCGGCCGGTGCCGGCGCCGGTCGGCGGAGTCGCGGCCGACAGCCTGGGGGCGAAGCAGGTCGGCGCGTTGATGTTCCCGCTTGTTCAGGCCGGCGTGGCCACCAGCGTGCTGGTCAGCGACGAGGCGATCCGCGCGGCGCAGCGCTGGCTGTGGCAGGAATGCCGGCTGGTGGCCGAACCCGGCGGGGCGACGGCGCTCGCGGCGCTGCTATCCGGCGCCTGGGTGGCGCCGGCAGGGGCCGAGGTGGGCGTGGTGGTCTGCGGCGGCAATTGCGAACCGGGCAGCGTGGCGTAGCCGCCCCGCCCGGCAGCCGCACCCTCTCGACACGCGCGGCCCAGCCGGCCGGGCTACGCCCCGCCCGGCAGCCGCACCTCCTCGCCACGCGCGGCCCAGCCGGTCGGGCTACGCCCCGCCCGGCAGCCGCACAATGAACCGTGCTCCGGTAACCTTCCCCTCGGCGTCCCGCATGTTCTCGGCGCTGATCCGGCCATGCAGCCCTTCGACGATCTGCCGGCTGATCGACAGCCCCAGCCCGGAATGCTGGCCGAAGCGCTCGCCGCTCGGCCGTTCCGAATAGAAGCGGTCGAAAATCCCCTCCAGCTTGGCTTCGGGAATGCCGGGGCCTTCATCCTCAATCACCACCTCGACCAGGCTGCCGGTCGGCCGGGCCCGCAGCCAAACCTTGCCATTGTCCGGGCTGAAGCTGATGGCGTTGCCCAGCAGGTTGCGCAGCACCTGTACCAGCCGGCCTTCCACGCCGCGCACCACCAGGCCCTCGGCCGGCGCTTCCAGTTCCACCACCGGGTCGCCGTCCTTGCGCGTCGCCACCTGCAACTCGGCCAGGGTCGCCAGGATCGGCGCGATATCCACCGGCACCGCCACGGTGCGCGACAACTCGGCATCGACGCGCGACGAGTCGCTGATATCGGCGATCAGCCGGTCCATCCGCACCGCATCCTCGGCGATGATCGCCAGCAGGCGCTTCTGCTGGTCGGGGTTCTCGATCCGCCGCAACGTCTCGATCGCGCTGCGCACCGAGGTCAGCGGGTTGCGCAGTTCGTGCGCCACATCGGCGGCGAAGCGTTCATTCGTATCGATCCGCGTCCACAAATCCCGCGCCGCCGATTGCAGGTCGCGCGCCAGGATGCCGATCTCGTCATGCCGTTCCAGCAGCGGCTGCGGCACGCTGCCGGACCGGCCCTCGCCCTGGCGCATGCGGGCGGCACTGCCGGCCAGTTGCATGATCGGCGTCGCCAGCGTCTGCGCCAGGTAGAAGCTCAGCGCCACCGTCAGCGCCAGCGCGGTGCCGAACAGCCCCAGCACGGAAGCGCGGATGTCGAACAGCCGCCGGTCCACCTCCCGCGCCTCGCGGGTCAGCAAAACAATGCCGACGCTCTGGTTGCCGCGCTTGGCCGGCTCGGCCACGGAGACCAGCAGCCGGCCGTCATTGGTGCGGCGGATATACGGGCGGACGCCGCCCTCCAGCGCCAGGCGCAACTCCTCCCGCCGGTCGGGCGTGCCCTGGTCGAAGGCCGGCTGCCAGTCGAAACTCGGCGCGTCCGGGTTCAGGTCCACCACAACGTCGCCGCGCGGCGGGCCGCCGAACAGGCTGTGCGGCAACATGGCCAACAGCCGGTCGGAAAGCCCGGACAGGGTCAGCGAAAGCTGGCCGCGTGGTTCCGGCGGCGGCAGCGGTTCGGTCACCACGGCGCCGCCGGCCCCCTCGCGCACCCGGCTGTCGGCCACTACCACGCCGGAATTGTCGAACAACCGCGCCTGAGTATTGGGCGAGGGTTCGACCAGCCGGCGCAGCAGAGGGCGAGCCACGTCACCATTCAGGCTGGCGACCTCGTCCTGTGTTCGCACCGCGGCCTCGCCCACTGCCGCGGCGTAGATGCGCGCCTGGGTCCGCATCGCCTCCACCTCGGCTGCCAGCAAGCCGTTCTGGTACTGGTCCAGGTACAGCAGCGCGGTGGCCAGCAGCGCCGGCGGCAGCGCGTTCACCAGCAGGATGCGGCGCAGCAGCGGGCTGCGCCACCGCGCCCGCATCTCGCCCGGCTGGCGCCAGCGCCGCCAGCCGCGGCGCCAACTGGCCAGCGGCCGAGCCAGGGCGGGGTTGAGCATCAGGCTTCCTTGTAGCGGTAGCCGATGCCGTACAGCGTCTCGATCTGGTTGAACTCGTCGTCGCCCTGGCGGAACTTCTTGCGCACCCGCTTCACATGGCTGTCGATGGTGCGGTCATCGACATAGATGTTCTCGCCATAGGCGGCGTCGATCAGTTGATCGCGGTTCTTCACCATGCCGGGCCGCAGCGCCAGCGCCTTCACCAGCAGGAACTCGGTGACGGTCAGCTGGATGTCCTTACCCTTCCAAACGCAGGTGTGCTTGGTCTCGTCCAGCACCAGGTCGCCACGGACGATGACGCCGCCGGAGGGCTGGCCCGCGGCTTCCGCCCGCGCCGCGTCCTTGCGGCGCAGCAGGGCGCGGATACGCTCCAGCAGCAAACGCTGGCTGAACGGCTTGGTGATGTAGTCATCGGCGCCAAGCCGCAGGCCCATGAGCTCATCCACCTCCTCATCCTTGGAGGTCAGGAAGATCACGGGCATGGCGCTGCGTTGGCGCAGGCGCTGCAGCAGTTCCATGCCATCCATGCGCGGCATCTTGATGTCCAGCACCGCCAGATCGACCGGTCGCGCCAGCAGGCCCTGCAGCGCGCTCTCGCCGTCCGTATAGGTGCGCACCGTGAAGCCCTCCTGCTCCAGCGTCATGGAGACCGAGGTCAGGATGTTGCGGTCGTCATCCACGAGGGCGATGGTATGGGCCATGGTCTGTACTCCGGCAGTGCGGCCGTGATGGTTTGAGCGCTGATTCACGCCGATCGACGTTACCGTCCCAGGCGATCAAGCGCTATTCTGTCCGGCAATTGTGGCGCAAGCCGGACAGGATTGATATGGCGACAGCAGCAGCCTTCGAAGCCCGGTGCCTGGTGCGGGCCGCCAGCAGCGCCACCCTGGCCACCAGCGCCGCGGGCCAACCCTTCGCCAGCCTGGTCACCCCAGCCGCGGCGCCGGACCTTGGGGTGCTGCTCTGGCTCTCCACGCTGGCCGAGCACACCCGCCACCTGATGGCCGAGCCGCGCTGCTCCCTGTTGTTCCAGGGCGCTGCTGCCGGCCCCAACCCGCAGACCACGCCACGCGTCACGCTGACCGGTCCGGCCGAGCGCATCGAGGACTCCGGGTTGAAGGCGCGCTGGCTCGCCCGCCACCCCTATGCCGCCCTGTATGCCGACTTTGCCGATTTCGCGCTGTGGCGGGTGACGCCTGGCGGCGCCCTGCTGGTCGGTGGTTTCGCCCGGGCCCAGCGGCTGCGGGCGGACCAGTTCCTGCCGGCGCCGGAAGCCGTAGCCCTGGTGGCGGAAGCCGAGGCCAGCGTGGTGCAGCACATGAACCAGGACCACGCCCCGGCGGTGGCGCGGATAGCGCAGAAGCTGGGTGGCCAGCCTGGCCCCTGGCAGCTTACGAACCTGGACCCGGATGGATGTGATGTGACCGACGGCGAGACCCGCCTTCGTCTTGCGTTCAGCGCCCAGGCCGGCAGCATTGCTGCACTGCGGCAAGAATTGATGACTGCATCAACAGTCTAGCCGACGGACATTCCTCGACATTTCACGCCTCAACTATTCTTTAAATTAAGTCCGTTCACGTTGACCGGGCCTCGGCAACGGCTTAATTTCGACACGCATAGCAGCGACACGCCCTGGCAATCGGGTCGGCGCCGTTTCTGGATCTCAGGTGGCGGCCCGTCACCAGCCTGGAGGAGTTAACCAATAATGACTGCGCCCGCCATCGCCCTCGCCGGCACCGGTGTTGCCACTCCGCACCACGTCTATGCCAACCTGACCGCGGCCTCGCTCGTTCAGCATGCGATGATCCGCCGTGAGGGCCGCCTCTCGGCCTCCGGCGCCTTCATGGGCGTCACCGGCGTCCACACTGGCCGGTCGGTGCAGGACAAGTTCGTCGTCGATGACGCCGAGGTGCATGACCAGGTTTGGTGGGGCAAGATCAACCGGCCGATGCCGGTGGCGAAGTTCCAGGGTCTGGCCGCCAAGGTGCGCGCCTGGCTCGGCGCCAAGGAAATGCTGTTCACCCAGGACCTCTACGCTGGCGCCGACCCGGCCCACCGCATCAAGGTGCGGCTGGTGACGACCAACGCCTGGCACGCGCTGTTCGCCCGCAACATGTTCATCCGCCCGTCGCGCAGCGAACTGGCCGGCTTCACGCCCGACTACACCATCCTGCACGCCCCAGAATATGAAGCGAGCCCGGAAGAAGACGGCTGCCGCACCAGCACCTGCATCGCGCTCAGCTTCGCCGCCAAGACCATCCTGATCGCCGGCACCAGCTACGCCGGCGAAGTGAAGAAGAGCATCTTCACCGTGATGAACTGGCTGATGCCGGCCGAAGGCGTGCTGCCGATGCATTGCTCCGCCAATGTCGGCAAGAACGGCGACACCGCGCTGTTCTTCGGCCTGTCCGGCACCGGCAAGACCACGCTGTCCTCGGACCCCGAGCGCAGCCTGATCGGCGATGACGAGCATGGCTGGTCCGACAAGGGCGTCTTCAACTTCGAAGGCGGCTGCTACGCCAAGGTCATCAAGCTGAGCCGCGAGGCCGAGCCGCAGATCTGGGATGCCAGCCACCGCTTCGGCGCCGTGCTGGAGAACGTGGTCTCCGACGACCATGGCGAGCTGGACCTGGACGACGGCAGCCTGACCGAGAACACCCGCAGCTGCTACCCGCTCGAGTTCATCCCGAACACGGTCAAGGGCGGCATGGCCGGCCTGCCGAAGAACGTGGTGATGCTGACGGCCGATGCCTTCGGCGTGTTGCCGCCGATCAGCAAGCTGTCCTCGGCGCAGGCCATGTACCACTTCCTGTCGGGCTACACCGCCCGCGTGGCCGGCACCGAAAAGGGCCTGGGCAAGGAGCCGCAGGCGACCTTCTCCACCTGCTTCGGCGCGCCCTTCCTGCCGCGCAACCCGGAAGTGTACGGCAAGATGCTGGCCGAGTTGATCGACAAGCACGGCGCCCAGGTGTGGCTGGTCAATACCGGCTGGACCGGCGGCGCCTATGGCGTCGGCAAGCGCATGTCCATCCAGCACACCCGCGCCCTGCTGCGCGGCGCGCTGGACGGCAGCCTGGCCCAGGTTGAGTTCGTGAAGGACCCATTCTTCGGCCTGATGATGCCGAAGTCGCTGCCGGGCATTCCGGCCGAAGTGCTGAACCCGCGCGACAGCTGGGCCGACAAGGCCGCCTACGACGCCACCGCGGCGAAGCTGGTCGGCCTGTTCGAGGAGAACTTCAAGACCTTCGCCAGCGTCGTCAGCGACGACGTGAAGGCCGCCGCCGTTCGCGCGGCAGCCTGATGTTCGCGCAGCGGGTCGCAGGAACCTCGGTTCTCGGTGGCCCGCTGCTGCCCTGTTCCGTGGCGCCCATCACCGGCTTCTTCCGCGATGGGTGCTGCAACACCGGCCCCGAGGACCACGGCAGCCACACCGTCTGCGTTGAACTGACCGCCGAGTTCCTCGCCTTCAGCCGCAGCGTGGGCAACGATCTGTCCACGCCGCGGCCGGAATACGGCTTCCCTGGACTGGCGCCTGGTGCGCGCTGGTGCCTCTGTGCCCCGCGCTGGGAGGAAGCTCGCCGGTCTGGCTGTGCACCGCCCGTACTGCTGGAAGCGACGCATATCAGCGCGCTGGAGCATTGCAGCCTGGAAGACCTGCACGCCCACGCGCTTGACGACGAGGAATAGCGCCTGCACTTCAGCGTGCGAGCGGCACCAACGCAGGTCAGCCCGAGACGCCATCCTGCAGCAGCAGGAAGCGCAGCACCTGCTCGGCACAGGCCGCCGGCTGCATGAACTGCACCATGTGGTAGGGCGTGCTCATCCGTACCGTCCGCACATCCGGAATCAGCCGCCGCAGCGTCGCTTCCTGTTCGGTGGTGGCGATCTGCCCGGCAGAAGGGAACAGCCCCAGCACCGGCGCAGTGATCTTCGACAGCAGGGGTTCCACGTTCACGCCCATGGCGAAGCGCGCCATCGCCGCCAACACTGGCGTCGGCGCCTGGCCGATCTGGGCGGCGTACCATTCGTGGAAACCCGCGCCCATCTCGGCGGGGAAGCGCGCAGCGGTATTGGTCGCCGCGGCCCAGCCAGCGCTGCCGAGCGTCTCGATCGCCTCGGGCCAGCTCGGGTGGCCGGCAGCGTAGGCGCGGCGCATCCAATCGTTGATGTAGGTCGGGGAGGCCATGACGCTCAGCGTCCGCACCCGCTCCGGATGCTCGGCGGCGAAGGCGTAGCCGATGGTGCCGCCGATGCTCTCACCGACGAAATGCGCCCGTTCCACCCCGGCGTGGTCGAGGATGGCGCGCAGGTCCGCCAGGTAGTTGGCGGCGTTGATGCCGGTGGCGGCGTCGAAGTTCCGCCCGGACAGGCCGAGGCCGCGGAAATCCGGGCAGATGATACGGTAGTGCCGCGCCAGCGCCGGGATGGTGCCGAACCACATGCGCCCACTGCGGCCGAAGCCGTGTTGCAGCAGCACCGTGGGCTTCGTGGTCCACGGGTCAGTGAAGTCGTTCAGGTCGTAGTGCAGGGCCACGCCGTCATGGGAAGTCGCGCTTGGCATTGCCTCAGGCTCCCGTCGCTTCAGCCGCGGTGGGGAAGGCAGGAATCACCCGGTCGAAGCCGCTGACCTCGAAGACTTCGCGCACGGCCGCCTGCATGCCGCAGACCGCAAAGCGCGTGCCGGCCGCCTTGGCATCCTTTGCCGCCTTCAGCAGCACGCGCAGCCCGGCCGAGGACACGTAGCGCACCGCCGCCAGGTCGGCGACCACCGGCCCGCGCGCCAGCAGCGCCACCAGCCGGGCTTCCACCGCCGGCGCGGTCACCGAATCCAACCGGCCATCCAGCGCCAGCACGGCGGTGCCGCCCATTTCGATATCGGTCATCTGCATGGCGGTCGTCTCCCCGGTTGGCTCATTCTGCCCGCGGCGGCGAGGCTGCGCCAGCGCCAGGCTGCCAGCCGCGGCCGGGCACGCTGGCCAGCAAGGCGCGCGTATAGGGGTGGCGCGGCGCGGCGAACAGCGTCGCGGTCTCGCCGGCTTCCACGACCAGGCCGCGCTGCATCACCAGGATGCGGTCGCAGACTTGCGCCGCCACGCGCAGGTCATGGGTGATGAACACCAGGGACAGTGCCAGCCGCTGCTTGGCCTCCGCCAGGAGCGCCAGCACCTGGGCCTGAACGCTGACATCCAGCGCGCTGACCGGCTCATCCGCCACCAGAACGGTGGGCTGCATCGCCAGCGCGCGGGCCAGGCCGATGCGCTGCCGCTGGCCGCCGCTGAACTCATGCGGGAAGCGGCGGATCGCGCCGGGGTCCAGCCCGACCAGCGCCAGCATCTCGACCACCTTGGCCTCGGCCGCCGCGCGCGGCATGCCGTGCACGCGCAGCCCCTGGGCGATGATATCGCCAACGCGGCGGCGCGGGTTCAGCGAGGCGAAGGGGTCCTGGAACACCATCTGGATGCGCTGGGTGCGCGCGCGGAAATCCCGTGCGTTCAGCGCCAGCAGGTCCTCGCCCTGCAGGTGAATACTGCCGGCATCGGCGGCCAGCAGCCGCACCAGCATGCGTGCCACGGTGGACTTGCCGCTGCCGCTTTCCCCGACGATGCCCAGCGTCTCGCCCTGGTGGAGCGTGAAGTCGACGCCGCGCACCGCTTCCACCACGCGCTTGCGGGCCAGTATGCCGCCGCTGCGATAGGTCTTGCGCAGGCCGCTGACCGCCAGCACCGCCGGGCCGGGTTCCGCCACTGGACGTTGCGGCGGCGCCAATGGCGGCACGGCGGCGATGAGCGCCTGGGTATAGGGGTGCTGCGGCGCGTACAGCACCTGCTGCACCGGGCCGGTTTCCACCACCTGGCCATGCTGCATCACCACCACGCGGTCGGCGATTTCTGCCACCACGCCGAAATCATGCGTGATGAACAGCACGCCGGTGCCGCGGCGGCGCTGGATGTTCTTCACCAGCGCCAGGATGCGCGCCTGGGTGGTCACGTCCAGCGCCGTGGTCGGTTCATCCGCGATCAGCAGGCGCGGCTCCAGCGCCAGCGCCATGGCGATCATCGCGCGCTGGCGCTGGCCGCCGCTGAGTTCATGCGGATAGGCGCGGGCGGCGGCCACGGGGTCGGGGATGCCGACCTCCGCCAGCAGCGCCTGCACCCGCGCCAGGCGTTGTTCGCGCGGCTGGTCGGTGTGTTCCTCCAGCATCTCCTCGACCTGGCGGCCAACCGGCATCAGCGGGTTCAAGGCCGTCATCGGTTCCTGGAACACCATGCCGATGCGGGCGCCCCGGATGCCGCGCAGCCGCGCCGGCGGCAGCCCGGCCAGGTCCTCGCCCTCCAACTCGATCGCGCCGCCGGCCAGCGTCACGCGGCCGGGCAGCAGGCCGAGGATGGCCATGGCGGTCAGCGACTTGCCGGAGCCGCTTTCCCCCACCACGCAGACGATCTCACCGGCCGCGACCTGCAGCGAGACGTCGCGCAGCGCGAACTCCCGGTCGGCGCCCTTCGGCAGCCGCACGCTGACATGGCGCAGGGCAAGCAGCGGCGCGGCGTCCAGCGGCGCGCCGAGGCCGGCGTGATGCGTCGTCATACCGCTTGCAGCCGCGGGTTCAGCGCGTCGTTCAGCCCCTGCCCGACCAGCGAGAACGCCAACACGGTGACGAGGATAGCAACGCCGGGAATGGCGGAGACGTACCATTCGGTGCGCAGAACGCTGCGCCCGGCGCCGATCATGTTGCCCCAGCTGGCGATGTTGGGGTCTGACAGCCCGAGGAAGGCCAGCGCACTTTCCATCAGGATGGCGACGGCCATGACAACGGACGCATAAACGATGACCGGCGGCAGCGCGTTGGGCAGGATCTCCCGGAAGATCAGCCCGGCGTCGCGCACGCCCAGGCCGCGCGCCGCCAGCACGTATTCTCGGGTGCGCAGGCTCATGAACTCGGCGCGCACCAGGCGGCAGGGCGCGGTCCAGCCGACCACGCCGATGGCGATGGTGATCACCTCCAGCTCGCTGCCGAAGACCGCCACCAGCACCAGCAGCAGGATGAAGTTCGGCACGGTCTGGAAGGCTTCGGTCACCCGCATCAGCGCGTCATCCACCCAGCCGCCGTAGAAGCCGGCGATGGCGCCGATGAGGGTGCCGAGGCCAACCGCCACCACCGTGGCAACCAGCCCGATGAGCAGCGAGACCCGCGCGCCGTGACAGATGAAGCCGGCGATGTCACGGCCGAGATTGTCGGTGCCCAGCAGCAGCCGCGGGTTCTGCCCCGGCCATTGCAGCGGCCGCCCGGCCAGCGAGAGCGGGTCGCGCGGGAAGAACCAATCGGCCGAGAGGGCGGCGAACAGCACCAGCAGCATCAGCGCCACGCCCAGCAGGCCCGCCGGGGAACGCAGGAAGGCACGGACGGCCGGGCTCATCGCGCCACTATCCGCGGGTCAAGCTTCGCGTAGAGCAGGTCCACGATGAAGTTCACCACGATGACCAGCACCGCCGAGACCAGCACGATGCCGAGCAGCGTGTTGAGGTCGCGCTGTACCACGCTCTCGAAGGCCAGCCGCCCGAGGCCGGGCAGCGAAAACACGCTCTCCACCACCACGGAACCGCCGAGCATGGTGGAGAATTGCAGGCCGACGAAGGTCACCATGGGCAGCAGCGCGTTGCGCAGCACATGGCGGCGCAGCACATGGCCCTCGCTCAGCCCCTTGGCGCGGGCGGTGCGAACGAAGTCCAGCGTCATCACCTCCAGCATGCTGGCGCGCATCAGGCGCAGGTAGATGGCCAGGAAGATCAGCGACAGCGACAGGATCGGCAGCACCAAATGCTGCGCCACATCCAGCACATGCGCCATGCCGGTCAGCCCCTCGCCAATGCTCTCGAAGCCGCCCGGTGGCAGCCAGGCCAGCTTGACGCTGAACAGCACAATCAGCATCAGCCCCAGCCAGAAGCTGGGGATGGCGTAGAACACCAGGCCGAGCGTGGAGATCAGCGTATCCGGCCAGCCATTCACCCGCCGCGCCGCCAGCACGCCAAGCACCAGCCCGGCGGAAAACGCGAAGGCCAGCGCGCAGGACATGAACAGCGCCGTCACCGCCAACCGCTCGAAGATGACGCTGGCCACCGGCTTACCATAGATCGCACTCATCCCCAGGTCGAAGCTCAGCAGCCGCACCAAATAGCGGCCGAGTTGCACGGGCACGGAAACATCCAGCCCGTAATCCCGCCGCAGCTGTGCCGCCACGGCCGCATCACCGCCGCCCATCTGCGCCAGCAGCGCGTCCACTGTATCGCCGGGCGCCAGTTGCAGCAGCAGGAACAACCCGATGAGGATGATCAGCAGCACCGGCACCGACTGCGCCAGGCGCCGCAGCGCCAGCACGCCGATCCGCTTCATGCCAGCGCCTCGCGGCGCGTCACGCCGGCGCCAGCCAGGCGTCGTGCCAACTGGAGGACGACCAGCGCGGCGTGTTGTGGCTGCCCATCAGCCGCTTAGCATAGACGCTGATGAAGGCGTGCTCCACGGCGCAATGCACCGGCACGTCGTCCACCGCCAGCTTGACGAACTCCTGGTAGTCCGCCTTGCGCTTCATCGCGTTCAGCTCGGTGGCAGCGACGTCGATCGCGCGGTCCATCGCCGGGTTGTCGTAGCCGTACTGATTGGTCCAGGGCGCGCCGACCGGGCTGCCGGTGCGGAACCACACGGTGGTGCTGACCGCCGGGTCGTTGCGGTACTGGTGCCAGCCGGTGGTCAGGTCGAAATTGTGGTCGCGGTAAACGCCGGTCAGGAAGCCCGGGGCGTCGCGCGCCTCGATCTCCACCCGCACGCCGATCTCGCGCAGGCTCTGCTGGATGAAGGTAGCGAAGTTGACGGTGTATTCGCCCCAGGGCGCCGGCAGCAGCTTCAGCGGCTGAGCGAAGCGCATGGCGCCCCGGCTCGGCCGCTTATAGCCGGCGTCGTCCAGCATGCGCTCGGCCTTGGCGCGGTCGAACGGATAGGGCGCGGCGCGCGGCACATAGAACGGCGCGCTGCTCGACGGGATCGGCCCGGTGCCCAGCTTGGCGTAGCCGTACAGGAAGTTCTCGATGAAGAAGCCGAGGTCGAGTGCGTGGCACAGCGCGCGGCGCACCTCCACCTTGGCCAGCTCGGCGCGGCGCAGGTTCATCTCCATCACGGTGTGCGCGGTGTTGCCCTCATTGCCGCGGGTGGAGACGGTGTAGCGCGCATCCTTGGAAAGGCGGGAAATGTCGGACAGCGCCAGGCCGGAATACGGGCTGAACTGCACCTGACCGCTTTCCAGCGCGGCGCTGGCGGCCGCCCGGTCACTGATGAAGCGCCAGACGATGCGGTCCAGATAGGGCTGGCCGTTGCCGCGCCAGTAGTTTGGGTTGCGCTCGGCGATCAGGTATTGCCCGCGCTCATACTGCTTGAACACGAAGGGCCCGGTGCCGATCGGCGCGGTATTCGCTGGGTTGGTGCGGATATCGGTGCCGGCGTAGACATGCGCCGGGATCACATGGCCAAGGTCCGGCAGCGCGCGCAGCAGCAGGCCCTGCGGCATCGGCTTGCTGAAGCGGAACACGGCGGTGTGCTCGTCCGGCGTCTCCACCGCTTCCAGGAACTGGTACAGCGTGGTGCCGTAGTTCAGGATCTTCTTCCAGCACTCCATGGCGCTGAACTGCACGTCGCGGGCGACGAAGGGCTTGCCGTCGTGCCAGTTCACGCCGCGGCGCAGGTGGAAGGTGTGGGTCAGGCCATCGGCGCTGCCGTCCCAGCGTTCAGCCAGCACGCCCACCGGCTCGCCCTGCGCATCCAGGTCCACCAGCGGCTCGACGATCTTGCTGGCCATGACATAGACGCCGGTGCTGGCCTGGATCGCCGGGTTCAGCACGCGCTGCTCGCTGGTCAACTGCACCGTCAGCGTGCCACCGCGCTGCGGCGCTGGCACCGGCCCCTGGGCCAAGGCCGGGCCACCACCCGCTACCGCCAGGGCGCTGCCCGCCACCAAAACCTGCCTGCGCGTGGTTTGCATCCGAAGCTCCCCTGATGGACGCCCCACCCAACCAAAGCGCGGCGGCGACTGCAAGGCCGCAGTTGCACGCTGCTCACAGCTTGACCGGGCTTCTCCCGGCCGGGACAGTGCCGGCCGGAGGAACCCCATGACCGAGACGACGCCCAGCGCCGCCGAATTCGAAGCCTACCTCGACAGCATCCGCCGGCTGGTGGCTGAACGGCTGATCCCGGCGGAGCCGCGGCTGGATGGCCAGGAGACGCTGCCGGAGGACCTGACGCAGTTGCTCCGCGACATCGGCCTGTTCGGCATCTCCATCCCCACCCGCTACGGCGGGCTGGGGCTGACGATGGAACAGCAGGTTCGGGTGATGTTCGAGGTGACGCGGGCCAGCGGCGTGTTCCGCGCCCGGTTCTCCACCACCATCGGACTGGGCAGCCAGCCGATCCTGTACAACGGCACCGAGGCGCAGCGGCAGGAATGGCTGCCGCGCATGGCCAGCGGTGACGTCACCGCCGCCTTCTGCCTGACCGAGCCCGAGGCCGGCAGCGACGCCGGCAGCCTGCGCACCAAGGCAGAGCGCGACGGCGACCACTTCGTGCTGAACGGCACCAAGCGCTACATCACCAATGCGCGGCAGGCGCAGGTTTTCGTGGTCATGGCCCGCACGGATGCAGCGTCGAAGGACGCCGCCGGCATTTCTGCGTTTATCGTTCCAGCTGGTACGCCCGGGCTGACCTGCGGGCCGGCCGACAAGAAAATGGGCCAGGACGGCAGCGCCACGTCGGAGGTTTACTTCGACAATGTCCGCGTCCCCGCCGCCAACCTGATCGGCGGGCGGGAGGGCGGTGGCTTCAAGACCGCGATGCGCGGCATCAACCATGCGCGGCTGCATGTGGCCGTCACCTGCGTCGGCCAAGCGCAGCGGCTGGTGGAGGAGGCGCTGAGCTACACCATGCAGCGCCGCCAGTTCGGCCAGCCACTTGCAGAATTCCAGCTGGTGCAGGCCATGCTGGCCGACAGCCGCGCCGAGACGCTGGCCGGCCGCAGCATGATTTTGGAAGTGGCCCGCGCCTTCGACGCCGCCGGGGAAGCACAGGGGCCAATCATCGCCGATATCGCCTGCTGCAAGCTGTTCTGCTCCGAGATGGTCGGCCGCGTGGCCGACCGCGCGGTGCAGGTGCATGGCGGCATGGGCTACATGCGCGGCGTGGTGGTGGAGCAACTGTTCCGCGACGTCCGCCTGCTGCGCATTTTTGAAGGTGCCAGCCAGGTGCAGCAGGTCCTCATCGCCCGCGACATGGTGCGCCATGCAAAGGCGTAGCCTGCTGGCGGCAGCGCTGGCTTCCCCTGGCCTCGCCCAGGCGGCGGAATGGCCCAACGGCGCCATCCGCATCGTCTCCTGCTACACGCCCGGCGGCGCCAATGATTTGCTGGGCCGCTTCGCCGCCGATGTGCTGGGCCGCGCGCTGGGCGTGCCCTGCGTGGTGGAAAACCGGCCCGGCGCCGGCGGCAACCTGGGCATGGAAGCCGTGGCCCGGGCGGCGCCGGATGGCCAGACGCTGGTGGTGGCGGCCGGCGCGGCTGCCATCAACCAGACGCTGTACAAGAACCTGAGCTTCGACCTGAGGCGGGACTTCGCGCCGGTCACGCTGCTCGGCGCGGTGCCGAATGTGCTGGGCGTCCACCCCGGCGTGCCGGTGCAGAACACCGCGCAGTTCATCGCCTGGGCCAAGGCGCAGGGCAACGGCGTCGCCTATGCCTCGGCCGGCATTGGCACCGTACCCCACCTGGCCATGGCGCTGCTGCTGAACGCCATCGGCGCACAGGGCGTGCATGTGCCGTTCCGCGGCAGCGCCCCGGCGGTGACGGAAGTGATGTCGGGCCGGATCCCGGCCTTGTTCGAGAACCTGCCACCGATGGCGGCGCAGCTGCGCGCCGGCACCCTGCGCGGCCTGGCGATCTCGACCGCGCAGCGCCACCCGGATTGGCCGGATTTGCCGACCCTGGCCGAGACCGTCCCAGGCTTCGAGGTGCTGGCTTGGCAGGGGCTGATGGCGCCGGCCGGCACGCCACCGGCCATCGTCGCGCGCATCGCGGCCGAGATCAGCGCGGCGGTGCGCAGCGAAGCCGGGCAGGCGGCGCTCGGCCGCATCGGCGCGCTGCCACGGCCGATGACGCCCGAGGAGTTCCGCGGCTTCGTCGCGGCCGAAATCGACAAATGGGCCGCAGCCGTCAGGCTCTCCGGCGCAACAGTGGAATAGAATATGACCGACAGCATCCGTACCCGCGTCACCGAGGCGCTTGGCATCCGCTACCCCATCGTGCAGGGCGGCCTGGCGCGCGTCGCTACCGCGGAACTGGCCGCCGCCGTCTCCAATGCTGGTGGCCTCGGGCAGATCGCCAGCGCCGGCATCGGCGCCGACCGCAATGGCGGGCTTTGCACCCCGGCCGAGCTGACGGCGGAGATCGTCCGCTGCCAGGCGCTGACCGACAAGCCGTTCGGGGTGAACTTCCCGATCGGCCGCTCCGCGATCGAGGCGCTGCTGGATGCCGCGCTTGAGGCTGGCGCGAAGGTTATCGCGCTGACCGCCGGCAACCCCGCGCCGTTCATCCCGCGCTGCAAGGCGGCCGGCGCCCAGGTGCTGGTGCTGACCGCCGGGCCGGAACTGGCGAAGAAGGCCGAGGCCGCCGGCGCCGACATGGTGGCGACCGTGGGCTATGAAGGCGGCGGCCACCTCGGCCGCGGCGACGAGACCACCATGGTGATGGTGCCGCGCACGGTCGCGGCGGTGAAGATCCCGGTGCTGGCCAGTGGTGGCATCGCGTCCGGCGCCGGCCTGCTGGCCGCGTTGGCGCTGGGCGCCGAAGGGGTGGAGATGGGCACCCGCTTCGTCGCCTGCACCGAAGCCCGCGCCCATGCCAACTACAAGAACGCCCTGGCCGCGGCGAAGCCGGAGGACACCCGCATCATCAAGCGCACGCTGGGCATGCCCGGCCGCACGCTGGACAGCGGCCATGTCCGCGCCATCCTCGCCGCCGAGGCCGCCGGCGCGCCGAAGGAGGAGATCGTGCCGATGATCCTCGGCACGATGAACGCGCTGGGCACCGACCAGGGCGAGTTGGACCGCGCCTTCGTCTGGGCCGGGCAATGCGTCGGGCTGATCGAGCAGATCGAGCCGGCCGACGCCATCATCCGGCGCATGGTCGCCGAGGCGCGGGAGCGGCTGGCGGCGCTGCGGGCCGCCTTCGGCTGACGCGGGGCTGCACCGGCTGACGCGGCGGCGGTCGCGTAGGGGCGGAGGCGCCGCGGGCCTGCCTCTAACCCTCCGCCACCGCCCCCTCAGCCAGCATCTGCGCCCGGATCGCTTCCGGCAGCAGTACCCGCGCGCCGGTGCTGCCCTGCACCGCCACCAGCACGCTGCGGCAGGTGAAACAGAGGCCTTCTTTCCAGACCGCGTACTCCTCCACCCAACTGGTGCGGCGCAGGCTGGCGGTGCGCATGGTGATCAGCACCGGCTCGTCATAGACCAGCGGCTTCAGGTACTTTGCTTCCAGCTGGCCCAGCACCGGGCCGAAGCTGTCCGGCGTGAACACCCCGCCCAGCGACAGCCAGTGCGAACAGCGCAAATCCTCAGCCCAGCGCAGATAGGTGGTGTGGTTGGCATGGCCATACAGGTCGCATTCGCCCCACAGCACCCGATGCGCCTTGCGCACCGCCCAATCGCCCTCAACCCCGTAGCTGTCCATCGCGTGATCCTCCGGGCGCCTTCGTAACCTCACTGGACGCCACCGCGCCAGCCGGGGCAGGCTGGCGCCAACAAAGCCGGAGGATCGCCCATGCTGCCGCGCCGCCTGGTGCTTGCATCACCACTGCTCGCCCTGTCCGGCCGCGCCCGCGCCGCTGCCTGGCCCGAGGACCGCCCGGTCGAGATCATCATCCCCTACCCGCCCAGCGGCGGCGTGGACACCATGGCCCGGGTGGTGCTGAACCATGTGGCACCACGTATCCCCGGCTTCCGCTACGTGGTGACCAACCGCCCCGGCGCCGGCGGGCAGATCGGCTTCGAGGCCACGTTCAACGCGGCGCCGGACGGCTACACCATCGGTGCCGTCACCAACAACGCCATGCACGGCCACGCCATCGAGCGCCGGCCGCGCTATCGGCCCGAGGATTTTACGTTCCTCGCCAACATCACCGACGACCCCGGCGCTTTTTTCGTCGATGCCGCCTCGCCGCTGAAGACGCTGCGGGACTTCCAGGCCGCGGCCAAGGCCGCGCCGGAAGCGCTTGGCGTCGGCACCGCCGGCATCGGCACCGACGACCACCTGCTGATGATGGGCTTCGAGGACGCGGCCGGCGTGCGGTTGATCCACGTGCCCTACCAGGGCACCGCGCCGCAGCTGCGGGACCTGCTGGGCGGCCGCCTGCCGGTCGGCGCCTTCAACATGGGAGAAGGCATCACCCTGATGCGCGAGGGCAAGATCCGCTGCCTCGGCCAGGCCGGGGAAGCCCGTTGGTCCGCCGCGCGGGACATCCCCACCTTCCGCGAGCAAGGCTTCGACCTGCTGGGCGGCAGCGCCCGTGGCCTGGCTGGCCCACCCGGCATCCCGCCCGAAATCACCGCCCGCCTGGTCGCCGCCTTCCGCGATGCCATGGCCGACCCAGCCTACATCGCCGAGACCGAGAAGCTGGGCCTGCCGATCCGCCCGCTGGTGGGGGAGGATTACCGCCGCATGATGGCGGATGACTACACCCGGCTGCGCGCCCTGTGGCAGCGCCGGCCCTGGAAGGAAGGCTGACCATGCACCGCCGTACATTCCTTGGCGCGATGGCCGCACCCGCCTTGGCCAACGCCCAGCCCGCCTGGCCGAACGACAAACCGGTGGAAGTCATCGTCCCCTTCCCGCCGGGCGGCGGCGTGGACGTGATGACGCGCCTGGTGATGCCGCTGGTGGCCGAGCGCATCCCGGGCATGCGCACGGTCGTCAGCAACCGACCGGGTGCCGGCTCGCAGATTGGGCTGGAGGCGGTGTTCAACGCGGCGGCGGATGGCTACACGCTGGGCGCCACGACCATTCCGGCGCATTGCGCCGTGCCGCTGGAACGCCCGGTGCGGTTTCGCCCGCTGGACTTCACCTTCCTGGCCAATATCGTGGACGACCCCAACTGCCTCTATGTCCGCAGCGAGAACCCGATCCGCTCGCTCGCGGAGTTCGTCGCCGCGGCCAAGGCGCGGCCGGGCAGCCTGGACTACGGCACGACAGGCATCGGCAGCGACGACCACATCATGATGCTGGCCTTCGAGGCCGCGGCCGGCCTGCCGCCGCTGACCCATGTGCCCTTCGCCGGCGTGGCGCCGCTGCTGCCGCAACTGCTGGGCGGCCACCTGGCCAGCGCGGTCGGTAACACGACGGAGCTCTACACCCTCTCCCGCGAAGGCAAGATGCGCGGCCTGGCGGTGGCCAGCGCCCGGCGCCTGCCGGAAATGCCTGATTTGCCGACCTTCCGCGAACAGGGCTTCGATATCGTCGCCAGCGCGTCCCGCGGCATCATCGCGCCGCCGGGCCTGCCCGCCGAGATCGCCGCACGGCTGCAGGCCGCCTTCGGTGCTGCCATCGCGGACCCCAGCTTCATCCGGGAGGCTGAGCGCCAGCACTTGCCGCTGCGCCCGCTGCTGGGTGCCGACTACAAGCGCATGGCAGCGGAGGTGGACGCGCAACTGCGCGAGCTGTGGCAGCGCCGTCCCTGGCGCGGCTGAACTACCGCCGTCGCGCCAGCCCAGGCGCCACAGCCGCCGGGTCTATCGCGTTCGCCATGGCCAGGTAGCCGGCGCGGTTCGGGTGCAACCGGTCGCCCGGCCCGCCCGTCGTGCTCTCCGGCACCATCTGCGGCTGCAACTCACCGCTCGCCGCGTCCAACGTCGCCGCGTCGAAATCCACCACTGCGTCGAACACGCCGCCACCACGGACGAAGGCGTTGTACACCTGCCGCTTCTGCTCCTGCTCGGCGAAGCCGTGCGCCGCGCTGGTGCTGCGCAGCGCTGAAACCAGCGTCGCCCCCACCACCCGCACGCCCGGCAGCGCCGCCCGCAGCCGTGCCACGCCGCCGCGAACGCCCTCGACAACAGCGCCGGCCGAGGCATTGCCGTTGCGGCTGAAATCGTTGGTCCCTTCCAGCCAGACCACGGTGGTGACGCCGGACAGCGAGATCACATCCCGCTCCAGCCGCATCAGCGCCGAGGGACCACCGGGGAAGGGCTTCGCCGCGCTGTACTCGCGCGGACCGACAACCTGGTTGCCACCGATGCCGGCATTCACCACCGCCACCCGGTTGCCGTAGGCCGCGTGCAGCCGCCGCGCCAGCACATCCGGCCAGCGGTCGTCACCGTTCATGGTGCTG
>CANBNK010000026.1 GCA_947371015.1 Acetobacteraceae bacterium | reverse complement strand
GGCGCCGGCGGCATCGGCCTGCATCTTACGGAAATGATCCGCACGCTGGAATGGCAGGCGGTGTCCTTCATCATCCTGCTGATCCTGGTGCTGGTGGCCGTGATCGATGTCATCTCCGGCCGGCTGCGCGCCGCCATGGCGGGCTGAGTGCCCGGCTTCGTGCTGGTGGTCGGCCCGAGCGGCGCCGGCAAGGACACACTGCTGCGCCTGGCGCGGGCGGAACTGGCCAGCGAGCCACGTCTGCACTTCGCCCGCCGCGTCGTCACCCGGCCGGAAAGCGCCGCCGAGGCGCATGACACGCTGGACGAGCCGGGCTTTCTCGCGGCGCTGGCCGATGGCGCCTTCTGCCTGCACTGGCAGGCGCATGGCCTGCGCTACGGCATTCCCGCGCGCTATGCCGAAGCGGCGCGCGATGGCGCGCTGGTGGTGGCGAACGTGTCCCGCGGCGTCGTGGCGCCGGCGCGCGCGGCAGTGCCGGGCGTGACCGCGGTGGAGATCACCGCGCCAGCCGCGGTGCTGGCCGCCCGGCTGGCCCAGCGCGCGCGCGCCGAGGATGGCGACCCCGCGGCGCGGCTGGCCCGGCAGGCCAATGCCGAGGTCGAGTTGCGCATCATGAACGACAGCACTGCCGAGGCCGGCGCGGCGCTGCTGCTGCACCACCTGCGCGCCCGGCTGTCCGAGGCCTGATGCAACACCCCGAAAGCCGCAAGTCGCTGGGCCTGGCGCCCTGCATCCACCCCAGCGCCGAGGTCCGCGACAGTACGCTAGGCGCCTACACTGAAGTCGGCGCCCGCACCAAGGTCGCCGAGGTGGTGATGGGTGACTACAGCTACGTGGTGAATGACAGCCAGATCATCTACGCCGAGCTCGGCCGGTTCTGTTCCATCGCGGCGCAGACGCGCATCAACCCTGGCAACCACCCGTTGGAACGCGTGGCGCTGTCGCACTTCACCTATCGCAGTTCGGCCTATGGGCTGGGCGAGGACGACGCCGCGCTGTTCGCGTGGCGCCGCGCATCGAAGGTAACGCTGGGGCATGATGTCTGGATCGGCCATGGCGCCATCGTGCTGCCGGGCGTTACGCTTGGCACTGGCGCGGCGATCGGGGCGGGTGCCATCGTCACCAAGGACGTGCCGCCCTTTGCCATCGTGGTCGGCAACCCCGGGCGGGTGCTGCGCTACCGCTTCCCGCCAGAAATCCAGGCGGCACTGCTGCGGATTGAATGGTGGCATTGGCCGCATGCGCTGCTGAGCGAGCGCATGGCGGATTTCCGCACGCTGGGCGCCGAGGCCTTCTGCGCGAAATACGACCTGGCCTGAGAGCGTGATGCCCGCAGGCGAGATCGCCGAAGCGCTGGATCAGCCTGCCGAACGACGGCTCGACCATGATCCACCAAAGGCGATCACGGTCGAGTTAGGGGGGCGCAGCTTCAGCGCGCGGGGCGATACTTCCACACGCTGGCCGGCGGGAAGTTCAGCGGCGTCCAGGCGCGGCGGTCGGCGGTCAGGCCCAGCGTGCGCCACGGCAACGGCGAGGTGACGCAGTAGGTGTAGAGCAGGAAACCACGACCCGGTGCCACGGCTTCAACCGCGTTGACGAAGCGGCGCTGCATTTCCAACGGCAGCAACACCAACGGAATGCCGCAAATGGCGGTGCCGATTTGGCCCTGCAGATGCGCCGGCAGCAGGCTCGGCAGTTCGAAGGCGTCGCCGCACAGCACGGTGACGCCGGGCAGCGACTGGCGCAGGTGCTCGGCCATCTCGGGGACGATCTCCACGACAACCAAGCGCTCGGCCGGCACGCCGGCGGCAAGCAATGCGCGGCTGACCACGCCGGTGCCGGCGCCCACCTCCAGCACGTATTGCTGCGGCGCGCGTTCCACCAGCGCGGCGATGCGGCGGCACAGCGCCGGCGAGGACGGTACGATGGAGCCCATCTGCAACGGGTTGGCCAGCCAACGGCGAAGGAACAGTATCGGGCCGCTCCCGGCCTGTTGCGCTGCATCGTCGCCCAGCATCGCGTTCGACATCGGCTGATCCTTCATCTTCCTGGCGCGTGCTAGCGGCAGAGCGATGGCAGGCCTGTGTCATCGCAAAGACAGTATCATGACGCAGCAGACCGGCCACTTCATGCAAGCTTCACGCTCGCCCTTGACGCCACGCGTTACAGGCCAGCGACGCAACAGGCGGACGATTCGGATGCATCTGACCGAACCGAAACTGCGATACCGCAGTATCTTCATCTCGGATATTCACCTCGGCACGCGTGGCAGTCGTGCCGATCTGCTGATGGATTTCCTCAGCCGGACGGAGTGCGAGACGCTCTACCTTGTCGGCGATATCTTCGACGGCTGGCGCCTGCGCAAATCCTGGTACTGGCATGAAGGTTTCGATGCCGTGCTGCGCCACGTGATGGCGATGGCGCGCCGCGGCGTGCATGTCATCTACATCCCCGGCAACCACGACGAAGCACTGCGCGACTGGTTCGGGCTGGAGATCGCCGGCATTAGCCTGCAGCCGGAAGCGGTGCATGAAGCCGCCGATGGCCGCAAGTTCCTGGTCATCCACGGTGACCAGTTCGACGGCGTGATCCGCTACGCCAAGTTCCTCGCCTATCTCGGCGACTGGGCCTACGACACCGCGCTGTATATGAACCGCATCTTCAACGCGGTGCGGCGCCGGCTGGGCTACCCCTACTGGTCGCTGAGCCAGTGGCTGAAGCGCCAGGTCAAGGAAGCGGTCAAGGCGATCGACCGTTTCGAGGGCGCGCTGGCCGGAGAGGCCAAGCGGCGCGGCCTGCAGGGCGTGATCTGCGGCCACATCCACCACGCCGAGATGCGCCCGGTGGGTGGCGTGATGTACATGAACAGCGGCGACTGGGTGGAAAGCTGCACCGCCCTGGTCGAGCACGCGGACGGCGCCTTCGAGCTGGTCGATTGGCCGGCGCGGCAGCGGCTTTCCGTGCGCGCCGAAGGGCGGGCAACCGCACTCGCCGAAGCATGAACGACCTAGCCTGGGCGGTGCGCCCGGCGATGGCCGGCGCGGCCGCGATGCGCCTGCTGATCGTCTCCGACGCCTGGCACCCGCAGGTCAACGGCGTGGTCCGCACCGTCGATACCGTGACGGAGCATTTGGTGCGTGGCGGCGATACGGTGGAGGTGATCGGCCCCGACCGCTTCCGCACCCTGCCGCTGCCTAGCTACCCGGAAATCCGCATCGTGCTGTGGCCGCGCTGGAGGTTGCAGCGCATGGTGGATGCGTTCCAACCGGACGCCATCCATATCGCCACCGAAGGCCCGCTGGGCTGGGCGATGCGGGCGATCTGCCTGGCGCGCGGCTGGCCCTTCACCACCAGCTTCCACACCCGCTTCCCCGACTATCTGCAAGCCCGCACAGGGCTGCCGCCTGGCCCGGCCTGGGCCATGCTGCGGCGCTTCCATGGCGCTGGCAGCGGCGTGTTCGCCGCCACTGCCAGCCTGCGGCGGGAACTGCGCCAGCGCGGCTTCAGCAACCTCAGGGCCTGGACCCGCGGCGTGGCGCTGGAGCAGTTCCACCCCGGCGACGGTGAGGCCTGGGCGGGGCTGCCGCGGCCGATCTCGCTCTATGTCGGGCGCGTGGCGGTCGAGAAGAACATCGAGGCCTTCCTGCAACTCGACCTGCCCGGGAGCAAGGTGGTGGTGGGCGACGGCCCGCAGCGCGCGGCCTTGCAGCGCCACTTCCCGAACGTGCACTTCGCCGGCTGGCGCCAGGGCGAGTCGCTGGCCGCGGCCTATGCCGGGGCCGACGTCTTCGTCTTCCCCTCACTGACCGATACCTTCGGCCTGGTTCTGCTGGAGGCGATGGCCTGCGGCACGCCGGTGGCCGCCTTCCCGGTCACGGGGCCGCTCGACGTGGTGGCACCCGGCACCGGCGCGCTGAGCCAGGACCTGCGGGCGGCGGTGCTGGAAGCGCTGGGCTGCGACCGCGAGGCCTGCCGCCGCCATGCCGAGGAGTTTTCCTGGCAGTCCTGCGCCGAGACCTTCCGCCAGCACCTGGTGATGCTGCCGAAAAGCTGATCGGCGCTGACGTCAGGCAGCGCGGAACAGCAGGCTGGCGTTGGTGCCGCCGAAGCCGAAGCTGTTGCAAAGCACGGCGTCGATCCGGCGTTCCTGCGCCACCTTGGCCACGCGGTCGATCGCGCTCTCGCGGCTGGGATTGTCCAGGTTCAGCGTTGGTGGGGCCACACCGTCGCGGATCGCCAGGATCGAGAATATCGCTTCGACCGCGCCGGCCGCGCCCAGCAGGTGGCCCGTGGCGGATTTGGTCGAGGACATCGCCAACTGGCGCACCGCTTCGCCGAACAGGCGCTCCACCGCGCCCAATTCCAGGTCGTCGCCCATCGGCGTGCTGGTGCCGTGCGCGTTGATGTACTGCACGCCCTCCGGCGCCATGCCGGCATGGTGCAACGCCTGGCGCATGGCGCGGAAGGCGCCGTCGCCGCTCTCGGACGGGGCGGTGATGTGCCAGCCATCGCCCGACATGCCGTAGCCGCAGAGTTCGGCGTAGATGCGCGCGCCACGGCGGCGAGCGTGCTCACGTTCCTCCAGCACCAGCATGCCGGCGCCCTCGCCCATCACGAAGCCGTCGCGGTCGCGGTCCCAGGGGCGGGAGGCGCGCTGCGGGGTGTCGTTGAAGCCGGTCGAGAGCGCTCGGGCGGCGGCGAAGCCGGCCATGCCGAGTTCATGCACCGCGGCCTCGGCGCCGCCAGCCAGCATCACCTCGGCGTCGCCGAAGCCGATCAGCCGCGCGGCGTCGCCGATGGCATGGGCGCCCGACGAACAGGCGGTGGAGACGGCGCGGCGCGGGCCGTGCAGCGCGAAGGCCTCGGCCAGGTCGGTGGCCATCTGGTGGATCATGGCGCCGGGCAGGAAGGGCGTAGCGGCGCTGGCCAGCCGCAGCGCGCCCTCGTTCAGCGCCTCCAGCCCGCCGCAGCCGGAGCCGACGCTGACGCCGGTATTGTCGCTCGCCTCGGCCCCGTCCGGGTGCCAGTCGGCATCGTCCAGCGCCTCGCGTGCTGCCAGAAGCGCCAGGTGGCTGAAGCGCGTGGCGCTGGGCTTGGGGGTGGGTTGGCCCCACACCGTGGCCGGCACCTGGCCGGCGACGCGGCAGGGCAGGTCGGCGTTGAAGCTGGCGACGGCACCGATGCCGGATTGGCCGTTGACCAGCCGGCGCCAGACCGGCTCAAGCCCCTGGCCGAGCGGACAGACAATGCCCATGCCCGTGATGACGATGCGCCGCATGCCGAATCCCCAGGCTGCCGGTGGTTCGTCCAAAAGCGACGATTTCGCCGAAAGTGGGGTGAAGCTTCGATGAAACCCGGATCGCCTGCGCAGCAATGGCCGGCGCGCAGGCGTCAGGCGGCCAGGATCGCCTCGACAATCTCCTGCACTTCCAGTGCCTCCCGAAGGGTCGCCAGGCCGTGCGGCTGGCCGGCGGTCATCGCCGCCACGCCGGCCAGCTGGCCGCGCAGCACCAGCGGGCGCATGCGCTCATTCGGCTGGGCGTCGGCGGCCTGCGCCCACACGCCATCGGCGCCGAGCTGCTCAGCGAAGGACCAGTCGCGCAGGCGGATGCGGCCGTCCAACGTCCAGGTATTGTGGTCGTCCTTCGCCGTGGTGCCGACACCGCCCCGCAGCGTCACCGGCACGCCGCCTGCGGTCAGCCGGGCGTGGATGGCGGTCTCGGCGCCATCGCCGGCGGGGTAGGTCACCGACGCTTCCTGCAGCACCAGCGGGCCAAGCCGGCGGCGAGTCAGGAACAGGAAGTGGGAAACGACTTCGCGGGTGAAGCCACCCTCGGTCCGCTTGCCGAGCCAGCCGACGGCGCCCTGCTGCCAGCCGCGTGGCCAGGTGGCAAAGCCGACCTCCACCTCCAGCGCCGCGGGCGCCAATGCGGCCTGCCATGCGGCAAGTTGGGCGACGGCCGGGGAGGAGGCCATCGGGAAGTTCACCGCCGCGCGGGCACCGCTGGCCTCGGCCCGGGCGACGAAGGCGCGGGCGATGGCAAGGTCGGTCGCCAGCGGCTTTTCCAGGAATACGGCGCGGCCGGCGGCGATGGCGGCTTCAGCCAGCGGGATATGCGCGGCCGGCGGCGCCGCGACATACAGGCAGTCACAGGCGGCGATGACGGCGGCGGCCGAGGCCAGCATCGGCACGGCGGGGGAGATGGCGGCGAGCCGGGCGGCCGCATCCGGCGCGGGGTCCCACACCGCCACGGGGGTGACGGAGCCGGCCGCATGCTCCAGCGCCGCGCGCAACAGCCTTTCGCCCATGATGCCGAAGCCGATGATACCGAGGGCGATGGGCTTGGACATGCTGCGCTTCCGCTGTGTGGTCGCGCAGGATAGGGCGGCGGCGGCTATTCCTCCAGGCTGCCGATGGTGATGTTGGCCTGGCGCAGGTTCTGCTGCACCTGCAGCGAAATGCCGGCCAGCAGGTGATAGGCCAGCTCCGGTGCCTCGCGCCGCAGCCGCTCCATCGTGGCGACCTCGAAGCGCAGGCAGTCCACCGCGGTGCGCGCCAACACATCGGCCGAGCGCGGCTGGCCGGAGAGCAGCGCCATCTCGCCGGCCAGGGCGCCCGGGGTCAGCGTGGCCAGTCGGGTGCGCAACTGCGCCGGACCCGCCAGGGGCAAGGTGACGTCCAGCAGGCCCGACAGCAGCAGCCAGACATCGCTGGCGCTCTCCCCGGCGCGGATCACCAGGTCGCCGGCCGGGAAGCTCACCCGGTCCATATGCGCCAGCAGGCCAGGGATCACCGCCTCGGGGATGCGCAGCGCGCGCAGGCCATCCGCCGGCGACAGCGCCTGCTGCGGCGGGCCACCGAGTTCCGCCAGCAACCGCACCTCCGCCACCTCCACCGCCGCGTCCAGCGAGGCGAAGACGTGCTGCTGCTGCACCTGCGGCATCAGGCCGAGTTCGGTCAGGTAGTCCCATACCGCCAGGCCGGGCCGCACATAGGCCAGCGACAGGTGCTGCCCCTGGCGCCAGAACTGGCTGCACGCCTGCAGCAGCCGGCGCGCGCCGGAATGGTCGATACGGCTGACGCGGCGCATGTCCAGGATGACGTAGCGGGCGCCAGCCGTCATGGCCTGCTGCACCCGGCTGGTGATGCGGTCCACGCTGCCGAAGAAGATCGCGCCTTCCAGCTCCACCACCACGATCCGCCAGCCTTCGGCCAGCAGCATCGCGGTTTCGCCTTCCGGCCGGCGTATGCGGGAACGCCCGGTGGGGTTGCTGTACACCCGGCGCACCACGTCGCGCGCCATGGAGGCAGCGAAGACCATCAGCGCCAGCAGCATGCCCATCGCCACGGCCGTCAGCAGTGACCACTGCACCGCGATGCCGGTGACGGCCAGCACCACCACGGCGCTGCCGATGATGTCGCCGCTGTGCTGCGCGCGGTTGCCCAGGGCCGCCCAGGCCGGGCGCAAGGCAGCCAGGTCCAGCAGGCGGATGGCGCCGGCGATGACCACCCCTGCCAGCGCGGCCATCGGCACCTGGCCGATCTCATCGGCGAAGGCGACGTAGCAGCCGGCCAGCACCAGGCTGCGCAGCAGCAACGCCAGGCGGCTATTGGCCCCGGCCCGCAGCATGCTGATGGAGCTGCTGATGCTGCCGGACAGGGCGATGCCGCCGGCCACGCCGCAGACCACGCTGGCCAGCGCCGTCGCCCGCAGGTCGCCGGCGCTGCTACCTTGCCGGGCGGTGGCGTCGCGCAGCGCCGAGGCGGTGGCCACCGTCTCCAGCATGGCCAGCACGGCCACGGAGGCGGCGACCGGCAGCACCTGCAGCAGCCAGGTCTTCGGCGCAATCAGCGGCAGGCTCCGCACTGCGCCCAGCCAGTTCGCCGCGGCCATGTCGAGCGAGGGCAACGTGCCCAGCACCGGGCCGACGAAGCCTTCGTCGGTCAGCGGCAGCAGCCCATGATGCAGCGCGGTGCCGAGCAGCACCGCCAGCAGCACCTTCGGAACGCCCTTCATCCAGTGGGGCAAGGGCAACAGCACCATGGCGGCAACGACGACGGCGACCAGCAGGGCGCCGGGGTCCCAGTCCTCATCATAGCCACCCGGCGAGAAGCCGGCGGCATGGTGGGACATGCTGATCACCATCAGGACCGCCGTACCGTTCACGATGCCGGCCACCACGGGGTAGGGCATCAATTGCGCCAGCTGGCCGGCGCCCATCCGGGCCATGGCGGCCAGGATCAACCCGGAAAGCAACGTCGTCGCCATCACCAGGGCCAGGGCATGGGCGAACGGGTCGGCGCCGGCTGCGTGCCCAAGCTCCGCCCCGACCAGGCCGGCCAGCAGCAGCGCCACCGAGGAACTGCCACCCACCGCCAACCCGCTGGTGCTGCTGCCGAGGCCCACGATGGCGCCCCCCAGCACCACCGCCACCAGCACCGCTACGAGGCCGGTCGAGAAGCCCTGGCCGCCCAGCGGGCCAAACATGACCAGGCCGTAGCCGATGGAGGTCGGCAGCGTCAGCAGGCTGCCCGTCATCGCGCCCGAGATATCGCCGGCAAGGCGTTGCAGGCGGGCGCGGAGCGTCACTGGGTCAACCATGCTGCTTCCTGGATTCGCTGCCGACGCAGGCCACGCAGCACGAAGTATTGCTCGCGAAAATGACAGAAGCGGCAACGCATGGCGAGCAGCCCCGCCGCGACATCAAGCCGGACTGACCTTGCGGTCGCGCCGGCCGCCGCCATCTGGAGCCCCATGCAGGAACGTGTCGCCGAGTACCCCCGCCCGCCCCGGCTGGAGCGCAGCCAGCGGCGGGTCCGCATCCAGCTGGGTGGCTTGCTGGTGGCGGATACCACCGCGGCCTTCCGCGTGCTGGAGACATTTCACCCGCCAAGCTGGTACCTGCCGCCAGACGCGTTCCTGCCCGGCGTGCTGCGCCCGGCGGCCGGTGGCAGCTTCTGCGAGTGGAAGGGCCGCGCCCGCTACTGGACCCTGGCCGCCGGTGGCGTGGTGGCCGAGCGCGCCGGCTGGAGCTACCCGGACCCGAGCCCCGCCTTTGCCGATATCGCCGACCATGTCGCGGTCTATGCCGGCATGATGCAGGCCTGCTTCGTGGATGAGGAGCGGGTGCAGCCGCAGCCCGGCGGCTTCTACGGGGGCTGGATCACCGCCGAGTTGGTCGGCCCATTCAAGGGTGGGCCGGGCACGCTGGGCTGGTAGCTTCCCGCCCCCACCTTCCCGGGGCGCCGCGTTTCTGGCTGACTGCGCGCAGAAACGAGGAACGCCATCGCCATGACCCTCCCGCTCCGCATCGGCATCTGGGCGCTGGTCCACGGCAACCGGGCCGCGCTGAACGACCCGGAGGAGCCCTACGACGCCTCCTGGCCGCGCAACCGTGCGCTGGTGCTGGAAGCCGATGCGCTGGGCTATGACTGCGTGCTGGTGGCGCAGCACACCGCCAACCCGCACAAAGAGGAGCTGGACCAGCTGGAAGCCTGGACCTCCTCGGCAGCGCTGGCGGCGGAGACCAAGCGCATCGAGATCATCTGCGCGATCAAGCCGATGCTCTACAACCCGGTCGTGCTGGCCAAGATGGCGTTGCAGATCGAGCATATCAGCCAGGGCCGCTTCGCCATCAACCTGGTCAATGCCTGGAACCAGAAGGAGATCGTCAACGCCGGCATCGCCTTCCTGGAACACGACGAACGCTACGCCTATGGCGGCGAATGGCTCAGCGTGGTGGAGCGGCTGATGCGCGGCGAGCGGGTCACGCATCACGGCCGCTACTTCCAGGTGCAGGACTACATGCTGCGCCCGGCCGGCACCTTCCGGCCGCGCCCGCGCATCTATGTCGGTGGCGAGAGCGCCCCGGCGCGGGACCTCAGCGCGGCGCAGGCGGATGTGTGGTTCATCAATGGACAGCCGCTGGAGGATGTGCGCGCACTGATCCAGGATGTGGAGGCCCGGCCGCGTTCCGGTGAGCCGCTGCGCTACGGGCTGTCAGCCTTCGTCATCGCCCGCGAGACCGAGGCCGAGGCCGAGGCGGCCTATCAGCGCCTGCTGGCCCTGGCGGCGCTGGACGGCGACATCAAGGCCTATGTGAAGGCGAACACCGACCCGGCGGTGGTGATGCGGCAAACGATGGCCAAGTCCGTGCGTGTCGGCACCAATGGCGGCACCGCGGCGGGTCTGGTCGGCAGCTATCAGCAGGTGGCGGACCGCATTGCCGCCTTCCACGAAATCGGCGTTGAGACGCTGCTGCTGCAGTTCCAGCCCTTCGAGGCGGAGATGCGGCGCTTCGCCGAACACGTAGCGCCGCGCCTGGCGCATCTGCGCTGAAGCGTCGCCTGCCGCCGCGCTACTAGTGCGTGAGCGCTTCTGACTGAAGCGCTCACGCACTAGCTTTGTTGTTTGAGACACTGATTCACGGCTTACGGCGATTCCGCCTAAGCCGATCAGGCTCTAGCTTTCGCGCCGAGCAAAAGCACGCGCTGGCAGTCGCTCATCACCAACGCTGGCATGCGGCTGGACTGAACGCAGCAACCCCGCCAGGGTCAGCGCCAGAAAGGCCAGCAGGGTGCCGACGCTGGTTGCATTCAGCACCACCAGCGCTTGCTGCTGCGCCACGTCCAGCCCGGCCAGCGACGGCCAGGGCCAGCGCAGCGCAAGCTGCTGCACCGCCAGCCCCAGACCCAGCGCGGCCAGCAATGCCACGCGGCTGTTCCACAACAGCGCCGCCAGCACCAGGCAAGGCAGCAGGAACAGCCCAACGCCAGTTTCGGTACCCAGCAGTGCCGTGCTCCACAGCGTATTCGCCAGCCCCACCACAACAAGGGTAAGCCGCGCTGCCAGCCCGCTGCGCCGACTGAGCCAGGGAATGGCCAGGAAGCACGGGCTGGCCAGCATGCTCCACAACGCCACTCGGCCGGCATCGGCGTCGATCAACCAGACATAGGCCGGATAGAACGGCCCATTGCCGCCCACCACCAGCGCCACGGTATTGGCCGCCGCCGTCGCCGGGTCTGCATGCGCCGCATAGCGCCGCAGCGCCGCCAGCAGGGTCACGGGCGCTTCAGGCGGTAGTGGCTGACGCCCCATTCCTCGCCGCCCTTGGCTCCGAACAGCCCCGCCGTGGCCAGGAAGAACAGCCGCCAGCGGCGCTGCCACAGCTGCCAATCGCGGCCGTAGGTATCGCGCAGGATGCGCGCGATCGGCTCGGCATTGGTGTCGAAATTCACCAGCCAATCCTCGGCGGTGCGGGCGTAGTGCGTGCCGGACCAGCGCCAATCCGCCTCCAACTCGAACGGGGCGGCGACATGGCGGATCAGGTTGTGGCTCGGCATGATGCCGCCAGTGAAGAAGTGCTGCGCGATCCAGTCGGACTTGTCGGCATGGTCGAAGCGATACGGCGTCGCCTGGTGGCTGAACACATGCAGGAACAGCCGGCCATCCGGCACCAGCCAACGGTCGATCCGGCCCAGTAGCGCCGGCCAGTTGGACATGTGCTCGAACATCTCGACCGACACGACGCGGTCGAAGCGCTCATCGGTATCGAAGACGTTCATGTCGGCGGTGACGACGGTGAGGTTCAGCAGGCCGCGCTGCGCCGCCTGCATCTCAATGTAGTCGCGCTGCGGCGCCGAATTGGACACCGCGGTGATGTCGGCATGCGGATAGTGCTCGGCCATCCACAGCGAAAGCGAACCCCAGCCGCAGCCGAGTTCCAGAATGGCCTGGCCATCCGCCAGCGCGGCATGCGCGGCGGTCTCGGCCAACGCCAGTTCCTCGGCCTGCGCCAGGGTTGTGGCCGCATCGGGGTACAGGCAGCAGGAGTACTTGCGCCGCGGGCCCAGCGCCTGGGTGAAGAAGGCCGCCGGCAATTCGTAGTGCTGCGCGTTGGCATCATCCGGGAACAGCGCGATCGGGTGGCTGCGCATGGCTGCGGCGAAGGCCAGTTCGGCACCGACCGGCACATGCGCCAGCTTGCGGCTGGTGCGACCGACCAGCGCGGAGATGCCGGCGCGCATCACGCTGTCCGGAATCGGCAGGCGTTCCACCGCACTGGTGGCCGCGGCGACGAGGTTCATGGCGTGTTTTCCGGTGGCAGGGGGATGAAGGCGCTGACGCGCCGCTGATAGGCACGATAGGCGTCGCCGCGGCTGCGCAGCATCTGCGCTTCCAGCGGCGGAATGCCGGAGACATGCACCAGCAGCCAGTACATGAAACCCGGGCCGAGCAGCGCCAGCCAGCCGTAGTCGGCGCCGAGTGCGAACAGCGGATAGGCCAGCCAGTGCAGCCACTCGAAGAAGTAGTTCGGATGGCGCGACCAGGCCCACAGCCCGGCGTCGCAGACCTTGCCATGGTTGGCCGGGTTGGCGCGGAAGCGGCCGAGCTGCGCGTCAGCCGCCCCCTCCCCCAGCACAGCCACGGCCAGCACCAGCACCGCCAGCGCGTCGGGCCAGCCCAGGGGGCGCGGCGAGGCCGCCGCCAGCACCATCGGCAGCAGCAGCAACGCCGCGGCGGCGGCCTGGATCATCAGGAAGCCGAACATGCGTTGCTGGAACGCGGCGCCCCATTCGCGGCGGAAGTGGTTGTAGCGCGAATCCTCCGGCCCGCCGCGGGTTCGGCCGAGGATGTAGAGGCCGAGCCGCAGCGCCCAGGCCGCGACCAGTGCCGCCACCAGCCAGGCGCGGGCGCCCTGCCCCGTGGCCAGCACCGCCACCACGCCGGCCAGGCCAAGCGAGAAGGTCCAGACCACATCCACCCAGCCGGCGTCTTGAAGCCGGCGTTGCAGCCACCAGGCACCGGCCATGGCCGGGAACAGTGCCAGCGCGGCGAGGATCGGCACGAGCATCAGCGGCTCCTCTCGGCGATGAAACGTAATACGTCCTGCTTCACCGGCGCGATGAAGCCGAGCGGCGCGGCGAAGGCGCCGACGATCGTCGCGTGGCCCACACCGGCATAGGTGATCAGTTCCACCTGGTTGCCGGCCTGGCGCAGCTTTTCCGCCAGCCGCAGGGAGTTGCGCGGCAACACGGTAGTGTCGTCATCGCCGGTCGCCAGCAGCATCGGCGGCGCGCCGGGCGTGACGAAGTTGATCGGCTGCGAGGCCGCACGCCCTTCCTCCGGGCCGAAGATCGCCCGCAGCGTATCGCTTTGCAGCGGCAGGAAGTCATAGGGGCCGGAAAGGCCGATCACGCCGCGCAGGTCACGCCCCGGCTGCAGCCCGACCGCGCCGAGGAAGGCGGGGTTCAACGCCAGCATGGCGACGATCTGCGCCCCGGCACTGTGCCCCATCAGGAACAGCTTGCCGGGGTCGCCGCCATGCTCGCCGGCATGCACCTTGGCCCAGCGGACCGCCTGGGCGACGTCCTCGACGAAGGTGGGCGAGGCGACTTCCGGCCAGACGCGGTAGTCCGCCACCAGGCAGACCAGGCCCGCTGCCGCCAGGGTGGCGCCGAGGAAGCGATACATGCCGCGGTCGCCGGCCTTCCAGCCGCCGCCATAGATGAACACCACCACCGGCGCGCCCTGCGCCTGCGCCGGGGCATACACGTCCACGCCATGGCGCGGGCCGGCGGCGTAGCTGTCGCTGGCCGTCACCACGCCACCGCGCGGCGACACCGCGTTGAGCAGCCCGGTCGGCGAACAGGCCGAGGTCAGCATGGCGGCGAGCGAGGCCAGCACGGCGCGTCGAGCCACGCTAGACACCGACCAGCGGCTGCACCAGGCGCGCCACCCAGCCATGGGCCCGCAGTCGGCCCGCCGTGGCGATCAGGCAGACGCAGTCCTCACCCACCGGCAATGCCACCGGCTCATGCTCCAGCCCCTCGTCGCCCTCGGCGAAATCACCGGCATGGTAGTCGCCGGTCTCGTCGCCGAAGGCGCCGCGCAGCACGCAGGTCAGCTCCGACCCGGTGTGGCCATGCCCCGGCAGCCGCACGCCCGGCGCCACCTTGATCAGGTCCAGCCGCGCGTCGTCGCGGCCACGGCGAAGCAGCGGCATCAGCCGCATGCCCGGCCCGATCCACCACCAGCGGCCGGTGGCAAGCTCCTCCACCGTCGTCGGCACCGGTCGCAGTGCGGTGGCGGCGCGCTGCGGTGCATCCAGGCGCCCCAGCACTCTGGCCAGCGAGTCCGGCGCCAGCGCGGCCGGCGCCATTTCCTCCAACATGGTCCCGCCAATGGCGGCGCCGAGCGCGGCCTCGGCGCGGCAGGCTTCGCACAAGGCCAGGTGAGTGCGGACCACGATGCCATGCGCCACCGGCAACCGGCCGGCAGCATGGGCAAGCAGCGTGGCCGAGGAAGGGTGATGGGTCATTTCAGCTGATCCAACTGGGCCCGCAGCCGCGCCATGGCCAGGCGCAGGCGGGACTTTACCGTGCCGAGCGGAATGCCGAGCCGACGCTCGATCTCCGCGTGGGGACGGTCATCGAAGAAGGCAAGCCGCACCACATCGGCCTGTTCGGGGGGCAGCGTCGCCAATGCATGGCGCAACCGGTCGGCACGGCGGGCCTGGTCCAACTGGGCATCGGCCGGCAGCGTCGGCTCCAGGTATTCCTGCGGTTCCTCATCCGGCGTGGCCAGGGCCGCCCGGCGCGCCGCGTCCACCCGCAGGTTCCGCGCTATTGTGAAGATCCAGGCCGCGGCGGCGGTGGTGCCGGCATCGAACTGCGCCGCCTTGCGCCAGGCCACGAGCATGACTTCCTGGGTCAGTTCCTCGGCCTGCGCCAGCGGCAGGGACAGCCGCAGCAGATAGGCCTTCACCCGTGGCGCGAAGCGACCGTAAAGCGCCACGAAGGCAACGCGGTCGGCGTGCTCGGCAATGGCGCGCAGCCAGCCGGCGGCTTCCTCGGCGCCGTCGCCCGGTCTCATGGCTGGTCCCGAGGCAATCGCCTCGTGCCGTCGCCGGGCCGCAGGATGCGGCATGTCGAGCACTGCATGCATAGTCCCTTCAACGAACGGCCCTGCCAATTGGATCACCGGTCATCAAGGGTGATCCAAGCAGCTCCGTCGTCCGTTAGTCTCATGTTAGCCCGTGGGGGGCGAAAGGCGGGAGGCTTCATGCATCAGCACGCGAAGGCGAAGCGCATTGCCGTCATTGGCAGCGGCATCTCCGGCATGTCCGCCGCCTGGTTGCTGGCGCAACGCCATGACGTGGTGATGTACGAGCAGGCACCGCGCCTGGGCGGGCATACGCGCAGCATCGCGGTACCGGGCACCGGGCCGGTGGATATCGGCTTCATCGTTTACAACGAGGCGACCTACCCGAACCTGGTCGCTCTGTTCCGCCATCTCGGCGTCGCCACCCGTGCGTCCGACATGTCCTTCGCCGCGTCCCTGCATGGCGGCCAGCGCGAGTATGCCGGCACCAACCTGGCCGGGTTGTTCGCGCAGCCTTCCAACGCGCTCAGCCCGCGCTTCTGGGGCATGCTGCGGGACCTGCTGCGCTTCTACCGGGAGTCCCCGAAGGACGCGCCAGCGCTGGAGCGGGACCTGGTCAGCCTGGACGCCTACCTGAAGGACCGCGGCCACGGCGCCGGTTTCGTGCAGGACCACCTGCTGCCGATGGCCGCCGCGATCTGGTCCACCCCGGCGGCCGAGGTCGGCGCCTATCCCGCCACCGCCTTCATCCGCTTCTGCGCGAACCACGGCCTGCTGCAACTGACCAACCGCCCGGTCTGGCGCACCGTGGTGGGCGGCAGCAGTGCCTATATCGACAAGCTGACCGCGCCCTATGCCGACAATATCCGGCTCGGCTGCGGCGTCGCCAGCCTGACCCGCCACGCTGACCACGTGCTGCTGCGGGACACCAGCGGCGACACCGCCCGCTACGACGAGGTGGTCATCGCCAGCCATGCGCCGCAGGCCCTGGCCATGCTGGCGGACCCCTCGGACGCCGAGGCCACGCTGCTGGGCAGCATCCGCACCGCGCCGAACCGGGTGGTGCTGCACCGCGACGCCCGGCAGATGCCGCGCCGCCGGCGCGCCTGGGCCAGTTGGAACTACCTGAGCCAGCCCGATGGCAGCCTCTGCGTCACCTATTGGATGGACCACCTGATGGGGCTAGCAGGCCCACACCAGCACTTCGTCACGCTGAACCCGCAGGCCACGCCCGCGGAAACCCTGCACGAGGAAAGCCTGGCGCACCCGCAGTTCGACGCCACGGCCATGCGCGCCCAGCGCGCGTTGTGGAGCCTGCAAGGCACCCGCCGCACCTGGTTCTGCGGTGCCTGGTTCGGCGCCGGCTTCCATGAGGATGGCCTGCAAGCCGGCCTGGCGGTGGCCGAGCAGCTGGGCGGGCTCCGCCGGCCGTGGGACGCGACGGCACAGGCTTCGCGCATCCATTGCGCGCCGCGCCCCGTAACGCCGGTGGAGGTACCCGCATGACCCACTCGGCGATCTATCCCGGCACCGTGCTGCACGCCCGCACCCGCCCGGTACGGCATCGGCTGCGCTACCGCATGCTCAACCTGCTGATCGACCTGGACGAGGCGCCGGCGCTGTCCGCGCGGTTGCGGCTGTTCGGCCACAATCGGCGCGCCCTGTTCGAGTTCCGCGAGACCGACCACGGCGATTCCAGCGCCACGCCGCTGCGGGCCCAGGTGGAAGCGCAGCTGCGCGCCGCCGGGCTGGACCCCGCGGGCGGGCGCATCCGCGTGCTATGCATGCCGCGCCTGCTCGGCATGGTGTTCAACCCGCTCACCGTCTATTTCTGCCACGCTGCCGACGGCACCCTGCAAGCCCTGCTGTATGAGGTGAACAATACCTTCGGCCAGCGCCACAGCTACCTGATCCCGGTGCAGGCCGGCGACGACGCGGTGATCCGCCAGCGCATCGCCAAGGACTTCTACGTCTCGCCATTCATGGACATGGCGCTGACCTACCACTTCCGCGTCGCGCCGCCGGCCGAGACGGTTTCCCTCGCCATGGAAGTGCATGACACCCGGGGCGCCATGCTGTTCGCCGCCTTCGCCGGTCGCCGCCAGGCGCTGACCGATGCCGGCCTGCTGCGCGCCTTCCTCTTCCATCCGCTGCTGGCGCTGAAGGTGCTGGGCGGCATCCACTGGGAAGCGCTGAAGCTGTGGCGCAAGGGCATGGCCCTGCGTCCGCGCCCCGCTCCGCCCGCCCATCCCGTCACGCTGGGAACCCCTTGATGAGCCAGAACCTGGACCTGACCGCCGCGCTGTCGGCGCCGGCCCAACTCGGTGGCCTGCGGGCCGCGCTGCTGCGCCGGGTCTGCGGCGCGCTGCGCTGCGGCAGCCTGGCCATCACCACGCCGGAGGGTGTGCGCCTGACCCACCGCGCCGCCACGCCAGGACCCGAGGCGGAGATCGTCCTGCATCGCTGGCGCACGCTGCGCCGGCTGTTTTTCGGCGGCGATGTTGGTTTTTCTGAAAGCTACATGGATGGCGACTGGGACAGCCCGAACCTGACGGCGCTGATCGAACTCGGCGCCCATAATAGCCACAACCTGGACAACCTGGTTCAAGGCACCGCGCTGATGCGCGGCGTGCATCGGCTGCTGCACCTGAAGCGCGCCAATACCCGCCGCGGCAGCAAGCGCAACATCCAGGCACATTACGACCTGGGCAACGCGTTCTACGCCCGCTGGCTGGATGCGGGCATGAGCTACTCCTCCGCCCTTTACCCGCGGGCGGACCTGACGCTGGAACAGGCGCAGACGGCCAAGCAGGACCGCGTGCTGGCGATGCTGGGCCTGGCGCCGGGGCAAAGCGTGCTGGAGATCGGCTTCGGCTGGGGCGGCCTGGCGGAACGGCTGGTGCAGGCCGGCGCCCAGGTCACCGGGCTCACCCTCTCCCCGGCGCAGTTGGAAAAAGCCCGCGAACATCTGGCCGGCACCACCGCCGACCTGCGCCTGCAGGACTACCGGGACGAGACGGCGCAGCATGACCGCATCGTCTCGATCGAGATGCTGGAGGCCGTGGGGGAGGAATACTGGCCAGTCTATTTCGCCCAGCTGAAGCGCTGCCTGAAGCCGGGCGGCCGCGCCGTGCTGCAGGTCATCAGCATCGCCGACGACCGGTTCGAGCAGTATCGCCGCAACGCCGATTTCATCCAGCGCTACATCTTCCCCGGCGGCATGCTGCCCTCCCCCAGCGTCATGCGCGAACAGGTGGCAAAGGCGGGGCTGCGCGTGGTGCGGCAGCAGGACTTTGGCCAGGACTACGCCCGCACCCTGGCCGAATGGCACCACCGGTTCGAGGCCGCCTGGCCCGGTATCGCCGCGCTTGGCTTCCCGCCGCGGTTCCGCCGGCTATGGACCTACTACCTTTGTTACTGCGAAGCCGGCTTCCGCGCTGCGGCCCTGGATGTTGGGCTGTGGCAGTTGGAACACGCCACTTGATCGGCCGCCGGGGGCTGCTGCTGGCCTGCGCCGCCGGCACCGCGCGGGCGGCAGTGCCTGAAGGCAACCGCCTGGCCTTCCAGGTCTTCCGCAATGGCAGCCTGGTGGGCGCCCATGTGCTGGAGTTCACCCCTGGGGCCGACAGCTTGGATATCCGCGTCGCCGTCGATATCGCCGTCGGCCTCGGCCCCATCACACTGTTCCGCTATCGGCTGCGCGGCACCGAGCAATGGCGTGGCGACCAGGTTGTCCAGGCCGACATGACCACCGACAACAATGGCACCCCGGCCTTCATGCGCGCCCGCCGCACGGCGGAAGGCCTGGTCGTCGAAGGCTCCGGCGGCCCGCGCTACCTGGCACCGGCTGGCGCCCTGCCGGCGACGCATTGGAATACCGCCGAACACGACACCGCCATGGTCAATCCGCAGGACGGCAAGCTGTTCCGCCCTGACGTGGCCCGCTCGGGCCCGGCACCGATGCTGCTGCCGAATGGAACCACGCTGCCCTGCCGTCGCTTCACCCTGACCGGGGAGCCGCAAATGGAGCTCTGGTACGACCAGGCCGACACCTGGTGCGCGCTGCGGGCCCCGGGCAAGGACGGCTCCGTCATCTCCTATCACCGTAGCTGAAGGACGCCGCCATGCGCCGCCTGCTGATGTGTTGCCTGCTGCTGCTCGGCGCCTGCGCCGGCGATGACCCGCCCCAGGCGCTGCAACCCAACGTGGACCTGCAACGCTACAGCGGCCGCTGGTACATCATCGCCAACATTCCCTACTTCGCCGAAGCCGGGATGGTTGGTTCCTCCTTCGACATCCGCTTCACCGCGCCAGACCGGTTCGACGACGTCTATTGGGCGCGGAAGGCCACGCTGGATGCGCCGCTTCAAAGCTTCACCATGCGCGGCTATGTGAAGCCCAACACCGGCAATGCCTATTGGCGGGAAGGCCCGTTCTGGCCGCTCTACCTATCCTACCTCATCCTGTACGTGGACCCCGACTACCGCACCGCGCTGGTCGGCTACCCCGGGCGCGGCTATGGCTGGGTCATGTCGCGTGAACCTCAGATGGACGACGCGACCTACCAGTCGTTGCTCACCCGCTTCGCCGCCCAGGGCTACGACACCAGCCAGTTCGTGCGCATCCCGCAGCTTCCGGGCGGCTGAGCCTAGAACTCCAGCAGGTTATCGCGGAACTGCGCGTGGGCGTAGGCGCGGCGGGTCAGCCCGCGCGCCTGCAAGGCCGGCACCAGGCCGTCGGCAATCTCCGCCACCGCGCGCCGGCTGACATCGTTCAGCGAGATCAGGAAACCATCGCCGCCGGCTTCATCCATCGCCTCGGCCATCTGCGCCGCCACCGCATCCGGCGTGCCGACCAGCTCGACCGAGCCGCTGTTGCCCTTGTAGGCCATCATCGCCTCCCGCAGGCTGCGCTTGCCGGCCACGCGCTTGAAGTCGTCCAGCGATTGCTGGTGGCCATTGGTGTGCAGGTCCAGCGTGTCCACCGGCGCGTCCAGGTCGTAGCGGGCGAAGTCGATGTTGGTGATCTTGCCGAAGAAGGCGAGCATCTGCGGAATCTGCGCCTCGGCCCGCGCCAGCTTCTGGCGATGGCGCAGCTGCGCTTCCTCCATCGTCTCGCCGACGGTCGGGCTGACCAGGAACAGCACCTTGATGGTATCCGGGTTGCGGCCCTGCGCCACCGCATGCGCGCGCACGTCGTCCCGATACGCCTTCATGCCCGCCGCGCCCTTTACCCCGGCCACGATGGTGTCCGAATGCAGCGACGCAAACCGGCGCCCGCGCGGACTGCCGCCGGCCTGCGCGATCACCGGCCGCCCCTGCGGCAGAGGGCCGGAGTTCAACGGCCCGCGTGTGCTGAACCACTTGCCCTTGAAGTCCGGCGCGTGGACCTTGGTGTGGTCCACCAGCACACCGCTGGCGCTGTCAGCGATGATCGCGCCGGGCTCCCAGCTATCCCACAGCGCGTTGACCGCCTGCATGTACTCGTCGGCCATGTCGTAGCGCAGGTCGTGCTCCGGCATGCCGGGCATGCCATAGTTCATGGCGGCGAAGTCGCTGCTGCCGGTCACCATGTTCCAGCCGATGCGGCCCGACGAGACCTGGTCCAGCGTGGCCACCAGCCGCGCCAGCAGGTAGGGCGGGTAGGCGAAGGTGGACAGCGTCGGCACGATGCCGATGCGGCTGGTCGCTGCGCACATCAGCGTCGCCATGATGCTGGGGTCCTGCCGCGGCACGGAAAGCCCGTGCTTCAGGTAGATCTCCCGGCTGTTGCCGAAGCTCTCGCCGACATAGCTGCTGTCCTCGATCAGCACGTAGTCGAAGCAGGCGCGCTCCAGCGCGCGCGCCAGGTCGCAGAAGAGCTCCGGCACGCGCCAGTCCTGGCCGATATTGCCGGTCCAGGGCTCGCCCCAGGCCTGCGCCGAGGAGCCCTGCAGGAACCAGCCGAGATGGAAGGGCTTGGTCATCGGCATGTCCTCAGGGGTTCGCCAGGTTCTCGCGCAGCGTGCTGCCCGAGTACTCGCGGCGGAACAGGCCGCGGCGTTGCAGCTCCGGCACCACCATGCGGCAGAAGTCCTCGAACATGCGGGGGAAGACGGTGGGCCACACGATGAAGCCATCGCAGGCGCCATCGCGGAACCAATCCTCCAACTGATCAGCGACGTCGGTCGCAGTGCCGATCAGCAGGCCGCGCGGCCTGGCGGTGGCTTCGTCGAAGCTGATGCCTTCGTCGCGCATCAGTTGCAGCACGCGGTCGGTGGAACCGGTGACCCCCTGGTTGCCCTGCACCTTGGCCATGTCCTCGACCGACTTGTGCTTGGACAGGTCGGCGCCGAGCAGCGAGGAGTTCAGCATGCGTTGCGCGTCTGGGTCGATCAGCCCATGCAGGTGCTGGTACTTCTCCTCGGCGATGCTGCGCGTTTCCCCCAGCACCACGGCGAAGGAGGGTAGCACCTTGCACTGGTCCGGCGAGCGGCCGTACTTGGCCATGCGTGCCTTGATATCGGCGGTGAAGGCGATGGCGTCGGCCTTGCTGTGCGGTGTGCAGAAGATCATCTCCGCCCAGCGCGCGGCGAATTCGCGCCCGCGATCCGACGCACCGGCTTGCAGATACACCGGCCGCCCCTGCGGCGAGCGTGGGATGGTCAGCGGCCCGCGCGTGCGGACATAGGGGCCTTCATAGTCGGCGTAGCGCACCTTGGACGGGTCGATGAACACGCCGGTTTCGCGGTTCAGCACGAAGGCATCTTCGTCCCAGCAATCCCACAGCGCGTTGCAGGCTTGCAGCACGTCATCGGCGCGGTCGTAGCGCAGATCCTTCGGCGGCAGGCCGTCCATGCCGAAGTTGCGCGCCTCAAGCTCGGTGGCGGAGGTCACCACGTTCCACGCCGCGCGGCCGCCGGTCAGCATATCCAGCGACGCCATGGTGCGCGCCAGATAGTAGGGCGTCATGAAGGTGGTGGACAGCGTCGCGCCGAGGCCGAGGTGCTTGGTCACCCGCGCCATCAACGGCAGTACCATCAGCGGGTCGAGGTAGGTGATCTGCCCACCATGCTTCAGGTAGGCGTCGAAGTTGCCGCCATGAATGTCCGGCAGGCCGAACGTATCGGCGTAGAAGGCGGCATCGAAGCAAGCGGCTTCCAGCACGCGGGCGATATGCTCGTAGCGTTCCGGCTTGAAGATGTCGTCCAGGTCGGCTTCCGGGTGGCGCCAGCCGCCAGGGTGGTTCGCGGTCGGCCCGGTCTTCAGGTAGGCGACCAGATGCATCCGGCGTGCGGTCATCGGGCCGGCCTCATGGTGTCGTGCATCATCATGCGTCCTTTCGGAGCAAGGCGTGATGCCGTGTTTGGTCGTGGCGCAGTTGCACGAGTATGGGCAGCGCAGCCAAGCGGCGCAAGCGGATCACGCGGCGCGCTTCCGGCGCAGGGCGCCGTCCAGCCACAGCAGCCCCAGGGTGAACACCACCAGCAGCATCGCCACGGCGGCCATGGTCGGGTCCAGGTTCTCGTTGATGCCGTCCCACATCTTGCGCGGCAGGGTGAAGACCTGGCGGCTGGTGATGAACAGCACCATCACCAGTTCATCCCAGGAATGGATGAAGGCAAAGATCGCGCCGCTGGCAATGCCCGGCGCGATGCGCGGCAGTATCACCCAGCGCAGCGTCTGCCCAAGGCTGGCGCCCATGCCGCGCGCCGCCTGTTCCAGCCGCGGGTCGAAGGCCGCCAGCGCCGCCGAGACGGTGATGACGACATAGGGAATGCCGGTGACCGCATGCGCCAACGCCACGCCGAGGAAGCGGTCCAGCAGGTCCAGCTTGCCGAACCAACGGTAGAGCCCCACCGCATAGACGATGCTGGGGATGATCAGCGGCAACAGCATCAGCACGCGCACAAGGTCGCTGGCGCGCCGGCTCAACCGCCAGCAGCCGATGGCGCAGAGCGTACCGGCCGCCACCGCCAGCAGCGTGGAGACCACCGCGAGCCCGAAGCTCTGCCCGATGGCGGCGAGCCAGGCCGGCGACGCAAAGATATTGGCGTAGTGCCGCAGGCTCAGTGCCTCTTGGGGCAGCGAGAGGAAGCGTTGGTCGGTCAGCGAAACCGGCAGCACGATGGTGATCGGCAGCACCAGGTACAGCACCGTCGCCCAGGCGATGCCGCGCGAAAACCGGCCAGCGCCATAGCCACCGGTCATGGTGCCGTCCCTCCGTCGCGGCGCGCGTCGGGCGGCACTACGCCCGCGCCCCGAACAGACGGCGCAGATCCACGACGCGGGAGAATACCGCCAGCGTCGCCAGGATCGCCGCCACCAGCACCGTCGCCAGCATCGCCCCCATACCCCAGCGGACGAGGTCGAGGATCTGCAACTTGATCCACTCCGCCGCCATCAGCGTCTTGCCGCCGCCGAGGATGGCCGGGGTGATGTAGAAGCCGAGCGAGAAGATGAAGACCAGCACGCCCGCCGCCACCACGCCGGGCAGCGACAATGGCAGGAACACCCGGCCGAACACCGTGCCGCGCGAAGCCCCCAGGCCACGCGCCGCCGCCAGCAGGCGCGAGTCGATCTCGCGCATGCTGGCCAGCATCGGCAGCACGGCGTAGGGCACCATGTAGTGGACCATGCCGACCACCACGCCGAACTCGTTCCACACCAGCGGCAAGGGTGCGTCGATGAGGCCGCTGGCCTGCAAGCCCTGGTTCACCAGCCCCTGCCGGCGCAGCAGCGTCACCCAGGCGAAGGCGCGGACCAGCACGCTGATCCACAATGGCAGCAGCACGCCCAGCAGCCACCAACGCTGCGCTGCCGGCCGCGCCAGCGCGATGACATAGGCCAGCGCATAGCCCAGCAGCAGCGCGATGCCGGTCGTCAGCAGGCCGATCCGCAGCGTGGTCAGGATAACCCGCTGCACGCCGGCGTTGGTCAGCAGGCGGTCATAATTGCCCAGGCCAAGTTGCGGTTCGGTGACCGAGATCGCCAGCACCTGCACGATCGGGGCGATGTAGAGCACCGTCATCATCAGGAAGGCCGGCAGCAGCAGCGCCCACCAGCCGAGGTCACGCCGCATGGCTGTCCTCCGCCACTGGCACGCTGGCATCGGCGGGCCAGCCCAGCCGCACCGGCATGCCCTCGGTCGGCGAGATCGCCGCGCGCCAGGCCGGCAGCGCCACGTGCAGAATGCCGAGATCCGTGGTCTGCACCGCCAGCGAGAAGCCGGTGCCGTGGTACGACCACGCCGCGATCTCGCCGGCCACCTCGGTATCCGCGGCCTCTCCAGGCGCCAGCAGGGTGATCTTTTCCGGCCGCAGCGCCAGCAGCCCCGGGGTGCCCAGCGCCAGCCGCGGCGCGCCTTCCGGCACCGCCTGCACCACGCGCGTGGCGCCGGCCAGCAACGCCATCGCGCCGGGCCGAACCTCCCGCACCGTGCCGGCCAGGAAGTTGGATCGCCCGAGGAAATCCGCGACGAAGCGCGTCGCCGGTCGCTCATACAGTTCCAGCGGAGAGCCCTGCTGCACCAGCCGGCCATGGTCCAGGATGGCGACGCGGTCCGACAGCCGCAGCGCTTCCTCCTGGTCGTGGGTGACATTGATGAAGGTGCGGCCGATGCGGCGATGCAGCGCCTTCAACTCCTCCTGCAACTCGCCCCGCAGCTTCTTGTCCAGCGCGGAAAGCGGCTCATCCAGCAGCAGCAGCGCGGGGTCGAACACCAACGCGCGGGCCAGCGCCACGCGCTGCTGCTGGCCACCGGAAAGCTGCGCCGGCTTGCGGTCAGCGAAGCGGTCCAACTGCACCAGGTCCAGCGCCGCGCGCACCTTGGCGTCCCGCGCCGCGCGGGCAAGGCCGCGCACCCGCAGCGGGAAGCTGACATTCTCCGCCACGGTCATGTGCGGGAACAGCGCATAGCCCTGGAACACCATGCCGAAGTCGCGCCGTTCCGGCGGCAGCGCGGTGATGTCGCGGCCATCCAGCAGGATGCTGCCGGCGCTCGGCTCGGTGAAGCCGGCGACCATCATCAGGATGGTGGTCTTGCCACTGCCCGACGGCCCCAGCAGCGTCAGGAACTGCCCACTGGCCACGCTCAACGACACGTCCTGCACCGCGGTGAAGGCGCCATAGCGCCGCGTCAGCCCGGTCAAGGCCAGCGCATGCCCGGCCGGTGCGCTCGCCGAAGGCGGTGGCAGCGTCATGTCAGTAGCCCTTCACGGGGTCGTACAAGGTGGGCAAGGCCTCTGCGCGCTCGAAGGCAAGGATGTTCCGAGCCAGTTCCACCGCCCGTTCGGCCCGCGTCGGCAGGCTGCCGACATGCGGCGTCAGCGTCAGCTTCGGATGGCTCCAGGCGGGGTGGCCATCCGGCAGCGGCTCGGGGTCGAACACGTCCAGCACGGCGCCACCCAGTTGGCCGCTGTCCAGCGCTGCCAGCACATCCGGCAGCACGGTCTGGCTGCCGCGCCCGGCCTGGATCAGCAGCGCACCCGCCGGCAGTTTGGCAAAGAGCGCGGCGTTCAGCATATCAGCGGTTTCCAGCCTGGCCGGCAGCAGGCAGACCAAAATCTGGCTGCGCGCCAGGAAGGCGGGCAACTCCACGGCGATGAAGCTCTCCACCCCCGGCACAACCTTGCGCGTGCGCGACCAGCCGACGACCTTGAAGCCCAGCGCCCACAGCATGCCGGCGCAGCCCTGCCCCAACCCGCCCAGGCCCAGGATGCCCACGGTTAAGTCAGGCGCCTTGCCGGGTGCCTCGAAATAATCCCACACCGCCCTGCCCTGGGCGATCGCCATGCGCCGGGCGTCCTTCACCAGCGACAGCGCGGCCCAGCAGACGTATTCGCCCATGCGCTGCGCCGTCTCGGGCGCCACCAGGCGCACCAGCGGCAAATGGCGCGGCCACTCCGGGTCGCCGGTGATGAAGTCCGAGCCGGCGGCGACGCCGAACACCGCGCGCAGTGCAGGCAGCCGCGCCAGGCGGCCCGGCTCGGGGTCCCATACCGCGGCGTAGCGCACGGCGTCGGGCGGCACGGCCGGGTCGTCCCACCAGCGCACCTCAAGGTGCGGCAGCGGGTCGGCCAGCAGGTCGCGCCATTCGCGGAAGCCCGGCTCGCCGCCCGACTTCATCAGCAGCACCGGCTTGCCCATGATGGTCAGCCGGAAATGGTGTCCATCATCTCCGCATTGGCGTTCTGGTAGTTGTCGCCCCACCATTCGCCGTTCACCACAACCTGCACCGTGGCGTTCGGCGGGTCGGTCGGGTTGAAGCGCTTGAGCGCGGCCGGCACCAGCGCCGCGGCCTTTGGGTTGGTCGGGCCATTGCCGAGGAACTCGAGCAACCCAACCTGCGGCTCCGGCCGGGCCAGCATGCTGGCCAGCAGGCGTTGCGCCATCTCGCCGCCGGGGTTGCCGCGGGGGATGACGAAGATGCCCGGCTGCAGGATGCCCTGGTTCCACACCGCCTTGATGCGGCCGTTGGTTTCCTGCTCCAGCACCTTGGCGCGGGTGTGCCAGATCTGGCCCATCACCGCCTCCCCGGTGCGCATGAACTGCTCGCTTTCGCTGCCATTGGCCCAATAGACCGAGTTGCGACGGATTTCGCCGACGCGCTTCAGGCTGGCCGGCAGGTCCAACGGGTAAAGGCTGGCCGGCGCCCGGCCGAGCGACATCTGCGCCGCTTCCAGCACCGCCACCGCGTCCTTCCGCAGCAGCCGGGTGCCGGGGAACCGGCGCAGGTCCCAGAAATCCGCCCAGTTCTGCGGCGGTGTGGGGAATTTCGCGCTGTCATAGACCAGCACGCTGCTGAAGGAATACGGCGCGGCACCCCATTCCAGCGCGAAGCCAGGGCCGATCACGTCGGCCCGGTTGACGATGGAATAGTCGATCTTCGTCGCCAGGTTGGCGCGGCCCAGCACAATGGAGGAGCTGGCGGAGCTGTCGCACAGATCCCAGGTGGTCCGGCCGCTTTCCACCATGCTACGGATGCGCCCGGCGCTGGGCCCGGTGCTGTCCTGCACCGTCTTCACCCCGGCATGCTCGGCGGTGAAGGGTGCGCCGTAGAAGCGGCTGAATCCCTCATTCGCCAAGCCGCCCCAGTTCACCATCACCAGGTCGCGCGCCGCCTGCGCCTCGGCCTGGCCGCCGGGCATTACGGTGGCGCCGAGCGCGGCCAGCCCGGCCATCAAGGTGCGCCGGCCGACCTTGCCCCGGCGATACTGCTGCCACGCCAACTCGACGCAATCCTGCTGGAAGGTCTGCATGGACCCTGCTCCCCTGCGATGCCTGCCGGCGGCGTCAGCCGCTCCCGCCTGGGCAGCCATGCAGGTTCCGGGCCGCGCTAGTGCGTGATCGCTTCTGACTGAAGCGCTCACGCACTAGCCTTATTGTTGGAGCGACTGATTCACGGCTTGCGGCGATTCCGCCTAAGCCGATCAGGCTCTATCCGGCGGTGGCAGGCTCGCCCAGGGACAGCATCAGCCGGTTGGCCCAGTTGAAGAAGGCGGCGCCCTGGATCACGTCCGCGATCGCCAGGTCGTCCAGCCCGGCCTGGCGCAGCCGCTGCACATGCGCCGGGCCGAAGCTGATCGGCGTTGCGCTCAACGCCACTGAGGCAGCGACGATGGCGTTCCAGCGTTCGCCAAGGTCGGCGCCGACGCCTTCGTCCAGCAGCCGCTGTACGTCCTCCACCCGTTTGGAATAGGTGGCCGAGAACCGCGCATGGACCGAGGCGCAGTAGATGCAGCCATTGAAGCGAGAGGTCGCCGCCGCGGCGAGTTCACGCTCGGCGCGGGGCAGCCCGGCGTCGGTATTGTAGAAGATGTCCTTGTCGGTGCGGGTGCGCGCTTCCAGCGCATCGGGGTCCCGTGCCAACAGGCGGAAATACGGCGATTTTGCCCGCGCGGCGTCGATCAGCGCGGCGCGATGGCGCTCGGTCAGCTCGGCCTCGGCCAGGGGTTCGACCCAGGGCAGCCAGTCCAGCTGGTCGCGGGTGAAGGCAACGGGGACGCCATGCGCGGGCGGGGTCAGGACGGTCTCGGCCATGATGGAACCTCGCGTCAGGCGGTGGCGGCCAGGGTGCGGAAGCCGCTGACCACCCGCACCTGGAAGGCCAGGAAGGAGACGATCTGCGACAGTGTGACGATGCCGGTGGTGGACCAGCCGGCATCCAGCAACGCCTGCAGATGGGCCGGCTCGGCGTCACGCGGATGCAGCACCAGCATATGTAGGTGTGCGAAGGCGGCGGCCAGCCTGGTCCCCAGGGCGTCCCGCAGCGCCGCGTCGGCCTGCCAGGCGCTGCCGGTACTGTCCTCCACGCTCAGCGGCCCCGCGGGGTAGCGGCCGAAGGGCCCCTGCCCGACGGCTGCCGCAACGGCCCGCTCCACCGCCGCCAGCAACGCCGGCCCGGCGCCGGTTGCGGCCAGGCCTTCGCGGTAGAAAGCAGCGGTCGCCGCCTCGGCATGCAACCCCACCACGAAGACAGCCGCGGCGAAGCGTTCGGTGGCGCTGACCTCACCCGCCTCAGGCGGCGTGAACAGCGCGACGTAGCTGGCCTGCGCATGGGTGCGGGCCTCCGGCCGGCGGGCGCGGATGGCATCCAGCGCCGAACCAGGCGCAATGCCGACCAGCCTGTCGATCACGTCCATGCCCATCCCTCCCTACGCCACCTGCCGCAGCGGTGTCGCATCAGGCACGCAGCCGAGCGCGGGCGCAACCTGCTGCGCCACCAGTTCCAGCGACCGCAGGATGAACGGGTGCGGCGGGTCCACCGAATGCACCTGCACCGCCAGGTCCGTGGCCCGCGCCAGCGTACTGTCCTGCGCCAGGGATTCGATCACCTCGTCCGGCGTGCCCAAGTGAACGTCCATCCCGGCGATCAACTCGTCCAGCGTCTCCCGCCCCGTCACCCGGCCAGTGCCCAGCAGCCGGTCGCGGAAGCGCGTCAGGCCGAGTTCGGCAAAGCCACGGATCTCCGCCCGGTTGTCACCAACGCAGACCGAGCGTGAGGCCATGATCCGCGGTTCGCAGCCCGCCGGCAGCGCCGCCAGGTAGGCGTCGATCATCGGGTTCTGGATGTCGGCGAGGGTCATGTCCGGTGCTTCGGCCGGGCGGGGCTGGGTGCGGGACAGCATCAGCCCATCGCCGGCAGCCCCGGCGCGGCGGGCACCCTCCACCGTGAACGTCGCCTGCCACATCCGCTGCACCAGGCCGGGATTGGGCGGGTACATCGTGTCGCCACCGGGCAGCCGGCGCCCCGCCAGCGCGTCCAGCATCAGGCTGGCATTGTCGGCAAAGACGCGGCCACGCTCACTGCTGTCCAGCCCGAAGGCACGGAAGGCGGCGAAGTTGCCGCCCGGGCCGATACCCAGCTCCAGCCGGCCGCCCGACATCATGTCGAACACCGCGGCATCCTCCGCCACGCGAATCGGCAGCTCCAGCGGCAGCGTGACGATCCCGGTGCCCAGCCGGATGCGCGAGGTCCGCGCCGCCACCTGGGAGAGAAATACGAAAGGCGCCGGCAGCCCGCCTTCATGCTCGTGGAAGTGATGCTGCGCCACCCAGGCGGAATGGAAGCCGCAGCGCTCGGCATGGAGGATCTGCGCCAGGGCGAGTTGATAGCGCTCGGCCGGGTTCACCAGGTCCAGCAGGCGGGTGAAGAAGCCCAGCCGCTTCGGGCGCGCGGCCGGGGTCATCGCCTTGGCCTGGGTCGCAGCGGGTGTCGTCGGGCCGTCATCGGGCATCAGCGCCGTCCTGTCTCGCCAGCGCGGCCGGTGGCCGCCTGGGTCTGCGGTACAGGATTGCCGGCCCGGCGTGCCAGCGCAATCCGCCTCCCCGCCGGCCGGCACATCCGGCATGCTCAGGCCAACACGTCACGGGAGGATCAACCATGGCCCCGACACCGACCGCCTTCAGGCTGGATATCCCCGAGGCGGCGCTGGACGACCTGCGGGCCCGGCTGGCCCGTACCCGGCTGCCCGACCAGGCCCCGGAGCCGCCTTGGACCTATGGCACCGATGTCGGCTACCTCGGCGGCCTGTTGCAGCACTGGCAGCATGGCTTCGACTGGCGGGCGCAGGAAGCCGCGCTCAACGCCTTTCCGCAGTTCAAGGTGAAGCTGGCCGGCATCGACCTGCACTACCTGCATGTGCCCGGCGAGGGTCCGGCGCCGACGCCGCTGCTGCTGTCGCATGGCTGGCCAGGTTCGGTGTTCGAGTTCCTCGACCTGATCCCGCTGCTGACCCACCCTTCCCGCTTCGGCGGCGACCCGGCCGATGCGTTCACCGTGGTGGCACCCTCGCTGCCCGGCTACGGGCTGTCCTTCACGCCGGGCCAGCCGCGCTTCGGGCTGGAGGCGATTGCCGATTGCCTGGCCGAACTGATGACCGAGGTGCTGGGCTATCGGCGCTTTGCGGCGCAGGGCGGTGACTGGGGCGGCTTCGTTTCGTCCCGCCTCGGGGCCGTGCATGCGGACAAGCTGCTGGGTATCCACATCAACCTGCTGGCGGTGCGCCGTGACCCCGTGGTGCAGGCCGATCCAACGGCGGAGGAGCAGCGCTACCTTGGCGAACTGACCGAGTTCCTGAAGGAAGAGACTGGCTACCAGTGGATCCAAGGCACGCGGCCACAGACCCTGGCCTTCGGGCTCAGTGACTCGCCAAGCGGCCTGGCCGCCTGGATCGTCGAGAAGTTCCGCGCCTGGACCGACAATGCCGGCACGCCCGACAGTGCCGTGGACCGCGACCGCATGCTGGCGAATATCGCGCTGTACTGGTTCACTGGCTGCATCGGGGCGTCCTTTCACCCCTACTACGCCCGGATGCACGGAGCTTGGCCCATTCCCGGCACGGTCGATGTGCCGATGGGCTACTGCCAGTTCCCGCGCGAAATCCTGCGGCCGCCGCAGTCCCTGGCGGCGCGCACCTACACCGATATCCGCCGCTGGAGCGTGATGCCGAAGGGCGGCCACTTCGCCGCGATGGAACAGCCGCAGGCGCTGGCTGAGGAGATCCGCGCGTTCTTCCGGCCCTTGCGCGGATAGCGCAGCGGAGTTGATGCGTGGGTAGCGCATGCGCTTCGCGGCAGGATTGAGCGCGTAGTCCAACCCTTGCCGCTTCGCCTCAGCGCATCGGCAGTGCGTAGATCAGCCCGCCCTGGGTCCACAGGTTGTTCGGCCCGCGCGGCAGGTCGATGCTGGTGCTGGGACCGAAGGAGCGGTTGTAGACCTCGCCATAATTTCCCATGGCGCGGACCAGGTTGTAGGCCCAGGCGCGGTCCAGCTTCAGCGCCTCGCCCAGTTCCGGCGTCACGCCCAGTTCCTCTGCCTCGATCAGCGCCGTGGTGTACCAGCGCACCACGTCAAACCACTGATCGTCGGCGCGGCGGATATGGGCGCCGAAGGGTTCCTTGCTGGAACGCTCCGGCAAGATGGTCCAGTCGCACGGGTTGGTCATGGTGGAACGCACGCACGCCAGCTGGGAGGGATCGGTGCCGAAGCTGTCGCAGCGGCCCGCCTGCAAGGCGGCCTGGGCCTGGTCGGTGCGCTCGAACACCACCGGACGGAACGGCGTGTTGATGCTGCGGAAGTAGGTGGTCACATGGCGCAGCCCCAGCGTCACGTCGCGCATCATGGTCTGCGTGCTGGTGCGGAACAGCACGTCCACCTCGCCAGCGCCCAGCGCGGTGAAGCGGGTGGAGGAGGAGAGCGGCACGAAGCGCACCTTCTCGCGGTCATTGAAGATCGCCACCGCCAGGCCGCGGCACAAATCCACATCCATGCCCTGCCAGACGCCGCGGCTGTCCGGCAGGCCGAAGCCGGCGACGCCGGTGCCGATGCCGATGCCGATGCCGGTGCCGATGCCGATGCCGGTGCCGGTGCCGGTGCCGCAGAGCAACTGGCCGCGGGCCTTGATCGCCTCCAGCGTCTGCTACGCGGCGGCGTCAGGCGCGGCGAAGAAACTGCCGGCCAGCAGCGCGGCGGTCGCAAGGGCTCGTCCCAGCATGGTGCCAGTCCTTTTCAGGTTGATTCGGCATCGATCGTCGCTGACCGCGCGCCACGGCATCAACGAAAACGCCAGGCGATATCGCCGCTGCCAGACCGGGATTGCCCGTTCCAGCGGCAATCTGGCCCAGGCCGCGGTCGGGAGTAGGCGATGCGCGCGGCTTCGCTATGCTGACTGCCGGAGCGGAGAACCTGGCATGAGTGCGAAGACGTTGCGGTGGGGCCTGGTCGGCCTCGGTTCCCTGGCCGGCAACGGCATCATGCCCGCCGCCGGCCGCGCGAAGCACGCGGTGGTGACGGCCGGCGCCACGCGCGACCCCGCCAAGGGCCGCGAATTCGGTGCCCGTCACGGCATCCCCACGATCTACGACAGCTATGAGGAACTGGTCCGCGCGCCCGACGTGGATGCTGTCTTCGTGATGACGCCGAATGACCGGCATCTGCCGGTGGTGCTGGCCGCTGCCGCCGCCGGCAAGCATGTGCTGTGCGAAAAGCCGCTGGCGATGACCCAGGCCGATGCCGAAGCCATGGTTACCGCCTGCGAAAATGCCGGCGTCATGCTCCGCCTCGGCCTGCATCTGCGGTTCGAGAAGTTCCTCGACCGCGTCGGCGAGGTACTGCGCAGCGGCGTCATCGGCACGCCGCGCGCGGTTTCCATCGAACGCGCCGCGCCGCTGTCGGAACGCGCGCCCTGGCGCGAGGACCCGGCCCAGGGTGGCGGCATCTTGTATGATGTCGGTCTGCATCTGTTGGACCTGGTGCCGCGCCTGTTGGGCAGCGACTACGCCAGCGTCTCCGGCCTGGCCTTCCCGCCGCCCGGCAGCGGCCTGGGCGCCGATACCATTTCCCTGCTGCTGCAAACCGCCAACGACGTGCAGGTCAGCCTGCGAGCCTCGCGCGAGGCACCTTTTTCGGGCAGCGACCTGGTGGTGCTGGGCACCGCCGGCATGCTGCGCACCGGGCCGCTGCGCTGGGTGGAGGACTTCACCCTCACCGTCACCAACGCCCAGGGCAAGCACAAGGAAAGTGTGCCCGCCTGCGACCTGTACCGCGATGAACTGGACGGCTTCGCACTCGACCTGGCCGATGGCGGCACGCGCCTCGGCACCGGTGCCGATGGGCTGCGCCTGGTGCGCCTGGCAGCGGCGGTGGAACAGGCGCTGGCCGAGCGCCGCACCGTCTGGCTGGCATGAGCCGGCACGCTGATTGCACCGTCCGCGCCGCCGCCTTGGGGGATGCCATGCCGAAACGCCGAGACCTGCTGACCCTGGCCGCGCTGGGCTTGGCCTTGCCTGCCGCCGCACAGGAACCCTGGCCGCGACGGCCGCTGCGCCTGGTGGTGCCCTACTCCCCCGGCGGCATGACGGACACGGTGGCGCGGCTGCTGGCGGAACGGCTCGGCCAGGGGCTGGGCCAGCCGGTGGTGGTGGAGAACCGCCCCGGCCTGGCCGGCACCATCGGCGTGGACGTGGTGGCGAAGAGCACACCGGACGGCCACACGCTGGTCGTCGGCACCACCAACCAGACCATCAACGAGACACTGCAACCGCGCCGCCCCTTCCGCCTGATGACCGACCTGGCGCCGATTGCGATGATCGACAGCGTGCCTTTCGCGCTCTGCGTCGCCAATGCGCTGCCGGTGCATTCACTGGCGGAGCTGATCGCCTACGCGAAGGCGCATCCGGGCGAACTCAACTACGCCTCCTCCGGCCCAGGCTCGGCGCTGCATCTTTCCATGGAGCGGCTGGCGGTGCAGGCGGGCATCCGCATGCAGCACATCCCGTTCCGCAATTATGCGGAGGCGCGGACCTCGCTGGTCGCCGGCCAGATCCAGCTGATGTTCGACGGTAGCTTCACCCTGGCGCCGTTGATTCGCGCCGGGCAGATCCGTGGCATCGCCACCGGCGGCAGCGCGCGGGACCCGCAGCTGGCGGAACTGCCGACGCTGGCGGAGACTTGGCCGGGGTTCGAGGCCGGCTTGTGGAACGGGCTGTTCGGTCACGCCGCCATGCCGGCCGCGGTGGTGGAGCGGTTGAACGCCGAGGTAAATCGCTTCCTGGCGGAGCCGCAGGTCATTGCGGCGCAGGCGGCGCTGGGCGCGGTCGGGCTGCCGATGTCGGTCGCCGCCTTCCGCGACTTCCTCGCCGCCGAGATTGCCCGCCACGCCGCCGTGGTGCAGGCCGCCGGCGTGCAGCCGGAATAACCGTATCTTGAGGAACAGCGCCATTCCCGCCAGCAACCAGCCCCGGCATTTCACCGCCGATGTCCTGATCATCGGCGCCGGGGCGGCCGGCATGTACGCCGCCATCGAGGCAGCGCGCCAGGGCGCCGGCAGCGTGCTGCTGCTGGACCGCAGCCTGATCGGCCGTGGTGGCGCCACCGTGATGGCGCAGATGACGGTGGCCGCAGCCGTCGGCCCCGACGACGACTGGCGCCACCATTTGGCCGATACGCTTGCCGCCGGGCGTGGCCTCTGCGACCCCGCGCTGGCAGCGTTGCTGTGCGAAGTCGGCGCTGAATGCATCCTGGAGATGGACCGCTGGAAGGTCGGCTGGGCCCGTGCCGGTACCGGTTTTGCGAGTGTGCAGGCGCCCGGGCATGACCGCGCGCGCTGCGTCTATGTGGACTTCCTCTCGACCGGCCCAGCAGTTTCCAAGGCGTTGCGGGCGCAGGTGCAGCGCGTCGGCGACGCCATCCGCCGCATCGGCGAGATGCTGGTCACCGACCTGGTGGTGCAGGACGGACGCGTCACCGGCGCGGTGGCGCTGCACGTGGCTTCCGGCGCGCCGCTGACCATTGCGGCGCCGACCACAATCATCGCCACCGGCGGGCTGACCAGGCTGTACGCGCGCAACAGCGCCAGCGCCAACATGTCCGGCGACGGCTATGCGCTGGCCATGCGCGCCGGCGCCACGCTGCTGGACATGGAGTTCGTGCAGTTCTTCCCCATCGGCCACCTGGCACCGCGGCTGATCGGCATGGACCCGATCATGTGGGACCCGTTCCGCTACAAGCTGGGCGGAAGGCTGCTGAACGGCGCGATGCAGGAGTTCGTCGAACGCTGGGGCGGCGACGCCGAGAACGGCACCTACAGCACCACGCGGGACCTGGCGACCCACGCGATCATCAAGGAAGTGGAAGCCGGCCACGGCTCGCCCAATGGCGGCGCCTGGCTCAGCTTCACCCACGTACCCGCCGCCGAATTGCGCGCCGCCTTCGGCCCGGTGATCGACAAGCTGGCGGCGAACGGCATCGACCTGACGCGCGACTGCATCGAGGTTTCGCCGATTGCGCATTACCACATGGGCGGCGTGCGCGTGGACACCGCCATGCGCACGGATGTGCCGGGCCTGCTGTGTGCCGGCGAAGCGGTGGGCGGCGCGAATGGCGCCAACCGGCTCTCCGGCAATGCCATCACCGAAGCCCTGGCCTTCGGCCGGCTGGCAGGTGCCGAGGCCGCGCGCCAGGCAGCCGAGGGCGCACCCGCCTTCGACGTTGCGGCCGCCCGCCCCGCCCTGGCGCTGCTGGCCGCTGAAGGCCCGGCGCAGAACACCGCCGCGCTGGTGGCGCGGTTGCAGCACATCATGGCCGCCGATGTCGGCCCGTTCCGCACCGCCGCGGGCCTGGCCCGCGCCGCCGCGGCGTTGGCCGCACTGCGCGAGGAAATCGGCACCGCGCCCCCTGGCACTCCCGGCCTGGCGCATGACCTGGTGCGGCTGGACTGGCTGGACCTGCGGCAGATGCTGCTGGTCGCCAAGAGCGTCGTCCTCGCCGCCACTGCCCGCACCGAAAGCCGCGGCGCGCATCAGCGCGAGGACTTCCCCGAGATGTCGCCCAGCTGGGAACGCAACCTGCCGCTGCGCCTGCGCGCCGGCGTGCCGGAGCTTGCCTGATGCCGACGACCACGCTCCACATCCGCCGCGGCGGCCCGGGCGAAGCGCCGCGCCACGACGTGTTCGAGTTGAGCTTCGAGCCGGGTGAGTCGGTGTTGGACGCGCTGCGCCGCCTGCGCATCGGCACCGACCCGACGCTGGCCTTCCGCTACGCCTGCCTCAACGCCAATGCCTGCAAGGAATGCATGATGCTGCTGGATGGCAAGGTCATCTACGCCTGCACCGCCCGGCTGGAAGCGCGCGACATGCGGCTGGACCCGCTGCCCAACAAGACCCTGCTGCGCGACCTGGCCACCGTGATCGCGCCGCCCGATGAAAGGCTGGACTGACGCCATGACCAAGCCCTTCCAGTTGGAAGAAGCCACCATCGCCGAGTTGCACGCGGCGATCCGCGCCGGCCGCACCACCTGCGTCGCGGTGGTGCAGCACTACATCGCCCGCGCCCGCGCCTTCAACGGCCCGGCCAGCCTGCTGCTGACCGCCGATGGCGCCGATGTCGCCGCGGCCGAAGGCACGGTCCGCGCCGGCGCGTCACTGCGCTTCCCGGTTGAGACCGTCGCCGCCGCCACCGTGCTGCCGGACCTGCACCGCTACAGCGGCCCACCACTGGAGTTCGGCCGCATGGAAGCAACCGCCTCGGACCCCAGCGTTGCGCAGCAGTTCGGCATGCTGGTCGGCAAGCCCAATGCCGGCCAGGTCAACGCGCTTTCCACGCTGAACATCCGCGGGGAACGCAGCGTCACCTGCAAGGGCGCCTTCGACGCCCACCCTTCCCTGCCGCTGCCGCCGGGCGCCCCGCCGGCCTGTGAAATGTTCCGCCACCAGCCAGACGCCCTTGAACGCGCCGCCGAGTTGGACGCGCACTACGGCACCAATCCGCCGCTGGAGGAGATGCCGATGTACGGCGTCGTCTTCTCCTTCAAGGACCCCTTCGACACCAAGGATATGCGCAGCACCGGCGGCGGCGACGCCGCCTACGACATGGACTTCCCCGCCCGCGACCACCTATTGGTCGAGCAACTGCGCACCAAGGGCGCCATCATCTACGCCAAGGCGATCTGCACCGAGTACAATGGCCGCGCCGGCGACCCCGGCGGCGCGCACAAACCTGAAAAAGTGCTGCACTCCACGCTGGGCTACCAGCGCAGCACCTGGGGCGGCAATCCCTCCAACCCGTACGACACCACGCGCTCAGCCTCGCTCGGCTCCTCCTCGGGCTCGGCGCTGTCGGTCAGCACCAACCTGGTGATGTGCAGCCTGGGCGAGGAAACCCGCGCTTCCTGCCGTGGCCCGTCCAACCACAATGCCGTCGCGCTGATCCTGCCGCACAAGGCGATGATCGGCTTCGACGGCGGCGCCATCGGTGCCGACATCTACTGCGACCGCACCGGCATCCACGCCCGCCGGATCGAGGATTGCGCCAAGGTGCTGGACGGGCTGCTGGACCCGGAATTGGGCGGCTACGACCCGCGCGACCCCTACACCACCGTGCCGCGCAGCCTGGCGCAGCCGCCCTATGTGAAGCACCTGGCGGAAGGCACTCTGGCCGGCGTGCGGCTTGGCGTGGTGACGGAATCACTGCGCATCTACCCGGGCCAGAAGCAGGCGGAACCGATCGTCACCGCCGCCCGCACCGAGATCAAGAACGTGCTCGGCGCACAGCTTGGCGCAACGCTGGTCGCGTCGGCGGACCGCTTCTCGGCGCCCGATCCGGCCTTCGAGCCGATGCGCGTGGACTTCACCGGCGCCCTCGCAAAACTGGTGCCGATCTTCATGCCGGAACTGCTGTTCCGCCTCGGCGAAGATGGCACGCCGCTATTCAAGGAATTCGCTGCCGCCATCAGCCCTTGCGAGTTCCTGCCGGGCAAGGTCTTCGGCAGTGGCAGCATGGCTCCGATGGACTACTGCGTCGGCCTCGCCGAAGGACGCATCCCGCCGCCCATCGACCTTGATATCGCCACCATCCAACAACAGGAATTGGCGCCGACCTTCCGCTTCCACATCTCGCAATACCTGGAACGCCGCGCCGCCGACTGGGCCGCTAAGGGCTTCACCGAAACGCTGCGCGACTGGCGCGCGCTGAACGCCCGCAGCAAGTTCTGGGGCGACGACCAGCGCAGCGCCTTCCTCAACTGGGAAGCGGTGACGGACCCGCGCAACGCGCTGGATGGCCGCCAGGGCGTCAATGAACGCATCATGCTGCGGGAGATGCTGCGCCGCGTGGACATGATGGTGCTGCTGGAAAACAAGCTGGACGCCTTCGTGCGCCTGCATACGCCGTTGCCACCCGGGCTGATCGGTGGCGCCATCGAGCCAGGCACGCAGCAGAACCTGCGCGGCGAAAGCTTCCACGGGCCCAATGCGGGCCTGAGCGAAATCCTGATCCCCGCCGGCTACGTCACCACCGCCTACGACCCGGTCTTCACGCTCAGTGAGGACGGCAAGCGCTACCTGCCGACGGCGAGCAACGAGCCAACGCGGTTGGCCGCCCCCGGCCTGCCCTTCTCCCTGGTGTTCCGCGCTGAACTCGGCCGCGAAGGCGTCGCCCTGCGCATTGCCTCCAGCTACGAAGCCGCGTCGCGCCGCCGCATCATGCCACCGGCCTTCGGGCCGATCTGAGCGTTCAAATACCCAGCTGCCGGCGCAGCAGCGCTTCGTCGGCATTGGCCGCCGCGCCGGTGGTTTCCAGCACCACGCGGCCGGTTTCCAGCACGTAGATCCGGTCCGCCGTGGTCAGCGCGCTGTAGAGATTCTGCTCCACCATCAATATCGCCAGCCCGGTGCGCTTGAGGTCGAGCACGATCTCCTCCACCCGCTGCACCATCGCCGGCGCCAGGCCCTCGCTGGGCTCGTCCATCAGGATCAGTTCGGGGTCCAGCATCAGCGCGCGGCCAATCGCCAGCATCTGCCGCTCCCCGCCCGAAAGCTGGTTGCCGCGATGCCCCTTCCGCTCCGCCAGCCTCGGAAACAGCCCGAACACCCGCTCCACCGTCCAGCCCTCGGTCGCGCGGGCGGACTTCACCATGGTCAGGTGCTCCACCACGGTCAGCGAGGCGAACAGCCGCCGCCCCTGCGGCACGATGGCGATTCGCCTTGCGGCGATCTCATGCGGCTTCAGCCCCACCAGGTCCTGGCCCTGCCAGCGCACCCGGCCGCTGCGCAATTGCGGCGGCGCCATGCCCATGATGGCGCGGATCAGCGTGGTCTTGCCCATGCCATTGCGGCCGAGCAGCGCGACAACCTCGCCAGCATTCACCGTCAGGCTGGCGCCCTGGACGATATGCGCCTCGCCGTAGTAGGCCTGGATATCCTCAACCTGCAGCATGGCGTGCTCTACCCAAGTACACTTCCTGCACCGCAGGGTTACCGCGGATCTCACTCGGCGGCGCCTCCACCAGCACGCGGCCCTCGTGCAGGCAGGTCACCTGGTCCACCAGCCCCAGCACCAGGTCCATGTCATGCTCGATCAGCACCACCGTGATGTCGCGCGGCAGGGCGCGGATCACCTCGGCGACCATCGCCCGCTCATTCGGCGAAAGGCCCGCGGCGGGTTCGTCCAGCAGCAGCATGCGCGGCTGGTTGACGATGGACACCGCCAACTCCACCTGACGCTGCTCTCCATAGGACAGGGCGCGCACCTCGATCTCCTCTCTCCCGACGAGGCGCGCCGCCAGCAGCGCCGCCTCGGTGCGCGCGGCTTCCATGGCGGTGATCTTCGGCTGGCCGAACAGGCTGAACTTGCCCGGCGCCAGGCCACGCAGCGCCAGGAACAAGTTCTGCCGTACGGTCAGCGTCGGGAACAGGTTGGTGATTTGGAAGGTGCGGGAAATGCCACGCTGCGCTCGCCGATGCGGCGGCAGCGCGGTGATGTCCGCATCCTCGAACACCACGCGGCCGGAGGTTGCCTGCACCATGCCGGTGATGGCCTGGAACAGGGTGGTCTTGCCGGCGCCGTTCGGCCCGATGATCGCCCGGCGCTCGCCCGCGGGAATGCTGAGCGAGACGCCATCGACCGCACGCAGCGCGCCGAACGCCACCACCACCTCGGTCAGCGTCAGCGCGGCCGGCATCAGCCCTGCCGAATGTACTGATTTTCGCGGGAATACGGCGACTGCCGCATGTATTCCTCCGGCGAGTATTTCCAGAACTGCGACACGCGCGGATAGGTCTCCAGCGGCACGTTCCAATACTTGCCATCCGGGCGCCGCACGGTGTTGCGGATGTACACGTCGTAGACCGGGTTGCCGAACTCATCCAGCTTCACCGGGCGGCCGAGCGGCGAGTTGTCCAACTCGGTCGAACGCACCGCGGCCAGCAGCGCGGCGCGGTCCTCGGCGCGGCCACCGATCTTCTCCAGCGCCTTGGCCACCCACATGGTGCAGCTGTACATCGCGAAGCCGTACAGCGACGGGATGCGGTTGAAGCGCTTCACGTGCTCGTCAACAAAAGCCTTGGTCGCCGCCACGTCGGAACCCTCGGCGAAATGCGCGGCCGAGACGATGCCCTCGCATTCCGCGCCCAGGGTGCGGATCACGCTCTGGTCCGTGGTGTTCATCGCACCCAACAGCGGAATGCGCTGCTTCAGGCCGAAGCTGGCGTATTGCTGGATGAAGCGCGTCGCATCTGCGCCGGTCTCCATGGCGAAGATGGCGTCTACGCCCAGCGAGGCCAGCTGGCCAAGATACGGGCTGAAGTCCGAGGTGTTCAACGGATGCCAGAACTGCCGCACGACCTGGCCGCCGGCGTTGCTGAACACGCGGGCGAAGCCGGCGCATTGCTCATGGCCGAAGGTATAGTCCTGGCCAATGGTGGCGATCTTCTTGTAGCCCTTCTTGAAGGCCCAATCGCCCAGCGGATGCGCCATCTGGCTGGCGGAATAGCCGGCCACGCGCACCACGTTCGGGATACGCCCGCGCTGGGTCAGTTCGTCGGCGGCGATGATGGGGATGAAGTAGGGCGTGCCGGTGCCGCGCACATAACCGGCCACCGCCAGGCCGGTATTGGCCAGCAGGTTGCCCATCATGAAATCCACCTTGGCCTGCTCCACCAGGCGGCGCGCCTTCTGCAGCGACGTATCGGGGTTGGAGCCGTCATCCTCCACCACCAGCTCCACGTCGCGCCCGGCCATCTTCTTGCCGGCCTGCTCCACGAACATGGTCACGCCATCGACCATCTCGCGCCCGCCGGCGGCGAGCACGCCGGTGAGCGGCGCCATCACGCCGATTTTGATCGGCCCGCTCTGCGCCCGCCCAATGGCCGGCGCCGCCAGCAAGGCAGCGGTGGAACCCAGCAACGTACGGCGATGCAGTGTCATCGTGCTCTCCTTGTGACGGCGCCCAGGCGCCGGATTGTGCCGAGAATGCCCTCGGGGGCGAAGATCATGGTGAGGATGAAGACCAGGCCCAGCACGGCCTGCCAGCGGTCGGTGTACCAGCTGACCGTGTTTTCCAGCAGGATGATCGCGGCGGCACCGATGAAGCTGCCGAACAGCGTGCCGACACCACCGACGATTGCCATCAGCAGCCCGGCCACGCTCTGGCCCATGGCTACGCTGGACGGGCTGACATACTCGTTGAAGAAGGCGTACATCGCGCCCGCCACGCCGGCGAAGAAGCCGGAGACGGCAAAGCCGACGAACAGGTGCAGCGGCACGTTGTAGCCCAGCGCGCGCATCCGGCTCTCGCTGTCACGGATGCCACGCAGGCTGAGCCCGAAGGGCGAGTTGACGAAGCGCTGCATGGCCCAGGCCGCCAGCGCCGCCACCGCCAGCACCAACCAATAGAAATTCTCCCGCGCCAGCAGCAAAGCGGGCCGCATGTCCTGGCCGCGCAGGCCGTTTTCGCCCCCGGTCACGCCAGTCCAGCGCAGGCAGATGCCCCAAACCACCATGCCCAACGCCACCGTCAGCAGCAGGAAGTAAACGCCGCTTGTGCGCACCGCCAACAGCCCGAACAGCGCCGCAACCAGCGTCGCCGCGACCACGCCGGCGAGGAAGGCTGGCACTGCCGGCAGCCCCGCCTTGGCCATAGCCCAGATCACCACATAGGTGGCCACGCCGAAGATGGCGCCATGGCACAGGGAGGTGCGCCCGACGAAGCCGGCCAGCACGTCGATGCTCATGGCCAGCACGGCGAAGATCAAAATGCGCGTGGCGAGGTCCACATGGTAGCTGCTCAGCACCAGCGGCATAACCGCCGCGGCCAGCAGTGCCAGCAGCCAAAGCATGCCCCGATTCATACTGCGCGCCCCAGCAGGCCCAGCGGCCGGAAGGCGAGCAGCGCCGCCATCGGGCCGAAGATGACGAAGTAGGCGAGTTCCGGAAACCACACCTGGCCCATGGTGTTCAGCAGCCCCACCATGACCGCGCCGATGGCCGCGCCCACCAGGCTCCCGCGCCCACCGATGACGACCACGGCCAGCGAGAACACCAATATCTCCGCATCCGCCGAAGGGTACAGCGCCAGGAACGCCCCGCCCATCACCCCGCCCAGGCCGGCCAGCGCGCAGCCCAGCAAGAAGGTCAGCACGAAGACGCGGCGGATGTTGACGCCGCTCGCCTCCACCATCTCCGGATCATCCACCCCGGCGCGGATCAGCGCGCCGAGCCGCGTGTGATTGAGCAGCAGCCACAGCAGCACGAAGACGAGCACGCCCATGCCCAGCACGAACAACCGGTACTTCGGGTAGAAGGTATCCAGTACCGGCACCGCGCCGAACAGCAGTTCCGGCGTCGGCACGGTGAAACTGTCGCCACCCCAGATAACCAGCGCCAGGTCGTTCAGCACCAGCGCCACGCCGAGCGAGAGCAGCACCTGGCGCAACTCCTGCCCGCGCACGAAGCGCAGCAGCCCCTGGTCCAGCACCAGCCCCACCGCGGCCACGCCCAGCATGGCCGCCAGCATGCCCAAGCCGAAACTGCCGGTCGCCGTCGCCGTGCTGTAGCCGATATAGCCACCCAGCAGGTACAGCGCGCCATGCGAGAGGTTGACGATGCGCAGCAGCCCGAACACCAGCGTAAACCCGCTGGCGACAACGAACAGCAGCGCCGCGAAGGTCAGCCCGTTCAGCAGCTGGAAGCTGTTCATCCCCATGGCGGCTATGGCGCCTTCGGACCGTTGGCCAGGTACCAGTCGGCGATCTCGCTGCCGGTCATGAAGACGACGTCGCCGCGCGCCTTGATCTGCTCGATCACCTCGCGGAAGTAGCGCAGCCGATGCGGCGCGCCCATGATGTAGGGGTGCAGCACCAGCGCCATGATGCGCGCGCTGCCCTTCGCGTCTTCGTACAACTGGGTGAACTGGTCCAGCGCGCGGTCGCGGTATTCGCTGGCCTTGTGATGCTGGATCAGCATCATCGCGACGTCGTTGCATTCCTGCGTGTAGGGAATGTTGAGGATCGGCTGCGTCGTCGTCTTCAGCCACACCGGCTGGTCGTCCAGCACCCAGTCGCAGACATAGTCGTAGCCGGCTTGCTTCAGCAGGTCCGGCGTCTCCCAGGTTTCGGTCAGCCCCGGCCCAAGCCAACCGCGCGGTGCCTTGCCGGTAAAACCCTGGATGGCGGCGGAGGTGCGCGCGATATCCTCCCGCTCGTTCTCCACCTTCTGCATGTTGCGCTGGCTGAAGCCGTGGCCGATGAACTCCCAGCCGCGCTGATGCGCCGCCTCGGCAATCGGCTTGTAGGCCTCTATCGCGCTGCCATTGATCGCCAGCACCGCCGGCAGGTTGAAGCGGTCGAACAACTCCAACATGCGCCAGAAGCCGACGCGGTTACCGTATTCGTGCCAGGCCCAGTTGGGAATATCCGGCATCGGCGCACCGCCCGCCGGCGGCGTCAGCACCGTGCGCGGCATGGTCTGGGTGATGTCCCATTCCTCGACATTCACGATCACCCATACCGCCATGCGGGCGCCGCCCGGCAGCTTCAGCGGCGGCCGCTGGGAGATCGGTGAGTAGGTAAGGCGCTCGGTCGGCTTCATACCAGCGGGTTCCAGCCGGTCCGCAGCAGGGCGGTCTGGTCGATGCCGAACAGGTCGGCCAGCCAGTCGCACATCACCTCCTGGCCGATGGTCGGGTTGTCGTGCTGGCAATGCTCAGCGCCGGTTTCCTCTGGCTGGAGGATGCGCATGTCCACCTTCACGCCGCGCGCCTTAGCGTAGTCATGCGCCTTGGTCGCCGCCGTCACGGTCAGCACGTCGTGGCCGCCATGCAGGATCAGCCAGTTGCAGGTCATGTGCTCCAGATGGCCCTCCAGCACGAAGGGCTGCATCGCCACATGCGCCTGCTTCATGGTCTTGGACCCGAACACCCACTTGATATGCGGGGCCAGGCCGAATTCCTCGCCCTTGTCGGCCCACAGCTCCGGCACGCTCCACACCGCGCCATGGCTGATGCAGGCAGCCAGCCGCTTCTCGTAGCAGCCGGCCCGCGCCGCGTAGTAGCCACCCAGCGAGGACCCGCACACCGCGATACGCGCGGGGTCCACATCCGCCCGCTGCACCAGCCAGTCGATGCAGCGCCCGATCGGCACCTCGGTATCCGGCCGCGCCGCCACCTTGTGCCGCCGTAGCGTGCCGCCTTGACCGGGGATGTCCACCATCAGCACGGAAATGCCGCGTTGCAGGCAGCCATGCGCCTGCATGAACCACATCTCGTCTTTGATGCTGTCCAGCCCGCCCATGCAGATCAGCACCGGCAGCTTCGCCCCCGGAAACGGCGCGCGCACGAAGTAACCGCACAGGCTGACGCCGTTTTCGTAGGGGATTTCCACCACCTCGCCGGGCGGGTTCAGCCGCGCCAGGAATTTGTGGCTGCACGCCTCCATCTTCTCGAAGGTCGGCAGCCGCCGCGGGTCGTCCTCGGCCAGGTGGAACTCGGCCTGGCGATAGTAGTCGGCGGCGCGCAGGAAGCAGTTCATCGCGGTGCGGGCGTGGCCCTTGGCTTCCTCGGCCAGGCCCCGCGCCCAATTCTCCTCGGCGATGCGGTACCATTCGCGGTGCCAGCTTTCCAGGTCGCCCGGGATCATCCGGCTGGCCGCCAGAAAGCATTCGCTGACCGAGCCACCGCCTTCCTGCGTTTCGCCCAGGGCGCGCCGGAATTGATAGGTCAGCCAGGGGTGTTCGGGCCAATGATGCCAGCCGAAGGGCTCATAATGCGGGCCACGGTCGGCGGTGATCCGCTCTATCGCATTGTCTTCCGCTGCCGTCGCTGCCATTGCCGTCGTCATGCTCCACACCTTGCGCTCGAGGTTAGGGATCAGCCCCGGTGCGCGTCAACGCAATGTATTCAGGCATTCGCGGGTTGCTACCGCGATCTGACCGAAAAGCGGCATTGCCTTGGCGATGCTGCTGCCGAATTGTACACACAACCATGCTCGACGACGCCGAACCGCCAGCACCACCCCGGCCGGACAGCGCCAGTCCGACGCGCTCGCTCTCGGTCACCGCTCAGTTGCGGGATGCCATCCTGGCCGGCGAAATCGGCCCCGGCGAAAAGCTAAACGAAATCCGCCTCAGTGCCCGGCTCGGCGTCTCCCGCACGCCGCTGCGCACGGCGTTGCAGGCCCTGGCCGCCGAGGGCCTGCTGGAATACGCGCCCAACCGCGGCTACGCGGTGCGCGTCTTCCCGCTCTCGGAAACGCTGGACGCCTTCGAAATCCGCGCCGTCCTGGAAGGCGTCGCCGCCCGGCTGGCCGCCGAGCGCGGACCGGATGCCCTGGTCTGCGCGGCGTTCCAGCGCAGCCTGGCCGATGGTGACGCCATCGTCGCCCGCGCGGCCACCGGCGCGCTGGATATCGACGCCTTCCGCGACGCCAACATCGCCTTCCATGATGCCGTCACCGCCGCCGCCGGCAACCGCCGCCTGCCGGAACTGGTGCGGCTGTGCGCCACGGTGCCCACTGCCTCCACCCGGCGCATCCTGACCTTGGACGCTGTGCAGCTGCGGCGCTTCCACGACGACCACCACCGCATCGCCGATGCGATCCTGGCCGGCCAGGGCTGGCGCGCCGAGGCGCTGATGCGCGAACACGTCCTGGCATTGCAGGCGGTACTGCTGCGCGCCCTGCCCGAGGGCACGCTGCGTAGGTAGCTGGCGCTACCCTGGCCTTACCCTCCGAGCAGCCGATGCACCGCCCGCGGCGTTTACGCCGGGGCCAAGCAGGCGCTAACCGCCACGGTTGCGCATGTGTTGCGCCAGGTTTTCCACCTGCGGCAGCACCGCCGCGCCCAGTGCGGCGTCATCAACCGTCTCGGCCCAGGCCTGGCGAAAGCACAGCAGCCACCCGCTGATCTCCGGCGTGTCGATCGGCGCATGCAGGTGGCGGCTGCGCAGCCTCGGGTGGCCGTACTTGTCCACGAACAACGGCGGCCCACCGAACCATCCGGTCAGGTATTCGAACAGCTTCTGTTCCGCGCTGGCCAGGCAGGGCGGATGGATCGCGCGGCAGGCCGCCGCCGCCGGCAGCTCATCCATCAACTGGTAGAACCGCGCCACCAGGCGGCGCACGCCAGCCTCGCCGCCGATCCGCTGATAGGGTGTCTCGCTGGTGCTCATGCGGCAGGAAGAAGCCTCGACGACAGAGCCCCGTCAACCGAAGGCGTCAGTCAGGTGGGTGCGTGAGGGTTGCAGCACGTGCGCCGCGCGCTCTACCAAAGCGTCACCAAGGCCACATGAAAGTTTCGAGGCATCCTGCGCCGGGCTTGCCAAGCGCCAGCCTCCTGCGCCAGGGATCAGCCATGCTCCTGACCAAGTTCCGCCGCGCCGGCGTCGCCGCCCTCGCACCGGCCCTTTTGGCCCTGGCCGCCCTGCTGCTGGCCAGCCCCGGCGCTCAGGCCCAGCGCAGCGTCGCCGCGCCGATCTACCAGCCCAACCTGGACAGCGCGATCGACGGCGCCGAGGAATGGCTGGCCGACCTGGAGAAACAGGGTTGGTTTCTGCGCGGGCAGATGACCACCATCCTGCAGGGCCACCTGCGGATGCGCTCACCCTACCAGGGGCCGTCCAGCCTCGACCCGCGCCCGGTGTTCCGCAACACCCAGAGCATCGACCTCGTCATCGGCCGCCGGCTGTGGGACAATGCCGAGGCGGTGGTGGTCCCGATGCTGACGCGCGGCTTCGGCATGTCCAACGCCGTGGGCGTCGCCAGCTTTCCGAACAACGAGGCGTTTCGCCTCGGCAGCCGCGACCCCTACTTCCTGGTCAGCCGCGCCTTCATCCGCCAGACCATCGACCTCTCCTTCGACGCCGACGGCGCCGACCCCGACCCGATGCGCTTCACCGGCCCGCTGGCGCGGGAGCGCCTGACCATCACCGCCGGCAAGGTCTCGGTCTGGGACTTCTTCGACGACAACCGCTACGCGCATGACGCCCGCGGCCAGTTCATGGGCTGGGGCATGGTCGGCGCCGCGGGCTTCGACTACGCCGCCGACGCCCGCGGTTTCACCAACGGCCTGGTGCTGGAATGGGAAGACGGCACCTGGGCGGTGCGCCAGGGCGCCTTCATGATCGCCAAGCGCGCCAATGGACTGGCGTTGGACCAACAGGTGTTCAAGGGCTACCAGACCATCACGGAGGT
>CANBNK010000025.1 GCA_947371015.1 Acetobacteraceae bacterium | reverse complement strand
CGGCCTGGCCCCCGGGGCACACGGCGGCCCGCCGCTGCCGCGGGACGCGCTGCGGCCGCGGCTGGAGCGGTAGCGCAACCGCAACCGCTCCAGCAGCGGCGCGGCTACTCCGCCGCCTGTTTGGCCGGTTGCGTCCCCGGCTTCCGGATTCGCAGCCGCCGGATACGCCGCGGGTCGGATTCCAGCACGCGGAACTCAAGCCCTGAACAGTGGCTCACCAACTCGCCCTTGGCCGGCACGCGCCCCGCGAGCGTGAACACCAGCCCGCCGACCGTGTCGATATCGGCGGCGCGTTCGTCCTCGGTCAGCACCGGGCCGAGCAGCGCCTCGAAATCTTCGACCGGCGTCCGGGCATCCAGCTCGATCGTGCCGTCCGGCTTCTCCACCATGTGCGGTGGGCCGTCCTCGTCATGCTCGTCCGAGATATCGCCGACGATGGTTTCTACGAGATCCTCGATGGTGATCAGCCCGTCGATCCCGCCATACTCATCCACCACCAGCGCCATGTGCATCCGCGCCTGGCGCATCTGCAGCAGCAGGTCCAGCACCGGCACGGCGGTGACCACGAACAGTGGCTTGCGCAATATGCCGGTCAGGGAAAACGGCCCCTCCCGCCCGATGGCGGCAAACACGTCCTTGATGTGGACCATGCCGACCATCTCATCCAACTGCCCGCGATAGACCGGGTAGCGGCTATGGCCCTCGCGCTGCATCAGCCGCGTGGTCTGCTCCAGCGTGGAGTCTTCCGATATGGCAATGATATCGGCGCGCGGCACCATCACGTCATAGGCGGTCTTGCCGCGCAGCTTCAGCACGTTGCCGAGCAGCGCGCGTTCCTGGTCGTCCAGCCCGGTTTCGTGACCTAGCGCCGTGCCCAGGCGCTCCGGCCCGTCCTGCTCCTCGATCAGCTCTTCCATGCGGTCGCGGACGCTCTCGGCCTCGCGCCGGCGCATCAGCCCTTGCAGCCGCCACATCAGCTTGCCGCGTTCGGCGGAACTGCTCATGCGGCCAGCCGTCCGACCGGTGCTTTCCACGGGTTGGGCAGCCTGAGCCGCGCCATGATCCGCGCCTCCGCCTGCTCCATCACCCGCGCCTCGCCAGCCAGCAGGTGGTCGTGGCCCAGCAGGTGCAGCGTGCCATGCGCCACGAGGTGGGCGAAATGCGCCTCGATCCGCTTGCCGCCTGCCAGCGCTTCCCGCCGGACCACGCCCAATGCCAGGGCGATATCGCCCAGGTGGTCCCCGTAGTCGTTGGGGAAGCTCAGCACATTGGTGGGCTTTTCCTTGCCGCGATGCTCGCCGTTCAGCCGCTTCAGCGCGCGGTCATCGGTCAGCAGCACCGTCACGGCGCCGTCCCAGCCTTCGGCCGCCAGGGTGGCGGCGACGGCACGGCGGGCCAGCAGCTCGGCCCGTGGCAGCAACCGGCGCCAGGCGGCGTCGGCGACAATAACTTCAGTCCCAACAGCGCTGGGCGCCATGCCCAGCCAGCCGTCGGGACGACTACTTCCCGGTTCCATCGTGGTCCTTCTTCCGCTGCCGGGCCGCATCCGCGCGGCCATAGGCAGAAACAATCCGAGCAACAAGCGGGTGCCTTACCACATCCCGCTCGTCAAAGCGTGTTACAGCAATGCCGGCGACGCCTTCCAGTATCTTCAGCGCATCGACCAGCCCGCTGGGCTGGTGGGACGGCAAATCCACCTGGGTCGGGTCGCCAGTGATCACCATGCGGCTGCCCTCGCCCATCCGGGTCAGGAACATTTTTATTTGGGCCGGCGTGGTGTTCTGGGCCTCGTCCAGGATGCAATACGAATGGGCGAGGGTACGCCCGCGCATGAAGGCCAGCGGGGCGATCTCGATCTCGCCGCGCTCTATCCGCTTGGCCACCTGCTCGGCCGTCATCATGTCGTTCAGTGCGTCATAGAGCGGGCGAAGGTAGGGATCGACCTTCTCCTTCATGTCGCCGGGCAGGAAGCCCAGGCGCTCGCCGGCTTCCACCGCGGGACGGCTGAGGATGATCTTGTCCACCCGCCCCGCCAGCAGCAGCGCCACCCCCTGGGCCACCGCCAGGTAGGTCTTGCCGGTGCCGGCCGGGCCGATGCCGAACGCCATGTCGCAGCGCATCAGCGTATCCATGTACGCCGCCTGGGCCGGGCTGCGCGGCGCGATCACGCCCTTGCGGGTGCGGATCTGCGGAATGTCCTGCAACGGCAGGCGCGGATCGCTCTCGGCCTCGCCTTCCGCCATGCGCAGCGCTGCATCCACTTCGCCGCTGCCCACCTTCTGGCCCTGCTCCAACTGCCGCCACAGCGCCTTCAGCGCCGCCTCCGCCATCTCCACCCGCTCGGCCGGCCCGGTGATGGTCAGGCGGTTGCCCCGATCGGCACATCGGACCCCCAGCCATTGTTCCACCTTCACCAGATGGCGGTTGTAGTCGCCATACAGCAGCGGGAGCCGGGCATTGTCGGCGAAGGTCAGGGTGACCTCTCCGACAGTACCGGCGGCGGGGTTCCGCACGGGGCGGAGCGCAAGGGTGGCGGTGGTCAAGCGGGCGCTGGCTCCTGGTTGGCTGGCATGATGTGGGTCTGCCCATCCGCGGCCGCCAGCGCACCGTTGAGGGAGTTGGGTTGCACCCCCACCACCCTGACCGGGGCGATGGTCCCGATGAGGTCGGCCGGCCCCAGCAGATGGATCGGTTGCAGCCAGGGCGTGCGGCCCGCCACCTGGCCGGGGTGGCGCCCCGGGCCAGTGAACAGCACGTCCATGGTCATGCCAACACGCGAGAGATTGAACGCCTGCTGCTGGTCCCGCAGCAGCGCCTGCAATTCGGCCAGGCGCGCATCCATCAGCGCCTCGGGCACCTTGTTGGGCGCCCCGGCTGCCGGCGTGCCGGGCCGGGGCGAGTATTTGAAGCTGTAGGCGCTGGCGAAGCCGATCTCGCGGATCAGCGCCAGGCTGGCCTCATGGTCGGCGGCGGTCTCGCCGGGGTGGCCGACGATGAAGTCCGACGACAGCGCCAGCCCCGGCTGCGCCTGGCGCAACCGGTCCACCACGCGGCGGAACTCAGCGGCGGTATGGCCGCGGTTCATCGCCTGGAGCATGCGGTCGCTGCCGGACTGCACCGGCAGGTGCAGCAGGGGCATCAGCTGCGGCAGGTCGCGATGCGCCCCCACCAGGTCGTCATTCACATCCCGCGGATGGCTGGTGGTGTAGCGCAGCCGGTCCAGCCCAGGGATTTTTGCCAACTCCCGCAGCAACCGGCCCAGGCCGACCGGGCCTTGATCACCCTCGCCGTGATAGGCATTCACGTTCTGCCCCAGCACGGAGATTTCCCGCGCGCCACGGGCCACCAGGCGCCGTGCCTCAGCCAGCACCGCCGCCACCGGCCGCGAATACTCGGACCCGCGCGTATAGGGCACCACGCAGAACGAACAGAACTTGTCGCAGCCTTCCTGGATGGTCAGGAACGCCGCGATACCACGATCCTTCCCCTGGCCCTGGCTGGCCTCCGGTAGGTGGTCGAACTTGCTCTCCACCGGGAAGTCGGTATCCAGCAGCTTGCTGCCCACGGGGTGCCCGGTCTGCGGATTGGGCGGCAGCTTCCCGGCCCGCGCCACCCGCGCTACCAATTCCGGCAGGCGGTGATAGCTCTGCGGCCCCAGCACGATATCCACCCACGGCGCCCGGGCGGTGATCTCGGCGCCCTCGGCCTGGGCGACGCAGCCCGCCACCGCCAGGGTCAGCTGCTCGCCGCGGCCGGCCTTCTCCTGCTTCAGCTCACGCAGCCGGCCCAACTCGGAGAAGACCTTCTCGGCGGCCTTTTCCCGGATATGGCAGGTATTCAGAATGACCATGTCGGCCAGCGCCAGATCATCGGTCGGCGCATAGCCCAGCGGCGCCAGCACGTCGGCCATGCGGTCGCTGTCATAGACGTTCATCTGGCAGCCATAGGTGCGGATCAGCACGCGGCGCTTGTTGGGTTTCCCGGTCTCGCTCATCAAAGGCTCCGCCGCCCGGCAGGGACAAGGCCGGGACAACCGGCGCCTTTGCGCGCCGGGGCGGTCGGGGTCAAGCGTTGGGTGGGCTTCAGCGCCACCAACGCGGAACAGGAGCGATTCGCATCATGCCCGCAGCCTCAGGGATGCGGCGGCGCCGGGTCAAGCGTGGTGAGATGACAGTGCCGAGCCATGCTGGTGCGCCAGCGCCGCCAACGGCCGCGCCGCCCGGTTCTGCCGCAGGTCCGCCGCGCCGGCGCTGACCACCCGGCTGCATTCCCGCGTCATCACCTTGCGGTCGGGCATCGCCTCGGGCGGGAAGGGCTGGTGCAGCAGCACCGTCACCCGGGCCCCCTCACGCCGCAGCAGCTGCCAGGAATGGCTGCCCAACTCCATGTCGCCGAACCAGGCGAACACCGCGCGGTCCCGCCGCAGCGCCGGCATGCCGCCGAGCCGGTCATACACCACCGAGATCGGCTGCACCTGCTGCGCTTCCTTCGCCACGCCCAGGAAGGCACTACGGAAGGGCAGCACGCGCGTGCCGTCGTTGCTGGTGCCCTCGGGGAACAGGATGAGGCTGTCGCCGCCCTGCATCAGCGCCTTCATCGCATCGGCCTCGCGCCCCGTAGTGCCGCGGTTGCGGCTGACGAAGACGGTGCGGCCCAGCCGGGCGATCAGGTTGACCAGCGGGTAGCTGTCCACTTCCGCCTTGGCGATGAAGCAGGCTTCCAGCGTGCCGCCCAGCGCCAGAATGTCCAGCCAGCTGGAATGATTGGCCACGTACAGCACCGGCCGGTCGCGGCAGACCTCCCCCACCACCTGCACCTGCAGCCCAATCAGGCGGCACAGGGTGCGGTGATAGACCCGCGCGAACCGCGCCTTGGCCCGCCCCGGGAACAGCAGCAGCACCGCCTGCAACGGCAGCGCCACCAGCGTCCACAGCATCACCAGCACCAGGCGGCGCACCGCGCGCAACTGGCCGCCCTGGGGCCGGTCGGCGAACAACTCCCGCGGCGCGGCGCCATGCCGGCGGCTGCTGAAGCGCAACGGGCCTTTCCGCTTCAGCCGGCGCGGTTGCAGGCTATCCATGGTCGATGTCGCGGCAATGTCCATGGGTGCTGCGCGTAGCGCGCCGGGCAGGACAGGGCAATGACAGCCGCGCGACGGGTTGATGACAGGTTGACGGCCCGGCCGCGCGGTGGTCACACCGCGACGCGACGCGGTGGTCAAACCGCAGCGCGACGCGGTGGTGACACCGCAGCGCGAAAGGATCCCCGATGCGCCTGACCATCCTCGGTGCCGGCCCGGTCGGCCTGGCCTCGGCCGCCATGGCGGCCGCGCGTGGGCATGGCGTGACGCTGTGGTCGCCGCGCGGTGGCGGCACCCGGGGCATCCGCGACGCCGTGCTGGCGGAAGGCCAGCTGGCCGGCCGCTTCCCGGTGCTGGTCGCCGCCGACCTCGGCCGCGCCCTGGCCGATGCCGAGGTGGTGCTGCTGGCCGTGCCGGGCCACGCCCAGGGCCAGGTGATGCGCCGCGTCGCCGCCGTGGTGCAGGGCGCCCCGGCCATGCTGGTGGCCCCGGCGACCTCGCTCTCGCCCCTGTTGCTGGACCGCCTGCTGGTGGCCCGCGGCATCCGCGTCCCGATCGGCGCGCTGGCGACTCCGCCGATGACCGCGCGGCGCCTGGGTGGCGACCGGGTCTGGATCGGCGCCATCCGCGGCAAGCTGTGGCTGGGCGCGGTTCCCGCCGCCGCCACCGCCCGGTTGGCGCCGCTGGTGGAGGCGTTGTTCGGCGTGCCGGCGGAACCCCTGGCCGACGCGCTGGCCGCCGCGCTGGCGGACCTGATGCCGCTGCTGCACGCCGCCCAGGCGCTGGCCCCCGGGCTTGGCCCCGCCGGCCAGGCCGACCCGGCCGCGCTGGCCCGGCTGCTGGCGGCGCTGACCGCGGAACGCGACGCCCTGGCCGCCCGCTTCGGCCACCGCCTGCCGGATGCCCAGCGCTTCATGGCCGAAGTCGGCGGCCTGCCTGCACCGGAGCCGGAACGCGCCCTGGCCGAGGCACCGCACGCGCTGAGCTTCCTGCTGGCGCTGGGCCGGGCCGCCCAGGTGCCGATGCCGGTGGCGGAGGCTGCGCTGACGCTGCTGGAGGTGCTGGGTGGCCGCACCCTGCGCGGCAACGCCATCCTGGCTGAGTTGGACCCGAAGACCCTGGCGCGGCAACTGCAACTGGGCGCCGCCGCCTGATCCGGCGGGGCGCTATTCCTCAACCTCGAGTTCCGTGGTCCAGCCGACCCGGCGTTCGTAGTGCTTGGAATACTTCGCGTTGATCAGGTCGGTCTTGACCACGATGCAGACATCCGTGGTGTTGAACTGCTCGTCCAGCACCGCGCCATCGCCGATGAAGCCACCCAGCCGCAGGTAGCCCTTGATCAGCGGCGGCAGGTCGTTCAGCGCCCGACGGCTGTCCACCGCATCCGGCGGCAGCCGGTCCATCGCCACGTAGCGTTCGGCCAGGGCGCGCGGGCGGATTTCCTCCGGCGCCAGGTGGTTGCGCGCCAGATAGGTCAGCTGCGGCGCCAGTGTCGCCAGGTCGGTCCCCGGCAGGCTGGCGCAGCCGAACAGCAGGTCCACCCGGTGCAGCAGCACATAGGCGGCAATGCCGCGCCACAGCAACTGCATGGTGCCGCGGGTGCGATAATCCGTCGCCACGCAGGACCGGCCGAGTTCCATGATCTCGCCGGGCCGCGCGATCAGCTTGCCCACATCGTATTCGGCCGAGGAATAGAACCGGCCGACCTTGGCGGCGGCGGGGCGGCGGATCAGCCGATAGCAGCCGACAATCCCCTCTGGCCCGTCGCCCAGGTCGTGGTCCACCACCACCAGATGGTCGGCCACGGCGTCGTACTCATCCACGTCGCGCCGGCTGGCGGCGGTGGCGGCATCGGCGCGGGCGCCCATCTCATCGTAGAACACGCGGTAGCGCAGCGCCTGCACCGCATCCACCTCGGCCGCGGTATCTGCGATGCGGACGCCGAGGTTGTTCGACCGCAACTCGACGAAGCCCGTATCGCTGGGCGCCAAGGCGGCCGCCAAGGGGGGCGGCGTGGCCAAGGGGTCCGCGCTCACGCGGTGCGTTCCCGCTGGCGGCGACGCGGCGTGACGCTGGCGGTGGCATGGGCCTCGGGGAACTTGCGGCCGAACAGTTCCAGTCGATGCCCGACCAGCTCGAAGCCCAGCCGGGCGGCGATTTCCTTGGCCAGTTCCTCATGCCGCGGGTCGGCGAACTCCAGCACCAGCCCGGTGTCGATGTCGATCAGGTGATGGTGCTCGCCATGCTCGGCGGGTTCATACCGGGCGCGGCCGCCGCCGAAGTCGTGGCGTTCCAGGATGCCCTTCTCCTCCAGCAGCCGGACCGTGCGGTACACCGTGGCGATGGAGATGCGGCCATCCTGCGTCACCGCGCGGCGATACAGTTCCTCGACATCGGGGTGGTCCTCGGCGTCCGACAGCACGCGGGCGATGAGCCGGCGCTGGCCGGTCATCTTCAGCCCACGCTCCACGCACAGGCGCTCGATGCGGGACAGGTCCTGGGCAGCAATGGGCGCGCGCGTCTGCATGCGGGGGCGCAAGCTCTCCGTGAGGCAGGCCCGGTGCCCGCCCTTAGTATCTGGAGGCACCATAGCCGGCCTGGAGGTCGGCGGCCATCACCGACCGCGCCGCCGGCAGGCGACAAGATGAAACCCCGGAAGCCCGCCCCGAAGGGCAGCGACCGGGCCGGAATCAGCCGCCCTTGGGCGGGGTCATCGCGGCATCCTTGCGCGGGCGGCCGGGCGGGCGACCGCGCGGCTTGGTACCCAGGCCGATCTTCTTGGCCAGCGAGGAGCGGTGCTGGGCGTAATCCGGCGCCACCATCGGATAGTCGGAGGAAAGGCCCCAACGCTCACGGTACTGGTCGGGCGTCATGTTGTAGCTGGTCTGCAGGTGCCGCTTCAGCATCTTCAGCTTCTTGCCGTCTTCCAGGCAGATCAGGTAGCCCGGCGTGATCGACTTCTTCACCGGCACGGCAGGCTGCGGCCGCTCGGGTTCCGGCTTGGCCTGCGGCACGCCAACATTGGCCAGCGTGCGATAGACTTCCTGGATCAGATTCGGCAGATCGGTCAATGCCACCGGGTTGTTGGAAACATGTGCCGCGACAATTTCCGCGGTCAGTCCCAGCAGTTCGGCATTTGCGGTTTGTTCGGCCATGGAAGACTGTGTTCCCTCGATTCGCGTCGGTATATTGCCATCAAATCCTGTTTGGCAATGCATGCAATCGGTTTTTTGAACAAGCAACGGTGAAATGTGTGGACATCAAAGAACAGCCCAGCGACCGTGAACTGGATATCACGGCCGAGACTTGCCCCATGACCTTCGTCCGCACCCGGCTGGCGCTGGACCGAATGGTGCCGGGCCAAGTGCTCAAGGTCGTGCTGAAGGGCGCCGAGCCCCGGGCCAACGTACCGAAAACCGCGGTTGAGCAAGGCCATGCCGTGCTGGCCTGCCAGGACCTGGCCGACGGCAGCACGGTCGTGCTGATCAGGAAGGGCTGAGCGGCGGGTCGATCCGGCGCCGCAGCACCTCGGCGTCGCGCCCTGGGCCATAGTAGTGGCGGCGTCGGCCGACCGGGGAAAACCCCACTGCGGCATAAAGCGCCAATGCCGCCAGGTTGTCGCAGGCCACTTCCAGGAACATTTCGGCGGCGCCGCGCCCGCCGGCCTGCGCCACGGCGCCCAGCAGCAGCATCGCGCCCAGACCCTGCCGCCGTGCCGCCGGGGCCACGCCGATGGTCAGGATTTCCGCCTCATCCACGGCAACCCGCGCCAGCACCAGCCCGGCTTCCGGCTGCCACAGGCCGAAGCTGCCGGGCATCTCCAGCATCAGCACCATGGCGTCGGCGCTCCAGGCCTCGGCGGGTGGAAAGGCCAGCGCATGCAGCGCCGCCAGCGCCACCGCGTCGCCCGGCAGCGCCGGCCGGATCACGGCTGCCGCACGGCCGGCGGCTCGACATACATCGGCTGCGCCGCCAGGGGCGGAATCTCCCCGGCCAGTCGCCGCGCCGCCACCCGCGCCACCGCCGCGGCTTCCGGCAGGCGTGGCCCGGCCAGCAGGGTATTGGCACCGCGCGACGCCAGCCTGGCCGCCACCGCCAGCGCGGCATCGCCGGCCACCGCCACCGGGCCGGGCGGGCGGGGCAGGGCGGCCTCGTCCATCGCTTCCGGCTCTCCCAGTGCCACCAGGCTGCCAAAGGGCGGGGCGGCGGCGAAGCGTTCCAGCACCACCCGGCCGCGCTTGGTATCCACCGCGGTCCACACCTCCCGCCCCTCGCGCTGCTCGGCCGGCACCGCCTCGGCCAGCGCCTCCCCGGTGGTGACGGCGACCACGGGAATGCCCGCCCCCAGCGCCAGCCCCTCGGCCAGCGCCAATGCGGTGCGGATGCCGGTGAAGCCCCCCGGCCCGACCACCGCCGCCACCGCGGTCAGCGCCGCCGCGGCCACGCCTGCTTCGACCAGCACCGCCTCGACCATCGGGGGCAGCAGGCTGGCATGGCCGCGGCCAGCCTCCTGCCGGCGTTCGGCCAGCACCACCCCATCCCGCATCAGGGCAACGGAGCAACGGGCCAGCGCGGCATCAAGGGCAAGGATCAGCATGCCCCCTCCCTAGAGCAATATCGGCTCCGATGAAATCATCGGAACCGATTTCTTGCTCTATTTTCAAATAGATATAGAGCACCATCGCCCCAGCGGGGCACGTGGCGCTCTATCCCCAAGCGCGCCGCGCCGCCATGCTGGGCGGATGCTGCTGCCGCTCTCCGAGGCCGATGGCCTGACCTTCGACATTCGCTACGCCACCGCCGACAATCTGGCGGGCGTGCCGATCTATCGCCGCCCCGTGGCCCTGCTGGTGCCCGAGGCCCGCGACAAGTTGTTCCGCGCCCGCGACCTGGCGGCGGCGCTGGGCTACGGCCTGTGCATCTTCGACGCCTTCCGGCCGATCGAGGCGCAATGGGCGCTGTGGCACGCGGTGACGGACAAGCGCTTCGTCAGCGACCCCCGCCGCGGTGGCGTCCACCCCCGCGGCGTGGCGGTGGACCTGACGCTGACCCAGGGCGGCGTGGCGCTGGAAATGGGCACCGGCTTCGACGCCATCACGCCCGACTCGGCACATGGTAGCCTGGAGGTCGCGCCGGAGGCACAGCGCAACCGCGCGTTGCTGCTGGGCCTGATGACCGCCGCCGGCTGGGATTGTTACCTGCTTGAGTGGTGGCACTACCAGCTGTTCGAGCCACGCCGCTACCCGGTATACGCCGCCAGCGCGGTGCCGGCGGGGCCGATGTAGCAGCGTCTGATCGCCGCAGGGGCGCAGGCCCCGGAGGCGTGAATCAGCCGCCCAAACTCTCTACAGCGCGAATTCCACCATGACCGGCACGTGGTCGCTGGCCTTCTCCCAGCCGCGGGCTTCCTGCAGCACCTGGTGGCGCACCAGCTTGCCGGCCAGGTCCGGGCTGCACCACACATGGTCCAGCCGCCGCCCGCGATTCGCCGCCGCCCAGTCCTTCGCCCGGTAGCTCCACCACGTGTAGAGCTTCTGGTCCGCCGGCACGAAGTGGCGCAGCGCGTCATGCCACTGGCCCGCCGCCATCCACGCCGCCATCGCCGCCACCTCGATGGGCGTGTGGCTGACCACGTCCAGCAGCTGCTTGTGGCTCCAGACGTCGTGTTCCAGCGGCGCGATGTTCAGGTCGCCCACCATCACCCGGCGCTTGGCCTGGGCGCGGGTTTCACTCCAGGCGGTGGCCTCGGCGACGAAGTCCAGCTTGTGGGCGAACTTTTCATTTACGGTGCGGTCGGCCACGTCGCCGCCGGCGGGCACGTAGAAATCGTGCAGCTCCACCGGACCGCCCGGCGCGTCCAGTTCCACGCCCAAATGCCGGCAGTCGCCCTTCAGGCACCAGTCGGGGTCGTTGTCGCGCTGCACGAAGGGAATGCGGGACAGCACGGCGACGCCGTTGTAGCCCTTCATCCCCTTGGCCGCGACGTAGGGGAAGCCCAGCGCCTGCAACTCCGCCAGCGGCAGGAACTCATCCGGGCATTTGGTTTCCTGCAGGCACAGCACATCGGGGTCCAGCGCCGCCACGATCCCGGGGATCAGCGGGTGCCGCAGCCGGACACTGTTGATGTTCCAGGTGGCGATGCGGAGGGTCCGCCGCGCCGTGCTCTCGGTCACGGCCGGCGCGGCGGGCTGCTTCGCCATCTCAGAGGATCTTCGTCTTCACGCTGCCCACGCCCTCGACGAAGCCTTCCAGCACGTCGCCCTTCACCACCGCGGCGACGCCTTCGGGCGTACCGGTCATGATCAGGTCGCCCGGCTCCAGCCGCACCAGGTGCGACAGGTTGGAGATCACCTCGGGCACGCTCCAGATCAGCTTGGATAGATCGGAGGTCTGGGTAACCTTGCCGTTCACCTTCAGCTCGATCTTGCCCTGGGAGGGATCAACCCCGGCGGCCGGCACCAGCGCGCCCATCGGGGCGGAATGGTCGAAGCCCTTGCCCATGTCCCAGGGGCGGCCGGTCTTCTTCGCCTCGTTCTGGATGTCGCGGCGGGTCATATCCAGCCCGCTGCAATAGCCCCACACATGCTTCAGCGCGTCCGCCACGCTGATGTCGCTGCCGCCGACGCCGATGGCGACCACCAGCTCCATCTCGTGGTGCAGGCTCTTGCTCATGCTCGGGTAGGGCATGTCGCCGTCATTGATGACCAGCGCGTCGGCCGGCTTGGCGAAGTAGAAGGGCGGCTCGCGCGTCGGGTCGCTGCCCATCTCGATCGCATGCTCGGCGTAATTGCGGCCAACGCAGAAGATGCGCCGCACCGGGAACAGCTTGTCCGAACCCTTGATCGGCACGGCGGAAATGGCGGGCGGGGCGACAACGTAGTCGGTCATTCGGCAACTCCCTTATGGTAAGCATCTTGAACGGCGTGCGCCTGGCGTGTGCCGATTCGCCAACTGGTGGCGGCGGCCGCCCGGCGATTGAGGGCGGCAGCAGGTCACGTCAACACGACGGCGACATGGCCCTTTTCGGCCGCGTAGCCCAGGTAGCGGTAGCTCTGGCCGGTCGCGGCCAGCCACTCGGCGAAGGCCTTGTGCTCGTGCAGCCGCCAGCCCGGGTAATTGTAGTATTCGTCGAACACGATGACCGTCCCCGGCCCCAGCCGGCCCTCCAGCTGCTGGAAGATGGTCACCGTGCTCTCATAGATATCGCAATCGACGTGCAGCAGTGCCACCGGCCCGGGATTGGCGGCCAGGAAGCCCGGCACCGTCGCGTCGAACCAGCCGACATGCAGCGTCACGTTGCCCGGCACTTTCGGCAGCTTGCCCTGCATGTCGAACTTGCCGGCGGCTTCCTTGGTGCCGCGCCAGTCATGCGGCAGCCCCTGAAAACTGTCGAACCCATGCACCGTCCGCGGCGTGTGCTGCGCCAGCCAGCGGATCGAGGCGCCCTTCTCGACGCCGAACTCCAGCACCAGCCCGGTCTCCGGCGCGCGGGAGAGCGCGAAGCGCAGCAGGTCCAGCCGGTCGTCCAGCACCTGGGCGGCCAGCATGTGCTGCTCGATATAGTCCAGCGTGTCCTGCTTGGCCCGCAGGCACAGGTCCAGCCACAGGTCGTTGCGGTAGAACTTGTGCAGGAACTTGCGATACAGCCGCCCGGTGACGCCCTTGAACACCGACATGTCGCGCGCAATCCCTTCGCTGGCCCAAGACCGCTTCCGACCGAAGCCTTCCCGGTCCCGCCACCTTGTCCGAGCGGCTGGTTCACGCCCCGCGACGAAACCGTCGCCGGCGACCAGGCCCCCACCGCCAAGGCCATAACCCGGCGCTCACGGAAATGGTAGCCCCGCGGGGCATCGCGCCCGCTGCGCGCAGTGAAAGTAGAATCTTAAGAACGCCCCGCAAGCCGCCATAATAACGCGCAAAAAAATAGCGCCCGGACAGGGGGGTGTCCGGGCGCCGTTGTTGTAGTTTCCGTACGGAAAGGTCGGGCGAGCCGGCAGGGGAACCGGACATCGTCCACCGGCCTTAATATTGGCCGGCAAGGAACCTTAGACGTTCGTCGCGAGCGATGCAAAATCCGATTGCGTGACCATCCCAGGACTCACCGGCATGGCAGCGAATTTCGCGCAACTGTGACCGCAGGGGATTGTTATTCGGCAGCCTGGGCCAAGGAGGCCTGGCTGCGCGAAGCAGCCCAGGCCACACAGGCCTCGCCGAAACTCTCGAAGATGCGGCGGCTGACCGGGTCCTGCTGCCAGTCATATTCCGGATGCCACTGCACGCCGTAGGCGTAGCCCGTCGCATCCTTCACCCGCACCGCTTCGACCGTGCCGTCGGGCGCCCAGCCCTCCGCCTCCAGGCGAGGTGCCAGCCGGCGCACACCCTGGTTGTGCAGGCTGTTGACCGGAATGCTGTCGGCCCCGGCCAGGCGGGAAAAGTAGCTGCCGGGCACCAGGCGCATGCTGTGCGCCTTGGCGGTCCGCACCCGGGGGAAGCGCTGGTCGGACGGGGTAGAGTGGTCCATCCGGCCGTCGAGGTCCTGGATGCGCTGGTCCAGGCTACCGCCCAGCGCCACGTTCAATTCCTGAAAGCCGCGGCATATCGCCAGTAGCGGCAGCCCGGCGGCAATGGCAGCGCGGATCAGCGGCAGCGTGGTGCTGTCCCGCTGCGGGTCTTCCGGCGTGCCCTCGGCATGCGGCGGGCCTTCATAGTTGTCCGGGTGCACGTTGCTGCGGCTGCCGGTCAGGATCAGCCCGTCCAGGCGCGGCAGCATCTCCGCCGCCAGGATTTCCCCGGCGGCCGGCAGTAGCACCGGCACCCCGCCGACCGGGCCCAGCACGACCCGGACATAACTGTCCGAGGCAGCGTGGTTGGGCGTGTTGAAAATGCCGAATCCCTTGACGCAGCAGGAGATTCCGATGAGCGGCTTCATGGTTGATGAGACTTGCCCGGCTTTGTGGCGCGATCAAGACATTGATTGGCATATCCGGGCGGCACCGTCATGCCGCCAGCGCATAACCGCGCCGGTTTGCCCGCGGTCTGCCTACTGAATGCCCAGTTGTTCGCGGAAGATTGGGTTGTTGAACTCGAACAGCAGCGACGGATAGCGCGCCCCGTACTCGATGCCTGACAGCGTCACCCGCGTCGCCCGGCCTTGGGCATCCACCACTTCCCATTGCCGCAGCTCGCAGGGGTCGTCGGCGAAGACCAGGGTCAACCGGCCCTCGGCCTGCTGGCCGGTGCGGTGCAGGGTGATGCGGAAGAAGCCCTGGGCATGCTCCACATTGGTCACCGTCGTCTCGCTGCTGGCGAAGCTCATGTTCTCCCGCAGCAGCAGGCCGAGCGGCGTCGAGGAGGTCGGCACGATGCTCGGCTGCCGCAGCTCCCGGTCGAGGTAGAAGAACTGCCCGCCATTCGCGACCAGAAGCATCGGCTCCGGCGGGTCGTATTCGAAGCGCATCCGGCCGGGACGCACGATCCAGGCGGTGCCCTGGGCGGTGGCGCCGTTTTCGGAAAGTTGCAGGAAGCGCGCCTTCAGGCTGACCAGACGATTCAGGAAGGCCTCGGCCGCCGGCAGTTCCTGGCCGCGCGGCACGGCGGTGCTGGCGGCGACTGCCTGCGGCGGCGCCTGTTGCCCGGCGGCTGCTGCCCCACCCGCGGCGGCTGCCCCAGCGGCGGTACCAGCGGCGGCGCCGGCAGGCAGCGGCGCGCCCGGCCGGCGCGGTGCCGGCCTGGCCTGGCGCCGCCGGGGCGGCGTTTGCGCCAGTGCCGGTTCGGCCAGCAGGGAGAGCAGCAGGGTCAGCAGGGAGCGTCGCAGCATGCCCCCCATGTGGACCGCCAGCGGCCCGGGGGGAAGCCCCCGCCCGTTCAACGCTGCGGCGCGCCGGGCGGCGGCGGCGCGGCCACTTCGCGATAGCCCGCGGGCCGGGCGAAGCGCGCCGGGCTCTGTGGCGCATAGGCCACCGCGGTGGCTTCCAGCCCCTGTTCCGGCTGGCCTGGGCCGCCGGCGCCAACGCTGCGCAGCACCACGCCATCGGCGGTGATGCAGGCACGGCCACGCCCGCCATCCGACATCTCCACCCGCCAGCCCTGGCAGTCCTGCCCGGCCACCTTGTCGGCGCCGTCCCGCACGAAGCGCCCGCCCGGCGGCACCAGGCCGGGCACCCCGGCATCGGTCGGCGGCGCCGGCAGCACCATCAGCTCGCGCGCCTGGTCGTGCGCCATGAAGCCGCTGCCAGCGGCCAGGTCGGCCACCAGAAAGCTGCCATCCGGGTTGTCCAGCCGCGCCTGCCGTGCGCTGGCGCGCCAGGACATCGCGACCTGCCCTTGGGCGCCTGCACCAACCAGCCGATAGGTCACCGCCACGTCGCGGGTCGGCTCCAGCCGGGGCTGGTCCTGGGCCTGCGCGGCGGGCGCGGCCAGCAGCGCCATGGCCAGCGTGGCAAGGGCGAGCGAGGGGAGGGCAGGCAGGGCAGGGCAGTGGCGCATCATCGGGTCATCCCATGTCAGGTCGGCAGCATCCAGCATGACCATGGCGGCATGACGGCAGCCCCCTTCGCCAGGTGACATCAGCGTCAGCGCCCGGCCGGGCGGATTGCGGCACATCAACGCAATGTTACCATGCCACGGCATATCAGAAACGGCATGAAGCCCCGCACGCCCCCTACCAGAATGACCCTCAAGCGACGCCACCTGGCCACCTTGCCGCTGGTATTGGAAGCCACCGCGCAGCCCGCCGGCACTCCACCCACCATTGGCGGTGCGCTGGTGGTGCCCTTCCCCGCCGGCGGTGCCGCGGACCTGGTCGCCCGGATGCTCGCCCCGGCCCTGGCGGAAAAGCTCGGTTTTGGCTTCGAGGTGCTGAACCTGCCCGGCCATTCAGGCCTGACCGCCACCGACCGCGTTGCCCAGGCGGCACCGGATGGCACCACGCTGCTGGTCGCCAGCAACAGCACCTTCATCACCGCGGCGGGGCTGGGTTCCCCGCTGCAACGCGCCGCCGACAGCTTGCAGCCGGTGGGGCTGCTTGCCACCACCGGCCTGGTACTCTGCATCAACGGCCATGCCCCGCTGCCGGACCTGGCCGCCCTGCTCGGTCTGCTGGGCCAGGCCGGGCCGCCGCAGGCCTACGCGTCCGCCGGCTTCGGCACCACCGGCCACCTGGCGATGGAGGCGCTGCTGCAGCGTACCGGACTGGACCTGCAGCACCTGGCTGTCAGCGGCGACACGGCCGCCCTGCGCGCGCTGCTGACCGAGCGGGTCGTGGCCTGCTTCTGCAACGCGCCAGCGGCGAAACCCTATGCCGAGGCCGGCGCGGTTCGGGTGCTGGCGGTCAGCTCGGCGGTGCGGTTGCCGGCCTTCCCCACGGTGCCGACCCTGGACGAAGCCGGCTTCCCTGGCTTCCAGGCCAGCACGGATTTCGCCCTGTTCGCGCCGGCAGGCTCCCCGGCCGCGGTGATGCGGCGCCTGGTCGCCGCCATGCAGGAGGTTATGGCCTCCCCGCTGATGCGCCGCCGCCTGGCCATCGTCTCGATGCTGCCGATCGGCACCGGGCCGGAGGACTTCGCCGCCTACCTGGAACACGAGCGGGCGGAATGGCGTCGCCTGCTTGACCGCCGCCCGCTGACCTCCCCCCTGGAGGAGTGGTGACGCCGGCGTTGCGCGGTTGGCTCGCCCCGCCAGGATCCCGCGCCCGGAGGCCGACCCGGCGCGCGCCAGGGATCAATCCTCGTCGTCGCTGGTCCGCCGCGTCAGCACTTCGCGCTTGCCGACATGGTTGGCCGGCCCGACGATGCCTTCCTTCTCCATCTGCTCGATCAGATCGGCGGCGCGGTTGTAGCCGATGCGCAGCTGGCGTTGCAGGAAGCTGGTGGTCGCCTTGCCCTCGCGGCTGACCACGTCCACCGCCTTGTCGAACAGGCTCTTGTCGGCGTCGCTGGCGCCGGCGATGCCGGACATGGAAAGCCCGCCGCCATCGCCGCCCTCGGCATCTTCCACCGCCTCGGTGACTTCCTCGACATAGGCCGGCTCGCCCTGCTCCCGCAGATGCTCGACGATGCGCTCCACCTCGATATCGCTCACAAACGGCCCGTGCACGCGGGCCACGCGGCCGCCACCGGCCATGTGCAGCATGTCGCCCTGACCCAGCAGCTGTTCGGCGCCCTGCTCGCCCAGAATGGTGCGGCTGTCGATCTTCGACGTCACCGAGAAGCTGATCCGCGTCGGGAAGTTCGCCTTGATGACGCCGGTGATGACATCCACCGAAGGCCGCTGCGTCGCCATGATGACGTGGATGCCGGCGGCGCGCGCCATCTGCGCCAGGCGCTGCACCGCGGCCTCGATCTCCTTGCCGGCGACGATCATCAGGTCGGCCATCTCGTCGATGACGACCACGATCATCGGCAAGGGCTCCAGCGCCAGCGGCAACTCCTCGAACACCGGCTTGCCGGTCTCGGGATCAAACCCGGTCTGCACGCGGCGCGTCAGCACCTCGCCACGGCCGCGCGCGGCGGCCACCTTCTCGTTGTAGCCGCCGATATTGCGCACGCCGATGTTGGACATCGCGCGGTAGCGCTTCTCCATCTCGCGCACGGTCCACTTCAGCGCGCCGATCGCCTTAGGCGCCTCCGTCACCACCGGCGCCAGCAGATGCGGAATGCGGTCATAGACCGACAATTCCAGCATCTTCGGGTCGATCATGATGAAGCGGCATTCCTCCGGGCTGAAGCGATACAGCAGCGAGAGGATCATGGTGTTGATGGCGACCGACTTGCCCGAGCCGGTGGTGCCGGCGATCAGCAGATGCGGCATCCGCGCCAAATCAGCGATGACCGGGGCGCCGCCGATATCCTTGCCCAGCGCCAGCGGCAGCTTGCCGGAGTTCTTGGCCCATTCCTCGCCGCTGAACATCTCCGAGAGGAACACCGTCTCCCGGTTCGCATTCGGCATCTCGATGCCGATCACGTTCCGCCCGGGCACGGTGGCGATACGCACCGCCAGCACGGACATGCTGCGGGCGATGTCATCCGCCAGCCCTATGACGCGGGACGACTTGGTGCCCGGCGCCGGCTCCAGCTCATACAGCGTCACCACCGGGCCGGGGCGCACGTCGCCGATATGGCCGCGCACGCCGTAATCCTCCAGCACCTGCTCCAGCAGCCGGGCATTGGCCTGCAAGGCTTCGTCGGAAGGCCGCCCGGCGCGGCGGATCGGTGCCGGCGCCAGCAACTCCAGCGGCGGCAGGCGGAACGGCCCGGTACCGGCCAGCGGCAATTCAGGCTGGCGCGTCTCCGGCCGCTTGCCCGGGCGCACTGCCTCGACCACCCGGGCGGTCTTGCGCGGCGGCTCCGGCTCCGGCGTCGGCTCCGGCGGCGCCACCCGGCGCCGGGTGCCGGCGCTGGCCTTGTGCTCGGCCGCCTCCAGCACGGTGGTCAGGTCGGCGCCCGGCAGCTGCTGGCGTTCCGGCCGGCGCAGCAGGTTGCCCAGCCGGGCGAAAAGTCCCAGCCGCTGGCCCTGCTGCAACAGCCGGGTGCCGCGCAGCACGCCCTGGCTGCCGACGCGCGCCACGCCCACCGCGCCGCGCCGGGTGAAGCGCCCCAGCCCCAGCCATTCCGCCGGGGACAGCCCGAAGGCCGCGATCGACAGGCAGAACGCCGTCAGCGCCAGCAGCGCATAGGCCAGCCCCAACCCGAAGCTGCCGAAGATCGTCTCCGCGCCGCGGCTGACGAAGTCCGCCAGCACCGGCCCCACCGCGCCGCCCGGCCCGGCCAGTACCGGCTGCGCCTTGGGCAGCGGCAGCAGCGAGATCGTTGCCGCCAGCGCTGGCAGTGCCGCCAGCAGCGCCGCCAGGCGTGCCGGAAACAGCCCCAGGCCCCGATGCGCCCCCAGCCGGAACGCCCAGGCCAGCAGCGCCAGCACCGGCAGGCCGCCGGCATAGCCGAAGCCCTGCAGCAGCAGGTCGGACGCACTCGCCCCCGCCTGGCCCACCACATTGGCCGGCACCCGGCCGGTGGCGGTGGAGAGGGAGGGGTCCGCCGGGTCGTGGCTCAGCAGCGCCAGCAGCAGCGCCAGCCCGGCCAACGCACAGACCAGGCCGGCGAATTCCGCCAGTCGGCGCCACAGCGCCGCCTTCACCGCCGGCGAGGCGAACCGCCGGACCCCGGCGATGGTGCGTTCAGAGGTAGAGGACATGGCGGCGAACCGATCTTCCCAGGCGGGCTGAAGAATACACGGGAAACGTCTGTAACGGCAGCGCTGAATCAATCCCACCGCGCAGGCTTGATGGTTGCGGGGTTGAGAACATATAGTGAACTGCCTCGAAAGTACCGCCCGCATGGACCTCCAGCAGAAGCTCGCCATCCTCGCCGACGCCGCCAAATACGACGCTTCCTGCGCCTCCTCCGGCGCCGATAGCCGGGACAGCAGGAAGGGTGGCCTCGGCAGCACCTCGCCCGGCATGGGCATCTGCCATGCCTATGCGCCAGATGGCCGCTGCATCTCCCTGCTCAAGGTGCTGCTGACCAATGCGTGCGTGTTCGAGTGCGCCTACTGCATCAACCGCGCCAGCAGCAACGTGCCACGCGCCCGCTTCACGGTGCAGGAACTGGTGCAGCTGGCGCTGGACTTCTACCGGCACAACGCCATCGAGGGGGTGTTCCTCTCGTCGGGCATCATCCGCAGCCCGGACTACACCATGGAACAGATCGTCCGCGTGGCGCGCGAGCTGCGGGAGACCCACGGTTTTCGGGGCTACATCCACCTGAAGACCATCCCCGATGCATCGCCGGAACTGTTGGAGGAAGCCGGCCGCCTGGCCGATCGCCTCTCGATCAACATCGAGCTGCCGCAGCGCAGCAGCCTGGAAAGCCTGGCGCCGGAGAAGAACTTCACCGGCATTCGCCGCAGCATGGGCCAACTGCGCGAACGCATCGAAGCCCATGCCGAGGACCGTCGCACCGCGCAACGCGCCACGCCGCCGCCCTTCGCCCGCGGCCAGTCCACGCAGATGATCGTCGGCGCCGATGACGCGACCGACGCCACGGTGCTCGGCACCTCCACCGGCCTCTACGCCAGCTACGGGCTGCGACGGGTCTATTACTCGGCCTATTCGCCCATCCCGGACGCCTCTCGCCTGCTGCCGCCGCAACCGCCGCCGCTAGTGCGCGAACACCGGCTGTACCAGGCCGACTGGCTGCTGCGTTTTTATGGGTTCACCTCCGACGAGATCATGAGCGGCGGCACCGCCGGCATGCTGGACCTGGAGGTGGACCCCAAGCTGGCCTGGGCGTTGCAGCATCGCGGCGACTTCCCGCTGGACGTCAACCTGGCCCCGCGCGAACGCCTGCTGCGCGTGCCCGGCCTGGGCGCCAAGACGGTGGAGCGCATCCTCGCCGCCCGCCGCCACCGCGCGCTGCGGCTGGAGGACCTGGCCCGGCTGCGGGTGCCACTCGCAAAGGTGCGGCCCTTCCTGCTCGCGGCCGACCATCGCCCCGCCGCGCGCCTGCTGGACAGCGCCGATTTGCGCCAGCGCCTGGTCGCCCGCACCGCCTTCACTGCCGCTGCGCGGCCGCAACAGTTGGCGCTGTTCTGATGACCAAAACTTTGATGGCCAAACCTTGATGGCCAGCATCGGCGTCGTGCTGCCCGGCCCTGCCGCCTTCGACGCCTGGCGCGACCAGGCCCGCCGCATGCTGGCCGCCGAGGTGCCACCCGAGAAGGTTGAATGGCGCGTGGCAGGTGAAGCCGCCGGCCTGTTTTCAGGCTCGGCCGCCGGCTTGTTCGGTGGCGCGCCCCCGCCCGCCAGCAAGGCACCGCCGGTCGCGGTGCCGCGCGCCTTCCCGGCACTGGCCGAGGTCGCCATCCGCCACCGCGACCCCGAGCGCTTCGCCCTGCTGTACCAGGTGCTGTGGCGCCTGACGCACGGATCGCATGGCCTGTTGGAAGACCACGCCGACCCGAACGTGAACCGCCTGGAGGCCATGGCCAAGTCGGTGCGGCGAGACGCGCACAAGATGCACGCCTTCCTCCGCTTCCGCTGCATCCAGGCGGAAGGCGGCCCGCACTACCTGGCCTGGTTCGAACCCGACCATCACATCCTGCACGCCGAGGCCGACTTCTTCGTCCGCCGCTTCGCCAGCCTGCGCTGGTCCATCATCACGCCCGAGGCCAGCGCGCACTGGAACGGCACGGCGTTGACCTTCGGCCCTGGCGGCAGCCGCCACGACGTGCCGCGCGAGGATGCGGTGGAGGAGCTCTGGCGCACCTACTACGCCAGCATCTTCAACCCCGCCCGGCTGAAGCCGGCCGCCATGCGCGCGGAGATGCCGAAGAAATACTGGCGCAACATGCCGGAGACCCGCGACATCGCCCGGCTGATCGCCGAAGCCCCGGCCCGCGCCGCCGAGATGGTCGCCCGCGGCGCCACCCCGCCGGCGCTGCGCCGCCAGCGGGATGTGCATCTTACCCCACCGCCAGGCGTTCCCAAGGCCATGGACCTGCTGGCCCCGAGCGACCCCACCGCAGCCCTGGCCGCGCTGCGCGCCGAGGTGCTGGCCGACCACACCCTGGCCTGGGCCGCCCAGTCCACCCAGGCGGTGTTCGGCGAAGGCCCGATCGGTGCCCGGTTGCTGTTCGTCGGCGAGCAGCCGGGCGACGAGGAAGATATCGCCGGTCGTCCCTTCGTCGGTCCCGCTGGCCGACTGTTCAATCGCGCGCTGGAGGAAGTGGGCATTCCGCGCGCGGAGACCTACGTCACCAACGCGGTGAAGCACTTCAAATACACCCCCACCGGCCGCCGCCGCATCCACCAGAGCCCGGATGCCGGCGACATCGCGCATTACCGCCCCTTCCTCCGGCGGGAGATCGAGATCGTCGGGCCGAAGCTGGTGGTCTCACTCGGCGCTTCGGCGCTGCGGGCGCTGACCGGCAAGGCGGTCGCGGTCGGCAAGGCGCGCGGCCAGGTGCTGGCGCTGCCGGATGGTCCGCCGGTCTTCCCCACCATCCACCCGAGCTACCTGCTGCGCCTGCCGGATGCCGCGGCCAAGGCGGCGGAATACCAGCGCTTCCTGGCGGATCTGCGCGCGGCGGCGGCGGCCGCGCGGGCTTAACCCGCCAACTCCTCCGGCGTCGCCGCCACACCCCGGCGCGCCAGCCAGCCGGAGAACCCCGGCGCCGCCGTCATCACGCAGAACGGCACCGCCAGCACCAGCCCCGCCGTGAACGGCAGCGCCCACAGCAGCGCTGCCGGCGACACCGCCGCGAAGGCCCCGCTCACCGCCAGGCCGAACAACGTATGCGGCCACAACAGCCGCAGCGCGTCGGCCCAGGCCACGCCGCGGTCCGCGCGGTTCTGCGGCGCCCAGCCGGGCTTCAGGCCGAAGGGCAGGGCGCCCAGGAACAGCGCCTTGTTGAACAGGCACACCGGCTCGAACAGCATGGTGAACAGCAGTTCCGCTACCGCCCCGGACAGGAACCGCCACCAGCCGCCATAGGGCCGCGCCCGCGCCGGCCGCAGCAGCACTTCGGCATAGCCGACCAGCTTGGAGGCATAGTACCCCGCCCAGCCGAACAGCAGCAGCGCCGGCAGCAGCGCCATCTCCACCTCGCCGCCCAGCGCGGCGTTCAGCGCCGCCAGCGCCAGCAGCAGCACCCAGGCCGGCGCACCGGCGAACAGCAGTATCGCCTGCACCAGCTGCCAGCGGCCCATCGCCGTCATCCCCGGCAGCCGCAGCAGTGCCAGGTACTGCATGTTGCCCGCGCCCCAGCGCCGGTCTCGCGCCAGATACTCCGGGAGTGCCGGCGGGTTGGCTTCCAGGCTGCCATCCTCCAGCGGCAGGCACATCACCTTCCAGCCCGCGGCGTGCAGCCGCACCGCTTCCACCTGGTCGTGGCTCAATATCGGCTGGCCATCGGGCAGCGGCGCCAGCCGGCAATGCCGGCGGAACGGGTCGATCCGGATGATGGCGTTGTGGCCCCAATACGGCCCCTCGCCCTGCTGCCACCAGGCCTGACCAGTGGCCCAGGCGCGCATCCCCGCGCGCATGCCGAACTGGAACAGCCGCGGAAACGCCGCCCGCGCCGGCCGCCCCACGGCCAGCTGCTGCACCAGCGCCAGGCCGGAATCCACCTCCATGCAGCGCACCAGCCGCAGCACCGCGGCGGCCGACATCTCGCTGTCGGCATCCAGCGTCAGCATCAGCTCATGCCCGGCGGCGTGGTTGTCCAGGAACTCCATGATGTTGCCGGCCTTGAAGCCGGTATTCGCCCCGCGCCGCCGATAGTGGATGCGCACGGCGTCGGACCGGCGGGCGCGAAACGCCACCACGGCCAGCGCCTCGCGCTTCGCCAGTGCGGCGTCCTGCGTGTCCGAGAGGATGAACAGCGAGAAGAACGGCCCCGCCCCGGCCAGTGCCAGCCCATCCAGCAGCCGGCCCATCGCCGGCAGCACGCCGGACAGGTCCTCGTTGCGGACGCACAGGGCAATGGCGGTGCGCAGCTGCGGCACCATCGGCCGTGCCTCGGCCAGCGCCGGCAGCACCGCCGCCGCCGGGTCGCGCCGGCCGAGCAGCAGCCCGAGCCCCAGCAGCGCATTGGCCAGGCTGATGCCGTTCCACGGCGCCACCACCAGCAGGCAGCCGAGCATCAGCATTTCCCAGGGCGTGAACCCGCCCGGCGCCAAGGTGGCCCAGGCAAGCCCGAGCAACAGGCCACAGCTCCCCAGCATCAGGGCGAAGAATACCAGACGGCGGAATGTTTGCGCGACCACACGCGGTGCCTAGCCAGGGAAAGTGGCGCTGTTGCGGCGAGCCCGACCTGCCACCGCCAACTTCTGGCAGAATCGCCGCGCCGCTGTTTCTGGCGACCGCCTTCGGCGCCAGCTGCCCGGCTGGCCGCCACGTCGCAGCGCAAAGTTGCGCCCCAACCCCTGTCCTCAATCCACCGTCGCACCGGAAGCCCTGACCACCGGCGCCCAGCGTGCCACCTCGGCGGCCATGAAGGCGTTGTAGGCGGCGGTCGCCAGCGGCCAGGGCTCCGCGCCCACCTGGCGGAACCGCGCCATCACTTCCGGCTGCGCCACGCCGGCCAGCAGCACCGCCGCCAGCCGCGCCACCACGGCGGCCGAGGTCGCGGCCGGCGCGGCCACGCCATACCAGCTGACCACGTCGAAATCCGCCACGCCCTGCTCCTGCAGGGTCGGCACGTCAGGCAGGGTCGTCGCCCGCGCGGCGGTGGAAACGCCCAGCACCCGCAACGTGCCGGCCTCCACATGCGGGCGGGAGACCGGTGCGTTGTCGAGGTTGAACAGCACCTCGCCATTCAGCACGGCGGCCATGCTGGGCGCGGTGCCCCGATACGGCACATGGGTCAGCTCCAGCCCCAGGCGTTGGCCCAGCAGCACGCCGCCGAGGTGCGAGGAGGTGCCGGCGCCAGCCGAGCTGTAGGTGGCCTTGGCCGGATTGGCGCGGATCAGCGCCACCAACTCCGCCAGCGAATGCGCCGGCGTCGCCGCCCGCACCAGCAGCACGTTCGGCACCGCCGCCAGCCTGGCCACGCCAGGCATGTCGCGCAGCGGCTCGAACCCGCCGCGATTGCGATACAGCGACGGCCCGATGCCATGGCTGGCGATGTGGTTGACGGTGAAGCTGTGGTCGTCGGCGGCGCGTATCGCCGCATCGGCCGCGATCAGCCCGCCGCCGCCCGGGCGCGGGTCCACGAACAGCCCCTGGCCCAGTTGCTCGCGCAGCCAGGGCTCCAGCAGCCGCACGAAGATATCGCTGACGCCGCCCACCTGGGCGCTGACGATGAAGCGCAGCGGCCGCGTCGGCCAGGCCGGCTGCGCCCGCAGCGCTGGCGCTGCCAGGAACCAGGATGCTGGCGCTGCCAGCAGCCCGGCTGCGAACCCGCGGCGGCTAATCAACGGTCGCACCCGCGGCCGCCACCACCGGCGCCCATTTCGTCACCTCGGCGGCCATGAAGGCGTCGTAGGCGGCGGGCAGCAGCGGCATCGGCTCGGCACCGAAGTCGCGGGTCTTCTGGATGATCGCGGGGTCATGCAGCGCCTCGACGATCTCGCGCCCCAGCCGTTCGATGATCGGCCGTGGCGTGGTGGCCGGCGCCGCCACGCCGTACCAGCTGGCCACGTCGAAGTTGGGCACGCCTTCCTCCTGCAAGGTCGGCAATTCCGCCATGAAGGAGACTCGCCTGGCGGTGGAAACGCCCAGCGCCTTCAGCATGCCGGCCAGCACCTGCTGCCGGCTGGCCGGGGCGTTGTCGATGGCGAACAGCACTTCCCCATTCATCACGGCGGCCATGCTCGGCGCGGTGCCGCGGTACGGCACGTGCTGCACCTCCACCCCCATGCGCTGGCCGAACAGCACGCCCGACAGGTGCGACGACGTGCCCGACCCGGCCGAGGAGAAGTTCGCCAGCCGCGGATTGGCGCGGATGAACTTCACCAGGTCGGCGACGGAATTGATGCCGCGATCCGGCTTCACGATCATCACATTCGGCAACTCGGCGATCTTCGCCACCCCCGGCAGGTCGCGCAGCGGGTCGAAGGTCAGGCGCCCGCGATAGAGGTTCGGGCCGATGCCGTGGCTGGCGATGTGGTTGACGAAGAAGGTGTGGTTGTCCGGCGTGGCCTTGGCGGCAATCTCGGCGGCGACGATGCCGCCGGCGCCGGGCTTGTTGTCTAGCCACAGCCCATGGCCCAGCCGCTCCCGCAGCCGCGTCTCCAATATGCGCATGAAGATGTCGCTGGCGCCGCCGGCGGCACCGCCGACCAGGTAGCGCATCGACTTCTCCGGCCAGGCCGGTTGCGCCCCGGCGGTGGCCGAAAGCGCGGGCAGGGCCAGGCCACCCAACAGGGCGCGGCGTGCGAGCATGGCGTTGTCTCCCAGTTTTGCCGGGATGCTAGCTTGCTTGGCGGCCGGGCGGAATCGCCAATGCGGTGCCCGCGCCTATTCCCCAGCCACCCCGGGCGAAATGCCGCGGAAGCCGCACGGAAGCAGGGGAAATTTCCACAAGCCAACATGCGGTTGAATTTTCCGCCCGGGTGGCTTTGCGCCGCCGCGCGCCGCATGCGTTACTCACGCTACCAAATGGGGAAGTCCTGGATGCCCGGTGCCGAGCCGAAGATTGACTACTCGCCGTCACTCGGTGACGAGGTCAAGACCACCACCTGCTACATGTGCGCCTGCCGTTGCGGCATCAAGGTTCATCTGAAGGACGGCAAGGTCCGCTATATCGAGGGCAACCCCGACCACCCCGTGAACAAGGGCGTGCTCTGCGGCAAGGGCAGCGCCGGGATCATGACGCAGTATGCGCCGGCCCGGCTGCGCGCGCCGCTGCTGCGCGTGGGCGACCGTGGCGCCGGCGAGTTCAAGGAAATCAGCTGGGCCGAGGCGCTGGACATCGCCACCGGCTGGCTGTCAAAGGTGCGGGCGGAAGACCCACGCAAGCTGGCCTTCTTCACCGGCCGCGACCAGTCGCAGAGCCTCACCGGCTTCTGGGCCGCGCAATTCGGCACCCCGAACTTCGCCGCCCACGGCGGATTCTGCTCGGTCAACATGGCGGCGGGTGGGCTCTACACCATCGGCGGCTCCTTCTGGGAGTTCGGCGAACCCGACTGGGAACTGTGCAAGTACCTGCTGATGTTCGGCGTGGCGGAAGACCACGACAGCAACCCGATCAAGATCGGGATCGGCAAGATGAAGGCGCGCAACGCCAAGTTCGTCAGTGTGAACCCGGTCCGCACCGGCTATTCCGCGGTGGCCGATGAATGGGTCGGCATCCGCCCCGGCACCGACGGGTTGTTCGCCCTGGCCCTGGTGCACGAATTGCTGCGCACCGAGAACGTCGATACCGCCTTCCTCGCCCGCTACACCAACGCGCCCTGGCTGGTCATCCGCAACCCCGGCGGCGCCGATGACGGCCTCTTTGCCCGCGACCCCGACGGCAAGCCGCTGGCCTGGGACCGCGCCCGCGGTGCCATCCCGGCCGCGACGCCGGACCTTTCCGCCGTGCTGGCCGGTGACTACGTGCTGCCGGATGGCCGCACCGTCGTGCCGGTCTTCCAACTGCTGGCCGAACGGTACATGGCGCCGGAATACGCGCCGGAAGCGGTGGCCAAGCAAACCGGCGTGCCGGCCGTGCGCATCAAGCGCATCGCCGCCGAGATCGCCGATGTCGCCTTCAACCAGGCGATCACGCTGAACCAGCCCTGGACCGATGTGTACGGCCGCGAGCACGCGACCATGGTGGGCAGGCCGGTCGCCTTCCACGCCATGCGTGGAATCAGTGCGCACTCCAACGGTTTCCACAGCTGCCGCGCCCTGCATCTCGTCCAAATGCTGCTCGGCGCCGTCGATACCCCTGGCTCCTGGCGCTACAAGTCGCCCTTCCCGCGGCCGATTCCGCCGGGTCCGCCGCCCGCCGGCAAGACCTCCGCGCCGAACACCCCCATCGCCGGCAACCTGCTGGCCTTCCCGCAGGGCCCCGACGACCTGCTGGTGAATGAGGACGGCTCGCCGATCCGCATCGACAAGGCGTTCAGCTGGGAAGCGCCGCTCGGCCTCCACGGCATGATGCACACCGTCATCGCCAATGCCGGCGCCGAGGACCCCTACAGCATCGACACGCTGTTTATGTTCATGGCCAACATGGCCTGGAACAGCGCGATGAACCCCGGCGAGGTCATCCGCATCCTCACCGAGAAGAAGGCCGACGGCGAATACCGCATCCCGCACGTGATCTACTCGGATGCTTATTTCTCCGAGACGGTCCCCTATGCCGACCTCATCTTGCCCGACACCACCTACCTGGAACGTTGGGACGCGATCAGCATCCTGGACCGCCCGATCGGGTCCGCGCATGGCCCGGGCGACAGCATCCGTCAGCCGGTGATCGAGCCGGACCGCGATGTCCGCGCCTTCCAGACCGTGCTGATCGAGCTGGGCGCCCGCCTTGGCCTGCCCGCCTTCACCAAGCCGGACGGCACGCCGCGGTTCAAGGACTACGCCGACTACATCGCCAACCATGAACGCACGCCCGGCGTCGGCCCGCTGGCCGGCTTCCGTGGCGTGGATGGCGACAAGAAGGGGGTGGGCGAACCCAACCCCAACCAGCTGCAGCGCTACATCGAGAATGGCTGCTTCTGGCAGCACAAGATCCCGGCCGAGCAGAGCTACTTCAAGCACGCCAACGCGGCGTATCTGAAGGACAGCAAGGCAATGGGGCTGATCCCGAACGAGAACCAGATCGTCATGCAGATCTGGTCCGAACCGCTGCAGAAGTTCCGCCTCGCCGCCCAGGGCCACGGCCCGAAGCAGCCGCCGGAACACCTGCGCGCCCGGGTGGAGAAGTACTGCGACCCGCTGCCGATCTGGTACACGCCGCTGGAACAGCAGATGCACGACACCACGGGCTTTCCGCTGAGTGCGATCACCCAGCGCCCGATGCACATGTACCATTCCTGGGGGTCGATGAACGCCTGGCTGCGGCAGATCACCGGCAGCAACAAGCTGTACCTGGCGCGCGAACGCGGCGAGGCGCAGGGCCTGGTCGATGACGACTGGGTCTGGGTCACGTCCCGCAATGGCAAGCTGAAATGCCAGGTCAAGCTGATGGAGGGCGTCAACCCCGACACGGTCTGGACCTGGAACGCCATCGGTAAGCGCGCCGGCGCCTGGATGCTGACGCCGGACAGCCCGGAAGCCACCAAGGGCTTCCTGCTGAACCATGTCATCAGCGAATGGCTGCCCGCCCAGGAAGGGTTCCGCAGTGCCAACGCGGACCCCGTCACTGGCCAGGCCGCCTGGTACGACCTGCGCGTTGACGTTCAGAAATGCGCCGCCGACGAAATCCCGCTGACCGAGCCGCACATGGCCACCCTGACCCCGCCGCCGGGCCTGCCCGCGGCCCCCGACATGCTCCGCTACACGGTGGGAGTGAAGCCATGACCTGCTTGCCCGAACTCGTCCCCGGCCAGAAGAAGCTCGGTCTGGTCATCGACCTCGACACCTGCGTCGGCTGCCAGTCCTGCGCCACCAACTGCAAGGAATGGAACACCAGCGGCATGTCGGCGCCGCTGCCGGACTTCAACGCCTACTCGGCGGGCGCCGAGGGCGTTTGGTTCAACCGCGTGCATTCCTACGAAGCCGGGGAGGGTGCGGCCGGCAAGACCGTCCACTTCCCGCGCTCCTGCCTGCACTGCGAGAACGCCGCCTGCGTCACGGTCTGCCCGACCGGCGCCAGCTACAAGCGCGCCGAGGACGGCATTGTATTGGTGGACGCCGACAAGTGCATCGGCTGCCAGCTCTGCGCCTGGGCCTGCGCCTATGGTGCGCGCGAGTTCGACGAAGACGAGGGAGTGATGAAGAAGTGCACCCTCTGCGTCGACCGCATCTACAACGAGAACATCCCGGAAGCGCAGCGCCAGCCGGCCTGCGTCAATTCCTGCCCGACCGGCGCCCGCCATTTCGGCGACCTCGGCGACCCCGAGAGCGATGTCAGCAAGCTGGTCGCCGCCCGCGGTGGCTTCGAGCTGATGCCGGAAATGGACTACAAGCCGGTCAACCGCTACCTGCCGCCGCGCAAGCATGTGGTGCCGGAACAGGGCAAACCCGTTGAGGACGCGCCGACGCCGATGGACATCAAGTCCAGCCTGCTGCGCTTCATGGACAAGGTGCTGACGCGATGAAGCCCGCCGGTTCGATCGTCTTCTTCACGGTGGCCTCCGGCGCCGGCTACGGCCTGCTGTTCTGGCTCGGCCTGCTCGGTGCCGGCGGCCTGATCGGCGGCGACGGTATCTTCGTCCTCACCGTGCTGGCCCTGGCATTGGTGCTGATCACCGCCGGGCTCTGCGCCTCGCTGACGCATCTGGGCAATCCCCAGCGCGCCTGGCGGGCGCTGTCGCAATGGCGCTCCTCCTGGCTCTCGCGGGAGGGTGTGGCCGCCGTCATCACCTATATCCCCGCCATCGGCTCGGGCCTGTGCGTGCTCGGCGGCGCCTATGGCTGGGCGGTGCTGCTGGCCTTCGTCGCCGCGCTCTGTTCGCTGGCCACGGTTTATTGCACCAGCATGATCTACGCCTCGCTGAAGCCGATCAAGGAATGGGCGCACCCGCTGGTGCCCGCCGGCTACGTCATCCTCTCGCTGTTCAGCGGCGCCGCGCTGCTGGCCACGCTGATGGCCCTGGTCGGCGAGGACCCCAGCGTCCCCGCCCTGCAGGCGCTGGTGTTCGGCGGCCTCGGCGCTGGCCTCAAGTGGCAGTACTGGCGCAGCATCGACACGGCCCGCCCGCTGGCCACGCTCGGCAGCGCCACCGGCCTCGACCGCATCGGCACCACCCGCCCGCTGGACCCGCCGCATACGGAGGCCAACTACATCATGCGGGAGATGGGTTTTCGGGTTGCCCGCAAGCACGCGCTGAGCCTGCGGAAGATCACGCTGTGGGCCGGCCTGGCGCTGCCGGCCTTGCTGGCGGCCTGCTCGCTGGTCATCGCTGGCCCGCTGGCGGCGCTGCTGCTGCTGGTCGCCACGCTGCTGGCGCTGGCCGGGCTGCTGCTGGAACGCTGGCTGATGTTCGCCGAAGCCACCCATACGGTGACGCTGTTCTACCGCGGCACTTGAATTGCTAGCCTCCGCCGTCGCAGGCTGACCCTGCGGCGACGGAGGCGACAATGCGCGTTTTCACGGCAGGCCTGGCCTTGGCACTGGCCGCCAACCCCGCGGTTGCGGCCGACCTCGCCATCGGTGTCGGCGGTGCCTTCACCTCGATGGACCCCCACTTCCACGACCTCTCGCCGAACCACGCGCTGGTGCAGCACGTGTTCGACGCGCTGGTCCACGCCGACAACGATGCCCGGCCCGGCCCCGGCCTGGCGCTGTCCTGGCGCGCGCTGGATGAGGTGACCTGGGAGTTCAAGCTGCGCCCCGGCGTGCGCTGGCATGATGGTTCGCCCTTCACCGCCGACGATATCGTCTTCACCTTCGGCCGTGCGCCGAACGTGCCGAACAGCCCGACCGGCCTCGGCCAGTACATCCGCCCGGTGACGCGGCTGGAGGTGGTGGATGCCGAGACCATCCGCCTGCACACCGCCGGCCCGGTGCCGCTGATCCCGCAATTCATGTCCGCCTTCACCATCGTCAGCCGCAAGCATGGCCAGGGCGCCGCCACCAGCGACTACAACAGCGGCAAGGCGGCCATCGGCACCGGCCCCTATCGGCTGCAATCCTTCCACCTCGGCGACCGCGCCACCTTCACCCGCAACCCCGACTGGTGGGGGCCGCGGCAGCCCTGGGACCGTGTGACCTATCGCCTCATCGCCAATGACAGCGCCCGCGTCGCCGCGCTGCAATCCGGCGATGTCGATGCCATCGACGCAGTGCCGACGCGCGATGTCGCCCGCCTGGCGCAGTTGCCCCGCCTGCGCATCACCAGCCGCCCCGGCCTGCGACTGATCTACCTGTCGCCCGATGTTGGCCGCGCCACCACGCCCTTCGCCACCGACCGCAACGGCCAGGTGCTGGCGCAGAACCCGCTGCGGGATGTCCGGGTTCGCCGCGCGCTCTCCATGGCCATCAACCGGGATGGCATCCGCAGCCAACTGATGGAGGGCCAGTCCCGCCCCGCCGGCCAGCCCGCCCCGGAAGGCGCCATGGGTTATGACCCGGCCATTCTGCCCGACCCCTATCGCCCGGACGAAGCCCGCCGCCTGCTGGCCGAGGCCGGCCTGCCCGACGGCTTCAACCTGACCCTGCATGGACCGAACGACCGCTATGTGAATGATGACGGCATCGTCCAGGCCATCGCCCAGATGTGGACGCGCATCGGTGTCCGCACCCAGGTCGGCACCATGCCGGCCTCGGTGTTCTTCAGCCGCTCGGCGCGGGATGAGTTCAGCATCTGGCTGACCGGCTGGAGCAGCAGCACCGCCGAGCCGGATACCTCCCTGGTGCAGATGGTGGCGACGCCGGACCCGCCACGCGGTCGCGGCAACATGCTGCGCCCCACGCACTATTCCAACCCGGCGGCGGACGCGATCATCGACCGCGCCTTCGCCACCATCGACCTGCCGACGCGGGAAGCGCTGTACCGCGATGTCATCCGCATCGGCTACCAGCAGGACCTGGCTGTCATCCCCATCCACCACCAGGTCAACATCTGGGCCACCCGCCAGGGCCTGCGCTACACGCCGCGCCTGCAGGAAACCACCCGGGCGACGGAGTTCCGCCCGGAATAGCCGGGTTCAGGCCGGCGTCGCCGCCGGCTGGGTCAGCGCCGCCAGCAGCGCGGCGCGCTGCACCGGCTTGGCCAGGTAGTCGTCCATGCCGGCCTCGCGGCACTGCGCCTCGAATTGCGGGCCGACCGCCGCGGTCAGCCCGATGATCCGGCCGCGCCGGTTCGGCCCCGGCGCCCGGCGGATCTGCCGCGTCGCCTCCAGCCCGTCCATCACCGGCATCTGCAAATCCATCAGGATGGCGTCGTAGCGGAACTGCTTGGCTGCCTGCACCGCCTCGGCGCCATCAGCGGCCACGTCCACGTGCCAGCCGCTGCGTTGCAGGATGGTGCGCATCACCAGCTGGTTGGTGGCGTTGTCCTCCACCAGCAGCACCCGCCGGCGCTGGCCTTCGGGCACTTCCACCGGCGGCGGCGGCGCAATCATCGGCACCGCCGGTCCGTCCCGCCGCAGGGCATGCTGTACCGCGTCCAGCAGGCGGGAAGGCAGCGCCGGCTTCAGCAAAATGGCATCCACCAGGCCCGGCACCGGCGGCTCCCGGTTGCCGCCGATGCCCGACGAGCACAGCACCACCGCTGGCGCCGCCACGCCCAGCATCTCGCGCAGCCGGTGCGCGGTCTCCAGCCCGTCGAAGCCGGGCATCTGCATGTCCAGCACCACCAGGGTGAAGCGTTCGCCCGCCGCGGCCGCGGCCTGCAATGCCAGCAGCGCGGCGCTGCCATCGGCGGCCACGGCGGTTTCGGCCCCCATGGCGCCGAGCTGCCGGGTCATGATCTCGCGGTTCAGTGGCAGGTCGTCCACCACCAGGGCGCGCTCGCCGCGCAGCGGGTGCGGCTGGGCCGGCAGCGCATCGGCGGCCCTTCCCACCACGATATCGAAGCGGAAGATGCTGCCCGGCACCCCGCCGCTGGCCGCACTGCCCCGCGGCGCCGCGCCGATCGAGCCGCCCATCTCCTCGGCCAGCCGCTTGCAGATCGCCAGCCCCAGCCCGGTGCCGCCATAGCGCCGGGTGATCGAGGCATCGGCCTGGGTGAAGCGTTCGAACAGTTGCGGCACGCTGGCGGGGTCGATGCCGATGCCGGTATCCGTCACCCGACAGCCCAGCCGCCAGGCGTCATCCTCGCGCCGGGCATACAGCGCCACCTCGATCCAGCCCTGGTCGGTGAACTTCACCGCATTGCCGACCAGGTTGAACAGCAGCTGGCGGAATCGCCCGGGGTCGCCGACCACGCGCTGCGGCATGTCCGGCGCCAGCGCGCAGACCAGCTCCACGCCCTTGGAGGCGGCGCGCGGCGCGAACAGCTCCACGATGGTCGCCAGCTCGGTCTCGATCGAGAATGGCACTTCCTCCCGTTCCAGGCTGCCGGCCTCCAGCTTCGAGAAGTCGAGCACGTCGTTGAGGATCACCAGCAGATGCTCGGCCGAGCCCTGGATGGTCTCGGCATAGCGGCGTTGCAGCGCGTCCAGCCGGGTGTCCAGCAGCAGCCCGGTCATGCCGATCACGCCGTTCATCGGCGTGCGGATCTCATGGCTCATGGCCGCCAGGAACTCCTCCTTCGCCTGGCCGGCGCTGCGTGCCTCGGCTTCGCTGATGGCCAGCATCTTGCCCTGGTGTTGCAGCTTCTCGGCCAGCCGCACCAGCAGCCACAGCGCCACCAGCGTCACCACGCCGGCCATGCCGACACCGCCGGCCAGCAGCAGCCCCAGCCGGCGCAGCGGCTCGAAGGCGTCGTCCCGGCTGCGCGCCACTTCCACCACGAAGCTGCCCTGGCGCGTCACCGCGAAGCTGGCAATGCCCTCCACGCCGTCCTGGTCCACGCCACGGAAGCTGCCGCTCTCCCGCCGCGGCAGAAAGTCCCGGAACGGCCAGGCGCTGGTGTTCAGCACGCCGATCCCGCGTGCGCTGCCATCCGAGCGCGCCAGCAGCAGCCCGCCGAAGGAATGCAGCCGCACCGTCACGCCGAAGGCATCGGCGTAGCGCCGGGCGATGGCGATGAAATACTCGGGGTTCAGCAGCGCCACCGCGGCGCCGTCGAACTCGCCGCGCGGGGTGCGGATGGCGCGGGCCAACGGAATCGACCACAGCCGCGTCTCGCTGATCGGCCGCGTCCCTGGCCCGAGGAAGCGGCCGCCCTCCGGCGCCCCCAGCCGCAGCGTCTGGCCGCCGAACCGCAGCACGCGGAACCACTCCCGCTCGCCGACCTGCTGTTCCTTCAGCTGCTCAATACTGGACTGCGTCACCTGGCCGATGGCGTCCGTCGCGAGCACGGCGCGGATCTGCGCGATATCTGGCAGCCGGCTGGCGGCCAGTTCGGCGAAGCCGCCGGTGCGGCGGTCCGCCAAGTCCGCCAGCACCAGTTCCACCGTCTGGGTCGCCCGGGTCATCTGGTCTGCCAGCGCGCTGGCGACGCTGCGGGTCAGGGCCTCGGCATCGTCCAGCGCATCGCGCTGGCCTCGGGCCATCACAATGCCGTAGATTGCCACCAGGCAGGCAACCACCATCGCAAACGCGGCACCAAACAACAGCCACGGGCGCGGCTCCCGTGGCTTGGGTGGCCCCAGGCGCAAGGATCGACGAATGGCGGTGCGGACAGGGTCCAGGTTCATGGTCGGCGCCATTATCGCCGCTTTGGCCTTAACATTCGAGATGATTCCCCCACCGGCGGTTGCCCAGCCGGCGCCGCGGGACGCCCTGGCCGGGATCCGCGCCCGGCGGGACGTGGCAGTCTGCATGTGGCCGCAATACTTCGCCATCAGCTACCGCAACCCGCGCAACAGCGAATTGGAGGGTATCGACATCGACATGGCCCGCGCGCTGGCGGCCCGGCTGGGCGTGACGCTGCGCTTCGTCGAAACCAATTTTGCCAGCTTCATGGACCGGATCGAGGCCGGCGACTGCGACATCGCCATGATGGCCGTGGGCGTGCTGCCGGCGCGGGCCGAGCGCGTTGCCTTCTCCAAGCCCTACATGGCCAGCCCGGTCTATGGCGTGACCACGCGTGAGAGCAGCCGGGTCAACCGCTTTACCGATATCGACCAGCCCGGTGTCACCGTGGCGGTGGCCGCCGGTACGCTGATGGAGCCGCTGATGCGGTCCACGCTGCGCCAGGCCGAATTGCTGGTGGTGCGCCCGCCCGCGACGCGGGAGGCCGAGGTCCAGGCCGGCCGCGCCGACGTGTTCATGTCGGACTTCCCCTACACCCGCCGCATGCTGCTGATGCACGACTGGGCGCGGATCATTGAACCGCCGGCCGGCTTCGGCGAGACGCTGTACGCCTATGCCGTGGCGCGCGGGGACGCCGCCTGGCTGGCCGAGGTGAATGCCTTCCTGGAAGCCACGAAATCGGACGGCACGCTGGCCCGCGCTGCCGCCCGGCATGGGCTGACGCCGATCATCCTGCGGTAGCGCGCGGGGCCGATCAGGCCTCGCCCCGCTCCATCTCCGCCTTCAACTGCCCGCAGGCCGCCATGATGTCGCGCCCGCGCGGCCGCCGGATCGGGCTGGAATACCCCGCCTCGTTCAGCACATCGGCAAAGCGCTCGGTCTGCGCCCGCGTGCTGGTCTCGAACGGCGCGCCGGGCCAGGGGTTGAACGGAATCAGGTTCACCTTGGCCGGCAGCCCCTTCAGCAGGCGCACCAGTTCATGCGCCTCGGCTACGCTGTCGTTCACATCCTTCAGCATCACGTACTCGAAGGTAATCCGCCGCGCATTGCTGGCGCCGGGGTAGCGCCGGCAGGCGTCCAGCAGTTCGGCAATCGGGTATTTCCGGTTCAGCGGCACAATCCGGTCGCGCAGCTCATCCGTCACCGCATGCAGCGACACCGCCAGGTTGACGTTCAGCTCCGCGCCGCAGCGGTCCATCATCGGCACCACGCCTGACGTGCTCAGCGTAATCCGCCGGCGCGACAGGCCGATGCCTTCGCCATCCATGATGATCCGCAGCGCCTTGGCGGTGTTCTCGTAGTTGTACATGGGCTCGCCCATGCCCATCACCACGATGTTCGAGAGATAGCGCGGCTCATCCTTCGGGCTGGGCCATTCGCCATAGCTGTCCCGCCCGGCCATGAACTGGCCGACAATCTCGGCGGCGCCCAGGTTGCGCGTCAGCCGCTGGGTGCCGGTGTGGCAGAACTTGCAACTCAGCGTGCAGCCCACCTGGGTGGAGATGCAGACCGCGCCGCGCTCGTCATCGGGAATATAGACCGTCTCGACCTGCTGCCCGTCGCGGAACCTGAACAGCCACTTCCGCGTACCGTCGGTGCTGGTCTGCACCGTCGCCACCTCGGGCCGCGCCACCACGAAGCGTTCCGCCAGCTTCTGCTGCATCGGCCGGGCGATGCTGCTCATCTCGGCGAAGTCGGTCTTCCCCTGGTGGTAGATCCAGTGCCACAGCTGCTTGGCGCGGAACGGCTTCTCGCCGATCGCCACCATCTCGGCGATCAGTTCCTCGCGCGAAAGCCCCACCAGGTCGCGCCGGCCATCGGCCAGCTGCGCCGGCGGCGGGGCGAAGATCGCCGCCTTGGCCAGGATCCGATCGCGCTCGGCGGCGGTCAGGTCGTTCGGATGCAGCAGCGCCCGGTCCAGCCCGGCAGGCCCAGCGGCCGCGCTCATCGCCGCGCCGGCGCGGCGGTGGCCGCCGGGCATTCCCGAGAAATCGCCTCATAGGCCTGGGCGAAGCCGGCCAGCGCGAAGGTATCGGCCGCCACACCGCGGTTGTTCGGCCCCGGCCCACGGGCCGCCACCTCCCGCCCGCCGCGGAAGGCGCGCACGGAGGCAGCGCCATCCCGCGCATGGGCATCGGTGCCGCTGGTATAGAAGGTGAACTCGGTCTGGCCGACCTGCACCTTCACCTCGGCATTGCGCGGATAGGCATAGCCGGCCCGCAGGGCCACGGCGTCGCGGCCCTGCGGCCGGTGCGTCACGGTCAACAGCACCTGGTTGGCCGGCCGGTTGACCACGCCCTCCGCCTTGGTGGCGCGGGAGAAGGCGTAGCAGATCTTCTGCCCGGCCTCGGTGTGCACGGCGGCGGTCCAGGACTGGAACTGGCCGAGCCTGCGCGGCTGGGCCGGCGCCTGCTGGGCGACGGCTGGCAGCGCAAGCATCGGCAGGGCCAGCAAGGCCGGGGCCAACAAAGCCGGGGCCAGCAGCGCCGGGGCGAGCAGGGGAAGCAGGGATAGCAGGCGGGCGAGGCTGCGCATTGCCGCTAGATACGTGGCCCGGCCCCGTGCAGCAACGCCTTGCTGGCATTTCCTCTCCCGCTATCGCATCGGGCGCCGTATTCACCTGCTCATGACCGACGCCACCGACGCCCATCTGGCCGCGCAATACGAGGCCTACCCCTACCCGTTGCGCGACCCGCGCGACGAAGCCAAGCGCATGGTGGTGGGCAGCCCCAGCCACCTGCTGGAGGTGGACCACTGGATTTTCAGCGCCCAGCGCCCCCGCGCCACGCCGCTGCGCGCGCTGATGGCCGGCGGCGGCAGCGGCGACGGCACCATCATGCTGGCCCAGCACCTGGCCAGCGCCGGCCGCCCGGGCGAGGTCACCTGGCTGGACCGTTCCGCCCAGGCCCGCCAAGTGGCGGAAGCCCGCGCCGCCCAGCGCGGCCTGGGCAACATCCGCTTCGTGAACGGCTCCATCCTGGAGCTAGCCGAAAGCGGGCTCGCCCCGTTCGACTACATCGACTGCTGCGGCGTGCTGCACCACCTGCCGGACCCGCTGCAGGGCCTGAAAAACCTGGTCAGCGTGCTGGCGCCGGGCGGCGGCCTCGGCCTGATGGTCTATGCCCCGCATGGCCGCACCGGCGTCTATATGTTGCAGGATGCGCTGCGCCTGCTGGCCCCCGGCCCGGACCAGGCCGAACAGGGCCTGCCCCCCGCCGCGCGGGTGGACCTGGCCAAGCGGCTCTGGCGCCAGGTGCCGGAGACCGCCTGGCTCCGCCAGAACCCCTGGCTGACCGACCACATTTCTGGGGGTGATGCCGGCCTCTACGACCTGCTGCTGAACCCGCGCGACCAGGCCTATAGCGTGCCGCAGTTCAACGCCCTGGTGGAGGCCGCCGGCCTGCGGGTGCAGGCCTGGGTGGAACCGCTGCGCTACGACCCCGACGCCTACCTCAGCGACCCCAAGCTGCGCGCCCGCACCGCGCTGCTGCCCCCGTTGCAGCGTGCCGCCCTGGCCGAGGCGATGTGCGGCAACATGGGCATTCACATCGTCTATTGCGTCCGCGCCGGGGACCCCGCCCACGCCCCGGCCTGGGACAACCCTGCCAGCGTGCCGGTGCTGCGGGAAATGGATGGCGAGAAACTGGCAAAAGGCCTGCCCCCCAGCGGCGTCCTGCCGGTGGGGTTCGACGGCCTGCGCGTAGGCCTGCCCTTGCCGCGGCTTGCCGGCGCCATCCTGAAACTGGTGGATGGCCGCCGCAGCATCGGCGAGATCGGCGACGCCCTGGCCGCCAACGGCATTGCCCGAGACGCCTTCGCCCGCGACTTCGCCGCCCTGGCCAAGGCTTTGCAGAGCATCAACCGGCTGCTGCTGGCGGCACCTTGAGCGCCGAACGGGCAGCTATCGTCATCTTCGGCGCGGCGGTGCGGCCGGATGGCCAGCCCAGCCTGACGCTAAGGCGGCGTGTGGCGGCGGCGGCGCAGTTCGGCGCTGGCCTGGAACGGCCGCTCTACCTGCCCACCGGGGCGCAAGGCCGCTTTGGCCCGGCCGAGGCCGAGGTGATGGCAAGGCTGCTGCTGAGCCTGGGCGTGCCGCCCGCCGATATCCTGGCGGAGACCACGGGCACCGATACCTTCAGTTCCGCGGTGGCGATGGCGCGGCTGCTGCACGGGCATACCGGGCCGGTCTTCGCGGCCAGCAGCGGCTATCACCTGCCGCGCTGCGTGCTGTTGCTGCGGCTGGCCGGGCTGCCGGCACGCGCCTGCCCGGCCCCGCCCTTCCCAGCCGCCGCCAATCTGGGCAAGCGCTGGTACTGGCGGCTGCGCGAGGTTCCCGCGCTGCCCTATGACGCTGTGCTGATGCTTTGGGCGCGGTTGCGCCGCCAGGTCTGAAGGCCAGGCCCCCCCCAAGGGCCAGGCCCCTGAAGGCCCGGCCGCCGGACTCAGGTTTCCTCGTCGCCGTCGGAGGGCACTTCGATCGCCTCGTCGATCTCAGCGTCGTCCTCCAGCTCCTCGACGTCCTCGACAGCCTCATCGGCCTCGACGTCCTCCAACTCCACCTCTTCGCTGTCGGCCTCCGCCACCACGGCGCGCTTCTTCACCTTCTCATCGGCCACGGCACTGCTGCCGCGGCGGACGCGCGGCTGCTCGGCCGGCTGTTCGGTGCCGCACTTCGGGCAAATCGCCGGCGCACGGGTGAGGTCGTAGAACTTGGTACCGCAGGCGACACAAACTCGCTTGAGGCCCATTTCGGGCTTGGCCATCGGGATCAGCCTCGTTGGATGAGGAGCACCCGCGCGCCAGCCTTGCGGCCGGCAACGTCGCGGGTGCGAAAAATAGGTCGGGCCGATTGCCACGCACGGAGGCCCATGTCAAACGCCGGGCCATGGCCGCCTCCGCTGCAACCACCCCGCTTCGTGCTTCCGCTGCCCCCGGGCCGCTCTCCGGGCGCCTCACCGTGCCTGGCGACAAGTCCATCAGCCATCGCGCGCTGATGTTCGGCGCGCTCGCCGTCGGCACTACCGAGATCACCGGCCTGCTGGAAGGTGAGGACGTGCTGCGCACCGCCGCCGCCATGCGGGCGCTGGGCGCCACGGTGGAACAGCTGGCCCCCGGGCGCTGGCGCGTCGCCGGCCGCGGCGTCGGCGGGCTGGTGGAACCCGCCGATGTGCTGGACATGGGCAATTCCGGCACCGCCGCCCGCCTGCTATGCGGCCTGCTGGCGGGGCACCCGATCTTTTCCGTGATGACCGGCGACGCCAGCCTGCGCAAGCGCCCGATGAGCCGGGTGACCGTGCCGTTGGCCCAGTCCGGCGCGCAGTTCTGGGCCCGCGAGGGCGGCCGGCTGCCGCTGGCGGTGCAGGGCGCCGCCGACCCGATGCCGCTGGACTACACCCTGCCGGTCGCCTCCGCACAGGTGAAGAGCGCCTGCCTGCTGGCGGGATTGTGCGCCCGCGGCACCACACGGGTGGTGGAGCCCGAGCCGACCCGCGACCACACCGAGAACATGCTCCGCCACTTCGGCGCCACCGTCCGCGTGACCGACACCGCCGAGGGCCGCGTCATTGAGCTGGACGGCCAGCCGGAACTGGTCGCCGCCCCCATCATGGTCCCCGGCGATCCGTCCTCGGCGGCTTTTCTGCTGGTCGCCGCCCTGCTGGTGCCGGGTTCGGCGCTGGTGGTCGAAAATGTCGGCCTGAACCCGCTGCGCACCGGCCTGTTCGCCACCCTCCGGGAAATGGGCGCCAAGCTGACCGTGCAGAACGCCCGCACCGAGGGCGGCGAGCCGGTCGGTGACCTGCTGGCCGAATATTCGCAGTTGCACGGCGTGGTGGTCCCCCCCGGCCGGGCGCCCAGCATGATCGACGAATACCCGGTGCTGGCCGTGGCCGCCGCCGCCGCCACCGGCGAAACCCGCATGCGCGGCCTGGCCGAGCTGCGGGTGAAGGAAAGCGACCGACTGGCCGCCACCCACGCCATGCTGGCCGCCAACGGCATTGTGTCCCGCATCGAGGGCGACGACCTGGTGGTGCAGGGCAGTGCCGGCACCGTCCCTGGGCGCATCCCCGGCGGCGGCCTGGTGCTGACGCATATGGACCACCGGCTGGCCATGTCGGCGCTGGTCATGGGCCTGGCGGCCCAGCGCCCGGTGGCGGTGGACGACGCCGGCTTCATCGACACCTCCTTCCCCGGCTTCGCGGCCCTGGTGAACCAGGCGGCCGGCGGGGCTGCCATCGCCGCGGCATGACGGTGCTGGGGCGGAGCACCGGACCGCGCGCCGCCGCCCGTGGCGCGCCGCCGCGCCCGCAGCCACACCCGGCAACGCCCGCATGACGGCGCCGCTGATCGTCGCGCCGGCTGGCGCGCCCCTCATAGTCGCCATCGACGGCCCGGCCGCGGCCGGCAAGGGCACGCTGGCGCGCCGGCTGGCGGCGCGTCTCGGCCTGCCCTACCTCGACACCGGACTGCTGTATCGCGCCGTCGGCCGCCTGGTGCTGGACCGCGCCGCAGACCCCCAGGACCCCGCCGCCGCCGAAGCCGCCGCCCTGGCCCTGGCCCCCGCCGACCTGGACCGCCCCGACCTGCGCACGCCGGAAGCCGCCATGGCCGCCAGCGCCGTCGCCGCCGTGCCCGCGGTGCGCGCCGCGCTGCTCGCCTTCCAGCGCAGCTTCGGCCAGGCCCGCGGCGCCGTGCTGGATGGGCGGGATATCGGCACCGTGGTCTTCCCGCAGGCCCGGGTAAAACTTTTCGTCACCGCCAGCCCGGCAGCCCGCGCCCGGCGCCGCTGGCTGGAACTGCAGGCCGCCGGCAGCACGGTGCCGCTGGCCCAGGTGGAAGCCGAAACCCGCCAGCGCGACGCGCAGGACGCCGCCCGCGCCACCGCGCCGATGAAGCCGGCGCCCGACGCGGTGCTGCTGGACACCACGGCGCTGGATGCCGACCAGGCCTTCGCCGCCGCCCTGGCCCACCTCGACACCCGACTCGGCGAAATTCCAGCCCCCGCCCCTTGACTCGCCGCCCCTGTCGCGCCTAGTGGCGACGCAGGCCGTGCCCCCGTTGGGGCGCGGTGTTCGTGCTTTCAGGGGGTCACCCCCTGGTTGCCGGGCCGGGCCGGGGCGAACCGAGACATCGCCCCACTCATCGGGTTGTCGGGCATTGCGACCAGCATGCCGGACCAAGCCGTGCCCACCGATGGTGGGGGCGCAGGACCGTCACCCCGCCAACGCGGGGCGCTCAGGAAACATCCGCTTCATGGCAACCGCCAACACCGCCGCCCAGGATTTCGGGATGGAGGATTTCGCCACCCTGCTCGACGAGAGCCTGGGTGCAGATACCGGCTTCGCCGGTTCCGTCGTCACCGGCCGCGTCATCCGCGTGGATGATGATTTCGCCGTCGTCGATGTCGGATTGAAGAGCGAGGGCCGCGTCCCGCTCAAGGAATTCGCCGCCCCCGGCAGCAAGGCCGAGGTCAAGCCGGGCGACGTCATCGAACTCTTCGTCGAGCGCTACGAAGACCGCGACGGCACCATCGTGCTCAGCCGCGAAAAGGCCCGCCGCGAGGAAGCCTGGACCAACCTGGAGAAGTCCTTCACCGCGCAGAGCCGCGTGAACGGCGTCATCTTCGGTCGCGTCAAGGGCGGCTTCACCGTCGATCTCGGCGGCGCCGTGGCCTTCCTGCCAGGCTCCCAGGTCGATATCCGCCCGGTGCGCGATGTCGGCCCGCTGATGGGCAGCCCGCAGCCGTTCCAGATCCTCAAGATGGACCGCGCCCGCGGCAACATCGTGGTCAGCCGCCGTGCGGTGCTGGAGGAGACGCGCGCCGAACAGCGCAGCGAGCTGATCCAGGGCCTGAAGGAAGGCATGATCCTCGACGGCGTGGTCAAGAACATCACCGACTACGGTGCGTTCGTTGACCTCGGCGGCGTGGACGGCCTGCTGCATGTCACCGACATCGCCTGGCGCCGGATCAACCACCCGAGCGAGGCGCTGACCATCGGCCAGCCGGTGAAGGTGCAGGTCATCCGCTTCAACAGCGAGACCCAGCGCATCAGCCTCGGCATGAAGCAGCTGATGTCCGACCCCTGGGAAGGTGTCGCCATCAAGTACCCGGTCAGTGGCAAGTTCTCGGGCCGCGTGACCAACATCACCGACTACGGCGCCTTCGTGGAGCTGGAGCCGGGCGTCGAAGGCCTGGTCCACGTCTCCGAGATGAGCTGGACCAAGAAGAACGTCCACCCGGGCAAGATCGTCGCCACGTCGCAGGAAGTCGACGTGATGATCCTGGACGTGGACGAGCCGAAGCGCCGCATCTCGCTGGGCCTCAAGCAGGCGCAGGGCAACCCCTGGGAAGTGTTCCTGGAAGCCCACCCGCCTGGCAGCCTGATCGAAGGCGAGATTCGGAACATCACCGAGTTCGGCCTGTTCATCGGCGTCGGCCCGGACCTGGACGGCATGGTGCACATGTCCGACCTCAGCTGGGACGAGCCCGGCGAGACGGCCATCAACGCCTACCAGAAGGGCACGAACTGCCAGGCCAAGGTGCTGGATGTGGATGTGGAGAAGGAGCGTATCTCCCTCGGCATCAAGCAGCTGGCCGCTGACCCGGCCGCCGAAGTGCTGGACCGCGTCCGCAAGAACGACATCGTCACCTGCATTGTCACCGCCGTTCAGGCGAATGGCATCGAGGTGAAGGTCGAGGAAGTGCTGACCGGCTTCATCCGCCGTGCGGAACTGGCCCGTGACCGTGGCGACCAGCGCCCCGACAAGTTCGCCATCGGCGAAAAGGTCGATGCGAAGGTGACCGCCGTTGACCGCGCCGCCCGCCGCCTGGCCCTGACGATCAAGGGCAAGGAGATCGAGGAGGAGCGCGAGGCGATCAAGGAATACGGCAGCAACGACAGTGGTGCGTCGCTGGGCGATATCCTGGGCGCCGCGATCCGCCGCCGCCGCGAGATGGCTGGCGAGGAGTAGGACCTCTCCCTCCCCCGCCTGCGGGGGGGGTCGGGGTGGGGGTACTGCCCCACCACAGTCAAGCCGGCGTGGGGAAAGCCCTGCGCCGGCTTTTTTGTGCCCGGCAGCCTTGGTCTGTGGTGGCGTTGGTGCTGGGTTGCTGCTGGGTGCCAGCCCACCGGGCCGGGCCAAGGCAGGCTGAGGTGGTACGCCGGGACCCGCCTGACGTGGCCCGAGCCATCAGCCAGACCCGCCCCTTGCCGACCGCGAATGTTCCTGATATGTTCGCATAACCGGGGTCGCCCGGGTGCTCTTTGTCAACCGCATCAGCCCCCAGCACCCCGCCCCCGGGCGGTCCCGGCCCATTTGTCCGAAACCCGCACGGCCGCAGAAATCCCCACCCCGCCTGTCGTCAGCGGAGGTCCCAACCCATTTGTCCGAAACCCGCGCGGTTGCCGGTTTCGGCCCAGCAACGCCCACCCCAACCCATTTGTCCGAAACCGGCGGTCCCGCGGGAAACCGCCCAGAACCAGCCGCGGTTACCCCGCCGCCCTGGCCTGCCACATGCCCAGCAGCGCCCCGGTCGGGTCGCGGAAAATGCTCAGCCAGCCCATGCCCATCACCTCGACATGGTCCATCATGACAGTCGCCCCCAGCGCCGCTGCCTGGGCCGTGCTGGCCTTCAGGTCAGCCACCGCCACATAGGGCAGCCAGGCCGAGGGCGCTCCCGGCACCTGGCTGGCCAGCATGCCGCCGCCGGTGCTGCCGCCCACGTCTATCATGGTGTAGGTCCCGCCGCCCGGCATCGGTACGTCGGTCAACTTCCAGTCGAACAGCGCGCCGTAGAAGCCCTTGGAGGCCGGCACATCGACGCTGGAAAGCTCCACATGCACGAAGGGATTGCCCATGGCGCGGTTCTCCGGTTGCCCAACCAGCCTGCCGCGCCCTGCGTCCCAGCGCACGTGAAAAGCCCGGGTCTGGCCGTGCCGATGGCGCGCCTGCCTTGCCCAAGCCTGGGCGCCGGCCGAGACCACCGAACACCCCGTACCCAAGGGTGTTCCAGCCCCCCCCACCAACCCGCAAGCGCGGCTCGCCTGCGCCGAGGCGCAGCAACCGCGCCCCAGCGACAAGGCAGCCGCAGCCAACCAGGCGCTATTCCTCGCTGGCGCCGGTTTCCGGCACAATCCGCGCCCACAGCGCGATCTCGGCATCCAGGTAGCGCTTGTAGTCCGCCGGGCTGCCGCCGGTCGGCCAGGCGCCCATCTGGTCCACCCGCGCCGCCACGCCAGGCTCCCGCAGCGCCGCGTTCACCGCCTGGTTCAGCCGCGCCACCACCTCCGGCGGGGTCCGCGCCGGCGCCATGATGCCCTGCCAGATGCCGCTGTCGAAATCGGCCGGCATCAGTCCGCTCTCGGCCATGGTCGGCACCTCCGGCAGCTGCGCGGAACGCCGCCCCGTCGTGACCGCAATCGCCCGCACCTGGCCGCCGCGGGCCAGCGGCAGGGCGGTGTTCAGCGCATCCGACATGAACTGCACATTGCCCGCGGCCACGTCGGTCAGCGCCGCCGCAGTGCCGCGGTAGGGCACGTGCACCGCCTCGGCGCCGATATGCTTCATCACCATGAAGGCCTGCAGGTGGCTGGCATTGCCGACGCCGCCGCTGGAATAGCTGATCTTGCCGCTGTTTGCCTTGGCCCAGGCGGCGAACTCCGTGGCGTTGCGCACCGGCAGCCCCGGGTTCACCACCATCAAGGACGGCGCCGCCGCGGTCAGCGCCACCGGCGCCAGGTCGCGCAGCACGTCATAGGCCAGGCGCTTGTACAGCGCGCGGCTGATGGCGATGGAACTGGTATTGTACAGCAGGTTGTAGCCATCGGCGTCCATCTTGCTGACCGCCTCGGCGGCGATGTTGCCATTGGCGCCGCCGCGATTCTCGATCACCACCGGCTGGCCCAGATCCACCGCCATGCGTTCGCCGATGACGCGCGCCAGCACGTCGGTCGGCCCGCCGGCCGGGAAAGCCACCACCAGCCGGACCGGCCGGTTGGGAAACGCGCCCTGGGCCAGGGCCGGCATGGCCAGCAGCCCCGGCGCCAGCAGCAGGTGCCGACGAATGATCATGCGTTTTCTCCCATGGTATCCGGTGGCCCGGCCAGCAGCCGCTTCACCGTGTATTCCATCACCACCGTAGCATGCTGGTTCAGCACCTGCACCGCGCTGGTGACCACGGCGCGGTTGCCCTTGCTGGTCGGCCGCACCTCGGTGACCTCCACCAGGGCATGCACGGTATCGCCGACGCGCACCGGCGCCACCGGGCGGATATCGCTTTCCAGCATGGCCAGGCCGGTGCCGTGCACCATGCCGCGCAGCAGCAACCCCTCGATCAGCGCATAGGTCAGCACGCCCGGCACCGGCCGGGCGCCGAGCGCCCCGGGATGGGTCACATCCACGAACAGCGGTTCCTGCATGCCGCACAGCGCGACGAAGCCCATAAGGTCATGTTCGGTCACGGTGCGGCCGAAACTCCGAAACCGGTCGCCCTCGGTGAGTTCGGTCCAGTTGAAGCCCTGGCCGAGCAGGGGCACGTCTTGGTTGGGCATGGGCGTCTCCTTGCCCGGCAGCAGAAGCGGCGGGCGCCGCGCTGTCAACGCGGCAGGTCCGTGTGCTCATTCCCGCGCGCCTTCGCGCGCTCGACCCCGCGCGCCTTCGCGCGCTCGACCCCGTGCGCCTTCGCGCGCTCGACCCCGCACGCCTTCGCGAACTCGACCCCGCGCGCCTTCGCGAACTCAACCCCGCGCGCTTCGCGCGACGCCCCCGCTTGACGCCAACGGCGCGCGGGCGCCCCTTTGCCGGGACATGTCGGCTGACCCATCCCGCCTCGCTCTCCTCGTGCCGATCGGCCTGCTGGCCTTCGCCAGCTACACCACCGGCTCCGGCATGCGGCTGCTGGACCCCTTGTTGCCCATGGTGGCCGGCGAGTTCGCCGTGCCGGTCTCCGGCGCGGCCTGGTTGGTGGCGGGGTTCCTGCTGCCCTATGGCCTCGGGCAGCTCGGCTTCGGGCCGCTGGGGGACCGCTATGGCAAGCTGCGCGTCGCCTGCCTGGCGGTGCTCGCCTATGCGGTGTTCACGCTGCTGAGCGTGCTGGCCGGCAGCCTCGGCACCCTGACCGTGCTGCGTGCCCTGGCGGGCCTGGCCGCCGGCGCGGTGATCCCGCTGATGATCGCCTATCTGGGTGACGTGGTGCCCTATGCAGACCGGCAGGCGGTGCTGGGCCGCTTCAGCACCGGCATGGTCATGGCGCAGCTGGTCACCGGCCCGGTGGCGGGAGTGCTGGGCGGCGTGGCCGGCTGGCGCAGCGTGTTCCTGCTGCTGGGGCTGCTGGCGCTGGCGGCGGGAGGGTTGCTGGTCTGGCGGCTCGGCCTGCCGATGCTGACGGCGCGGCCGCAGCCCACCACCGGCCAACGCACGCTGGAAGCTTATGCCGTGCTGCTCGGCCGCCCTGCCGGGCGCTGGCTGGTGCTGGCCGCCTTCGGCAATGGCTTCCTGTTGTTCGGCGGAGCGTTCCCCTTTGTCGGGTCCTACCTGATCCAGGATTTTGGCCTGTCCACCGCGCTGTCGGGCCTGGTGGTCGCGGGGTTTGGCGCCGGCGCCTTCGCCTACACCCGGCTGGCGCGGCGTCTGGTGGGGTATTTCGGCGAGCGTCGGCTGCTGCTGCGCGGTGGGGTTGGCCTGGCGCTGGGGCTGGGCGGGCTGGCGCTGGCGCCTTCCTGGCCGGTGGTGGTGGCGTTGCAGATCTGGCTGGGCATGGCGTTCTACATGTTCCATGGCGTGCTGCAGGCGCGCGCCACCGAAGCGCTGCCGGAAGCCCGCGGCACCGCCATGGCCGGCTTCGCGCTGGCGCTGTTCCTTGGCCAGAGCATGGGGTCGCTGGCCTTTGGCGTGGGGATCGGGCTGGTCGGCTATGCCGGCGCCTTCGCGCTGGCCGGGATGGGCGCGCTGGGGCTGGCGCTATGGGCGCGCACCGGGGTGCCGGTGAAGGGCAAGGCCAGCCTGGCTGGCGGGTGATCGCCCGCGAGGTGGTCGCCGAAGGGCAGGGGCCCAACGCCCAGCCACAACACCCTCAGGTCACGCGGATATTCCGATCCCTGATCAGTTTGCCCCACTTCGCGGATTCCTCCGCCTTCAGCCGGTCGAACACCGCGGCGTCGCCCGCGATCGGCAGGAAACCGGCCTGGGTCAGGCGCTCGCGCTCGGCTGTGCTGCCGAAGAACCGCTGGGTGGTCGTGCGCAGCTTTGCCAGCACCGGCGCCGGGGTGGCGGCAGGCGCGACCAGGCCCCAGTAGGTGCCGGTCTCAAAGCCGGGGATCGCCGCTTCCGCGACCGTCGGCACATCGGGGAACAGCGGATGCCGCGTGGCGCTGGTGACCGCCAGTGGGCGCAGGTTGCCGGTGGGCAGCAGTCCCGTCAGGAAGGCCGCCTCCATGAAGTTCATCTGCACCTCGCCGGTCAGCAGCGCCTGGCTGGCGGGCGATCCCCCGCGATAGGGCACATGCAGCATAGAGACGCCGGCGCGCGCCATGAGGAGTTCGGTGGCCAGATGGCTGGTGAAGCCGACGCCGGCGGTGGCGAAGCTCATGCTGTCCGGTTGGCGACGCGCCAGGGCCAGGAACTCCGCCAGCGTCGTGGCCGGCACCGAGCGATTGATCACGACGAAGCTCGGGGCGCCCGCCGCCATCACCACCGGCACATAGGAGCGGTCGTTGTCATAGGGCATCGGGAACAGGAAGGGCGCGATGCTGAACTGGCTGTTCGAGCAGATGGCCAGGGTATGCCCATCCGGCCGGGCGCGGATGGCCATGTCCATCGCCAGCGTGCCACCGGCGCCGGGGCGATAGTCCAGCACCACGGGCTGGCCCCATTCGGCCTGCAACGCATTGCCCATGGGCCGGAACACCACATCGGCCGGCCCGCCGGCGGTCAGCGGCACGGTCAGCGTGATGCTGCGGTTGGGGAAACTGTCCTGGGCCTGCCCCAGGCGCGGCGCCGCCAACAGGGGGGCGGTCAGCAGGGTTCGGCGACGGATCATGGGCAGCGTCCCGCAATGGCGTAGGCGCCAGCATGCTGGCAGCCCGGCGATCTCGTCCAGGCGACAGGCGCCGGAAACCGACGAAAACGCCGCAGGCAAGGGCAGGGTGCTGGAACCTTGGGCATCCCTGCCCATGGGCTGCCTGAAAGCCGCGCACCGATACCCGGCGCTGGGCTAAAGCGGGATGCGTTGAGGCGGAATCGCCGAAAACGTTGAATCCCGCGATTGTCAAAAAGCTAGAGCGTGCCGCGTGAGCGCATGCAAACGCAGTATGCTCTAGCCGCGCAGCAGGGTGAACATCAGCTCATGCTTGTTGTGGGCGCCGTGGAACAGCCGGGCCCCGGGCAGGGCGGCGAACTCGGCTGCTATGTCGTGGTCCGTCTCGCCCTGGAACTTGATGGTGCAGACGAAGTTGCGCGCCTTGTCCGCGTCCAGCCAGCGGCGCACCAGGTTCAGCAGCCGGGCTGGGTAGCAGATGACGTCGCTGAACAGCCAGTCCACCGCCGGCTCCTCCTTCGGTTCCATGCCGAAGGCGCTTTCCTGCCGCACGGAGACGCCGGGCATGGCCACCACGCGCGGGTCCAGCGGCGCCTTGTCCACCGCCACCACGGTGGCGCCCAGCTGCGCCAGCGCCCAGGTCCAGCCGCCGGGGCAGGCACCCAGGTCCAGGCAGGTCTCGCCCGGGCCGGGCCAGCGGCCGGCGCGGACCAGGGCTTCCCACAGCTTCAGGTAGGCACGGCTGGGCGGGCCTTCGCGGTCCTCCACGAACTGCACGGCGCCGCCGAGGAAGGGGCTGGATTTGGTCGGGCTGGCCAGCAGCGTCTCCGGCGTCAGCAGGGTCCAGCCGCCCAGGTGGCCGGTGGGCGCGGCGGCGGGGAAGGCCAGCGGCTTCGGCTTCAACGGCGGCAGGCGTTCCTGGATCAGCAGGGCGCGGCGGTGATGCGCGGCGCTGTAGAGCGACCAGTTGCGCTGGATGCCGCGCAGCGCATCGGCCGCGGCCTTGACGCTGGGGGCGGCGAGTTCGACCGGCGCGTCCCAGATGTCCAGCGCCCAGGCGGCCTGATGGGCGGGTTCCGGCGAGAGCGCGAGCAGCCCGTGCCAGGCGGAGATGCGGCGCCCGGCGCGACGCAGCTCCTCGGCCAGTTCGGGCTGGAAGCCTTCCGCGGCCAGGTAGGCGGCGGCCGTCACCGCTTCAGCGCCGAGACCAGCAGCAGCGCCCAGCCCAGCATCAGCGTGGTGCCGCCGATGGGCGCCAGCGGGCCGAGCGAGACGCCGCGCAGCGCCAGCGACCAGACCGCGGCGCAGAAGCACAGCATGCCCAGCGCGAAGGCGGCACCGGCCAAATGCGGCAGCAGGCCGGGGCGGCGTTCCGCCCACAGGCCGACGGCGAGCAGCGCCAGGGCGTGCCAGCCCTGCATGGTCAGCGCGCTGTCCAGCAGCGGGCGCTGGGCGGGGTCGGCGCCATGCGCGGCCCAGGCGGAAAGGCCGACAGCGATCAGCCCGGCCAGGGCGCCAAGCGCGATCCAGAGGCGGTGCAGGTGGTGAGTCATGCGCCTGGGCTTAGAGCAAACGCCGGCTGGGGGAAATCACCTGCGGGGTGGTGCCTGTTGCGGTGGCGGGTGGGCCGGCGGTTGCCTGCCGCATGGGCAACCGTGGCCGCCGGCGCTAGCGAACCGGTGCTGGAATCCTTAGCGTGAGCGAAGGCACGCGATATTGTGCGGGTGGTTGGGGAGTTGAACGCATGTTGGGCTGGCTGCGGCGCATCTTCGGGGGCGAGGCGACACTGGTGCAGCCGGCGGCGCCCGCTCCAATAGGGGCCGCGCCAGTGGTCGCTGCGCCGATGGTAGCTGCGCCAGTGGTGGCGGCAACGCCGCCGAAGCCGGCGCGGCCGCCCTATGTGCCCAACCTGCCCAATGCGGCGGGGCTGGCCTCAAAGGCGTTGAGCGAGCATTCCCGCCCCTTGCCGGTGCCCGAGCCGCCGCCGGCGCCCGAGGTTCTGCCGGCGGCCGCTTCGCTGGGTGCGGACGAAAAGCTGGTGCTGCTGCAGGTGGCGCGCGGCAGCGGGCGGCGGGCACGGCCGGCGGTGGCGGCGGCGTTGCAGGATATCACCGGGGATCGGCCGAACCTCAACCGGGTGCCGAACCGGGCGCAGGTGGCGCGGGCGCTGCATCGGCTGGGGCGCGACCCGGCCAAGGTGGCGGCGCTGCTGGAGCAGGTGGAAGTTCTGGCCGGGGCGGCGCGGCGGCGCTAGCAGGCTGCGGAAATTCGGCTGTTCGGATCGGCCTGGGTCTGATTCGCTGTTGATGATGGCGGCGGCGGGTTGGGGCGATGCGCGGATCGGATCGGCAGACGGGCTCGATGTTCAGCTATGTGAGTCCGGAGGCGTTGGTGCCGG